>NZ_JQMJ01000001.1:0-316214 GCF_000744655.1 Streptacidiphilus rugosus AM-16 | reverse complement strand
CCGGCTTGTGGGCGCTCATCTGCGTGCGGATTTCGGGCTTGATGTGCAGCGCCTTCAGCTGGCGCACGGCCTCGTTCTTGCTCAGTCCGACCAGATCCGGCATGCGGACCGGTTTGGGCTCGGGCTTCTTCGTAGCTACGGCGCTCTTCTTGGACGCGGCCTTCACCGCCGCGGTGGCGACAGCCTCCTCGACGTCCCCGGCCTCCTCCGGCTCCTCCCCCTCAGCCCCCGGAACAGCCGCCAGCTCAGGGCCGAGCAAGCCCCGCCCGCGGCCACGGCCGCGGGTCCCGGAACCGCCCCGGACGTACCACCCCCACCAGGCGCAGAGGAGCCTCCCCCCGAACCGGCGCCGCCGACTTCGCCGCCTTCTCCGGCCTTGGCCGACCAGGACTGCCGTGCGCCGCCGAGGACGAACCCCTTGGCCTTTTCAGCGGGGCCTTGCGGCTCGGAACCGGCGGCGTCATCCGTGTCCTCGGGCGCAGTCCCGGTGAGGCCGACCGCACCTCCTGAGTCGCCCCCGGGGGCTTTCTTGCCGGCGATCTCCGACGAGCCGACGAAGTACTCCCGAAGTTCACGACTCTTGTCGGCGCTGAGGCGCTTGCCCAGCATGCCCTGCACCATGTTCATGGCTCCGAGGGCCAACTCACCCGCCAGAGCCTTCCCGCGCTGCTCGGCGCCCTCGAGCCCCGCGGACACCACCACGAGCAGCAGGGGTCCCGTGTTGTGGGAGTCGTCCTCCGGCAGCTCGATGAAGGCTCCCTCGCCGGGGCTGACATGGATGACCAACCCCTTCTTGACGCGACTGGGCTGTGACTTCCACAGAACCCGGTCCTTCCCCAGTTTTGCCGTCAGCTTCTCAAGTACGCGCCTGGCTTCTGTGTCCTTCAGACCGATCACCGGCGGAACGCGGTTCTCTGAGAACTGGTCACCGCTGCCACCGGCAGCCACCCAGTCCTTCAGGCGCGAATACTCCTCGTCGACCTCCTTCTCGAACTTTTTCTTGTCCGAATCGGACATGTTGTTCTCATCGATGGTCCGACCGATATTGTGGTAAGCCGCCAACTTCGCCCTGCGCAGCCATTCCTTGTCCTGCAGCTGCTCGGTGGTGGCGCCCCCCCACAGCTCCACTTCGGCTTGAACCGCCTCAACCTGCTCAGGATGCTTCCGCAGCAGTGCGTCCAAGCTTTCGTAGGGATCCTCCCCGTGGTAGGCCGCAGCGCCCCTCAGCTTGAAGTCCAGGAACTTCGCCGCCTGCTCCTCGGCACCGCCCGCGGTGCCTTCCTCCTTGTCATCAAGTCGCTGGGCAGCAGGCGCGCTGCTGTCGACGTGGTCGAGAGCCTCGGCGCCGTAGACGATGTTGCCGCTGCCGTCGCGGTGGGCCAGGCCCATCTGGATCAGCGCTTCGGCGACCTGGCCGGCGTAGCGGCCCGCATCCAGCGTCGGCGCCTGGACCGTGGGGGCGTGCGTGAGCGGCGCTGGGGAAGCGGCGGAGCCGCTGCCGAACAGGGCCTGTGCTCCTCTTGCTTGCTGCTCGAGCGCGCGCCCGTGAGCAGTGTGCTCGGGCGGCAGGGCATGGCCCAGGGAGCGCTGCTGGACGACGTGCATCAGTTCGTGACCGAGCAGTCCGCGAGCGTGCGGCGCGTTGAGGGGGCCCGCCTCGGCCGGCAGGAACACCGCGCCGCCGCGCGCGAAGGCGTGGGCCTTGAGGCGGCGGGCCTCCGAGGACGCCTCAGGGCCCCGGTAGATCGGCACGCGGGAGACCTCCGCGCCGAATGAGGACTTGAAGGCGGCCGCCATGGACTGGGGAACCCGCTCGACGTCGGGCGGGTCGGTGGGCAGACGGACCGGCACAGACGGCAGCGGGGCCTGCGCGGAGGGCCCGGGGGCGGAGACGTAGACGGGGGTGGCCGACTGCGCACTGGCCGCGACCGGCGTCGGGAGGCTCGCAGGCAGCGATTCGGAGACAGGAAAGGGCAGCTGCACAACCACCGGCTCGGGGGCGGGCGGAGGTGGAGGCGCGGCAGGATGCACGAGCGGAGGGTGGACCGGCGCCGAGGGGACCGGCCTGTCCGAGGGCTCGCGGTGCGGCACTGTCGGGGGCGGTGACGGTGTGAGCGGCGGAGGTGGCGGCGGCAGCGCCTGGGGGATGTGGCCCTCGCCGGGCTCGTCGTCCTCCTCCTGCGCCTGCGCCTCGTGCACCAGCGGCGGAGCGGCCTCCGTCGGCGTCTGCGCGGTGGCGGGCTGGGAGGTGAGGCTGGTGGGGGAACCCAGTCCGACCCTGCGGCTGTCCGCGAGGTTGCGGCGCCGGACGGACTGCGGCGCGGTGGGCAGCGCCGGAAGATCACGGCCTGCGGCCTGGGTTGCCGCGGAGGGCGGCGTGGGACCGTTGGGCGTCGCCCAGGTGGTGAGCGGCAGCGGGAGATCGGGAAGCGTGTCGGTGGGACTGTCCGTGTCCGCGACGCTGTCCAAGATGGGTGCGGCCCATGGCATCGTGGCGGCCGCGCGCAGCCACACGGGGGCACGGTAGGGCTCGGCCGGGGCCTGGGCGGGACCGACGTAGGCGTCCGTGGCCTGGGTCAGCGGCGCGGGTGCGGAGGGGGGCGACACCGCTGCGGGCCGTGGAAGCGGGGCGAGCGTCAGCGGCTGGGACTCGTGCGGTGTGGCCGCGGACGGCTCCGCGGCCAGCTGTGTGGGGGACGGCGCGAAGGTCGCGGGTGTGTCCGGCTCCGGTGCCAGGGGCCGCGCCAGGCCGGTCACCAGGCCGTTCGGAGTCTCTGCCACCAGTGCAGGCGCAGCAGGGCGCAGGTGCAGCAGGCTGCGCGTCCCGCTGACCTCGGGCAGGGCGAAAGCGCGCGCACCCACCAGTGGTGGCTCGGGCGCGACGGTGGGGCGCAGCACCGGAGTCCCACGCCAGGACCGCCGCGGGCCTGGGGCAGGGGCGGATGGGCCCCCCGATGGCCCCTGGCCGGCCGGCGCCGGGCCCGGCGCGGCGACTTCGGTCGCCGCCCCCTCGGTGTCGGCGTCCGCTCGACTGGAATTGCGGCGCAGGGACCAGCGCATCGAAGGTGACCTTCCTCAACGGGAACAACGGCCGCACTCGGTGGTGGTTGGCGTCAGCCACCGAGGCGGGTGTGGATGTGTCCGATCTCGTCGATGACGCGCTCGCGGACCGGGTGCTCGAGGTCGAGGATCGAATCCAGCGACCAGTGCAGGTAATAGGCGATGTACGCGGCCTCTTCCCAGAGCCGGTCAGCCGCGTACATCAAGATCCCCCCGAGGCATCACCGGCGATGTCCACCGCAAAGTCATGACCGCACGAGGGACACGTGACGGCGGCCTCGGTGTGGCCCTCCTGGTTGACCCTGCGGTACAGGTCCTGCAGGAAGGCCAGGTCGGAGGCGAAGAGGTTCTCCACGACGAAGGTGTCGACCGCCGGCAGGGTGCCCAGCTTCGTCACGGTCCGCTCCAGGAGCAGGACTGTGAGGTAGGCCGGGTTCTGCCGGACCCGCTGGTCGGTCTGGGGGGCCAGCTCGTCCCTGGCCGTGGCCAGCCGCATGACGCCTTCACGGTGGACAGTGCCGTGCTCGTCCACGAAGCCGCGGGGAAGCACGAAGGGGTACTCGGTGCGCAGGGTGGTCTCTGGCGCGATCATGGTCACGGCGCCACCCGCTGCAGGTTCTCACACACGATGGTCACGGTCTCCATAAGGACCTCACTGACACCGGCCTTCAGCGCGCTGACCTCGAGCTTGCACGGCCAGGCGTGCTCCAGGTAGTAGCGCGCGACGGGCTGGCCGTCGAAGTTGTACATCACCAGGGACGCGCTCTTACGAGCGGCGACGATGTCCCCTGCCAGCACGCTCTGGTGCCAGGACCACAGCTCCACCCCCGAGGTCTTGCCTCGCTTGAGGATGATGGTCGGCGGCTTGCGCTTACCGGGGAGCTTCTTGAAGATGACCTCCTTGTCGGAGGAGGACAGGTAGTCGACCGGCTCGACCTCGGTGGTGATGCCGGACAGCTCCTGGAACGAGGCGATCTCGTACCCGTCGATCACGACGGAGAACCTTGCAGCGGTAAGGGCATCCTCGGGCTGCCCGGGACCCAGGCCTGGGGGCATGGTTCACTTCCTTCCAAACAACTGGCGTACGGTGGCGGTGGGCTGGGCGCCGCTACTCCTCGAGTCCGGAGCCGTCGGCGAACTGGGAGATCCTGAAGACCACGAACTCGGCGGGCTTGACCGGGGCGATGCCGATCTCGACGTTGAGGATTCCCTGGTCCCGGCTGGATCCGGGGTTGTTCTCCTCGTCGCACTTGACGAAGAACGCCTGGTCCGGCGAGCGGCCGAACAGGGCGCCGGCGCGCCACTGCGTGCGCAGGAACATGGTGATGGTGCGCTTGACCGAGTCCCACAACTTGGGGTCGTTGGGCTCGAACACCACCCAGTTGGTGCCCTGGAGGATGGACTCCTCCACGAAGTTGAACAGCCGTCGGACGTTGAGGTAGCGCCACTCGGGGTCACTGGAGAGCGTCCGCGCGCCCCAGACCCGGATGCCCTGACCGGGGAAGGCCCGGATGCAGTTGATGCCGAGCGGGTTGAGCTGGTCGTGCTCCCCCTTGGTGATGTTCAGCTCCACCGAGATCGCGCCACGCACGATCTCGTTCGCTGGTGCCTTGTGAACACCCCGGCTGGCGTCGTTGCGCGCCCAGATGCCGGCCATGTGGCCCGAGGGCGGCACGTGCACGGCCTTGCCGGACTGCGGATCCATGACCTTGACCCAGGGCCAGTACAGGGCCGCGTACTTGGAGTCGTAACCGGCCGTCTCCTGCCGCCAGGTCTTGACCTGCTGGGCGTTCATGCCGGGCGGGGCGTCCAGGACGGCCACCCGGTCGGCCATCAGCTCGCAGTGGGCGATCATGCCCAGCTGCACCGCCTTGAGGCCCTCCAGGTCGATCCCGCCGTTCTGGTAGGCGGCCATGAGGTCGGGCACGCACAGCATGGTGACCTCGTCGATGGCCTCCAGACCTGCGAAGCCGGTGCGGTCGGAGGAGTTGCCGACATAGGCGTCGGGCGAGACCTGCGGCACGGCGGCGGGAGCGGGCGCCGGTGCGCCGGCCAGGTCCACCTTGCCTTTTGCGGGTGCCACCAGCGGCGCGCCCTTGACCTCCTCGATCGTGATCAGCTTGGAGGCGCCTCGCACGGCCGTCATGACACTGTGCGGGCCCTTGCGGACCGACACGTTGTCGAAGGTCTCCTTGACCTGCCCGTCCTGAGTGACGATCAGCTTGAAGTTGTCCTCACCCGGCTCGGTGGCGTCGGCGACCTCCACCGCCAGACCGGCAGTGGCCGGTCCGGCCGTCAGGGCACGCACGGCGAACGCCGGCCGCGTCGGGCTGGTACCGGAAGGCAGCTGCGCCCGGGCCGGCTTGGCCTCGGGTTCCGCCGCACTGCCGACGCGCACGACGTACGCGACGCCGCCGCCGTTCTGGAAGTAGCCGTAGACGGCCTGGGCGAGATACGTGCCCTCGACGAAACCGCCGAAGGTCTGAGTGAACTGGGTCCAGTTGGTGACGAGCTGCGGTTCGTTGAAGGGGCCCTTCTCGGTGAAGCCGACGAACGCGGCAACCGCCGTGCCCACTCCTTCGATGGGTCGGGACCCGGAGGACACTTCCTCCATATAGACGCCAGGTGACAGATAGCTGGGCACGCGTTCTCCCCGCGGGTAGATCGGAACGACTGGTGCCGCCGAGAGTCGCAGTGCCACCGGAGGAGACCCATGGGCCGACGGACGGTCCGATGGACCTCGAAAGCTGCCCCATCGGGCAGCCGGTCACGACCCCGTGGGCACCCGATCACGCCTACCGGGCCGCGCTCGAACGGTGGAAGTCTTGCCGCATGCTGCACGAGGTGGACCAAGCCCTGCGCGCGTTCCTGGCGCCACACCTGCCCCAGGACGCGACGCTCACTTTCCAGAGCCCCGCTGACGGAGACCCCCGACCGCCGGGGGGCGCCGGACAAGCCCCGGTGGTGCACCTCTTCATGTACCAGGTGTGCGAGGACCCCACCCGACGCAATGCGAGCTGGACCGACGTCCGTGACGGGTCCCGCACGGTCATCGGGCGTCGCGACTCGTCGCGCCGCTACCAGTTGTCGTATCTGGTGACCTGCCGCGCGGCAACCGCGGCGGTGGAGCACGAGACGCTCGGCCAGATCCTGGCCGCGTTCGCCGGCGCCGACGTGCTGCCCGCGACCTGCCTGTCGGGCTCGTTGGCCGAATGCCGTCTGCCCGTCGAACTGGTCGCCGGGTCCCCCGCCGGCACGGAAAGCGCGCGCGGCGCGTGGGCGTCGCTCGGCGCTGCACAGGGAGCATTCCTGGATCTGACGGTCTCCGCCCCGCTGGTACCCGCCACCTTGGACGTGGCCTCTCCTGCCGCGGGTCTCCACTTCGACTTCAACACCGACGCGACCCCTCCGCCGGCCCCCGGCCCCGCCGAGACGGCCACAGAACGCCGGTTCACCACCGTTCGTGTGCGGGAGAACCGCAGCCCGCTGCCGCCCCGTCCCGTCAAGGGAGCCGGCATCGAAGAGCCGCACGACGGCGGCACTGCTCGGTAGCAGCCTGTGGGCGCACCGTTCCGCGAGGCACTCACCGTGGGCTACCGTTGGGTAGCTTTCCTCTTCGGTGCACAAGGAGTCCGATGTCCACGCCGAACCGTTCCGCCCGGCTGCTCAGCGGCCTGCTCCTGGGAATGGGCATAGCGCACTTCGCGATGCCGCGTCCGTTCGACACGATGGTGCCGGACGCCCTGCCCGGGTCCGCGCGGTCGTGGACCTATCTCAGCGGTGTCGCCGAACTGGCCGTGGGGGCAGCCGTCGCCTCCCCGCGCACGCGCCGCGCCGGTGCCCTGGCCGCCGCAGGTCTGTTCGTGGCGGTGTTCCCCGCGAACGTGCAGATGGCGTACGACTGGCGGCACCACCCCAAACCGCTGCGGGCGGCGGCGCTGGCCAGGCTTCCGCTGCAGGTTCCACTGGTGGCGTGGGCGCTGCGGGTGAGTCGGGACGCCTGACGGGGGATATCGACGCGTGGCCCCCTTGCGGCCGCGCTACATGTACATCCCGAAGCTGGGCGCGGGTTCGAGCGACGGCAGGTGACCGCTGCGCAGTGCGAAGAGTTCCGCCAGGCTCGCGCCTCCGGTGAGGTCGGCGGTGACGCCGGTGTCCGCAAGCCAGTTGGTGGCCTCGGCCGCTGAAAGCTTGCCCACCTCGATCCGCGACAGGCACCGTCCGGGCCGGGTGACGGCCGGGTGCAGTCGGGAGAGTTCCTCGTTGGTGGTGATCGCAACGATGATGTTGCGGCCCTGGCCGATCAGGCCGTCGGTGAGGCTGAGCAACCGGGCCAGGCTCTGGCCGGCGGCGCGGCGGGAGTCGTCGCGCACCAGCGAGTCGCAGTCCTCGATCAGCAGCAGCCGCCACTTGTCCGGGGAACCCCCGGTGGGGCCGCCGTGGTTGTACAGGGTGAGGTCCATCAGGTAACCGGTGTTGTTGAACAGTGCGTCCGGGTCCAGGACGCAGTCGACGTGGCACCAGTCCTTCCAGGCTCGGGCGAGGCTGCGCATGGCGGTGGTCTTACCGGTGCCGGGAGGCCCGTACATCAGCACGAGCCGGCCCTTTCCGGCCATGGTGGCCGGGGTCAGCCGGGTGAGTTCCCCGAAAGACCGGTCGACGGTTCCCGCGTAGTTGTCGTGGATGTCGTCCCAGCTGGGGGCATGGATGTCGCGGTAGGAGACGCGGGCGCTGCCATGCGAGGACAGGTGCCAGAAGCCCATGGGCACGTCTGTCTCGCTGCCGGCCTGGGTCTCGTCGAGCAGACCGGCGTCCTTCAGGACGCGGTGGGCAAGGTCCTTGTCGACCGCGGTGATCATTACGTCGCAGGAGCTGGAGAAGACCGCCGACTTCGCGTAGACGAGCTTCATCGTCCAGCCCGGGCCGCCCACCAGGTAGACACTCTCCGCCTCGGACTTGTGGCAGCGCAGCAGGCGGCCCCCCGGTGGCAGCGCCTCCTCCACCGCGGCACTGCTGCCCCGGAGTTTCTCCGCGTAGGGCTGGCTGCCGTTGATGTAGGCCACCAGAAAGGCCGCGTCCAGGACCGAGCGGGGGTGGCCGCGTTCGATCGGCGGAGCGCACATCGACAGGATGTCGAGTCCTGGATCGGTGCGCGTCTGGTCGAGCCCGGGCATGCAGTCGGTCACATCAGTCATGCGGCAAGTGTTGACGGGCGGGCAGGACAGGAGCCAGGCCCTGGAGCCCACCTTGCCCGCGGGAACACGCACGTCTCCCCATCGGGCAATCGCATCCTCGTAAGCCACGGGCATCTTTGCTGACTCAGAATCAGATCCGGCCGGCCGCTGAATATCCAGGGTCAACCGGATCCACAAGTCCCGCCAGACCCGCCGCCTCGTAGGTCAGCTCACACAGCTGGGCCACGACGTCTCGCTCCCGCCACAGCAAATCACGTGACCTGGAGCGGGACGCTGTTTCATAGCAGATCAAGACTAACGCGACGGTGTTGTAGTACCTGTCCTGTCTGCCCCGAAGGGCGCACGATCAGCCAGGACAACAGAGGCATCAGAGCCGAGCATGATGTGGAGCCAGCCGCGGCTCCCACGGGTAGAGGGTCTCTCTTGTAGAGAGCACATGGACCGTGACGCTGGGCTGACAGAACTCGCTAGGGAGAAACCTATGGCACTTGGCGCCAGCCATGCGATCTTGCTAAAGCAGTGGCTCAGTCCCGTCACGGCTGACGAGACAGAACTGGACGCAGAGACAAATAGAGCGAAGAATCAGTGCAGGGAGGATCTTGCTCGGCTCTGGTTCGACGATGACACCACCTGGACGACCAACTGGACCGACGTGGAGGTCCTCGCCGCACTTCAGCAATGGTTTGGCGATGAGTCCTCCGTATTCGAAATGTGGATGAGCGGAAGCCTCGCTGACTTTCTCGTCTTTCTCGAGCCGGCGATCACGGTCTGGTTTCGGCAGGAGGCTGACGCTACCAAAGAAACCAGTCTGAGCAACGATGCTGGGTTCGCGCGCGACCCGATCCCTGGCACCCAATACTATCGGATGGTCGGACGCGAGTACCTGTACTCCGATGCCCCTTCTGGCGGCGAGTGGCTGACCATTAAGGCACGAATTGCGGCGCAAGACCAGACCGGGCCGCACTACGTCGAAGCAGACGACAACTGGCAGCGAACCGCGACCGACGGAGTGCGTGAGTACCAAAACCGGGAAACCGGCCTGTGGGAGCGTGACCACGAGACCGAGCGCCGACTCCCCTACGACGTGGCTTCCAATCGCTGGTTTTACAAGGGTGATTGGCTCCCCTACGACGAGGCCTCCAAGGCCTGGTTTTACAACGGCGAATGGCAGTACGTGATCGGCAGCAAAGGCGAGCAGGTCGTCAGTAGTGAACTCGGGGAAAAAGACAATCAGGAGGTTCCTCTTGATGTCGCCATCAACCTTCTTCAGAGCGGGCTGGGTATCAGCGTGGACAGTATGCTCGCCGATATCGACGCCATGCTCGGTTCCCTTGAGAATTCAGAAGGAGAAAAATAATGGAAGCTATGCAAGCCTACGACTCTGACTCTGAGGGAAATTCCGAAAGTGAGGACAATGGTCCGCCGCCTCCGCGCATGAAGCCTCCCGTTGCACCCCCGCCTCATGGGGCGTGGCGGTATGCCTCACTGTTTTGGGCGCCACCCCGATGCCCCCCCGAACTTGTGAACAAACTCCGATATGCACGCGTTAATATGGTGAGCAGTATTGTTTCCGCCGGCACCTTGATCGGAACCAATATACCGCTCGGACAGGCCCAGCAAATACAGGCTCCTCTTGATGCCGCGCCAATGAATGTGAGCGATCTTTCCGGGGTCGATACCGGCTATGCCATACAAGCCTGGGGTGCGGTTGCCACCGGCATAGGTGCGGCCTTGACTAATATATATACTGGAGCCTGTCAAATATCCGACATTTACGATGAGTATCTGAAGTGGCTCGCCAGCGAGGAAGATGCAGCGCAAAAGAACCTGGAGCTGACGCGAGAGCTCAAGCAACAGGTGACAGAGATGCAAAACCAGTTCGGAGGGAATAGTGCGCTCCTGAGGGAGAATGCGGAGCTGCGCAGGCAACTTGCGGAGCGGGATGAAAGAATAAAGCAACTTCTAAAGAGGCTAAGGAAGAATAAGCGCTCCAATACGGAAGCGGTGATTGAGATCGAGGAGCGAATTGTCGACCACGAGAATGCACTCGATGTCTTGTCGGAAATAATTGTAGACGTGGAGCCTCTGCGTGGCATTATTCCGATTCTGGATCAGAGCATCACCGATGCCAGCAAGACTCAAAAATCCCTTGAGCTCATTAGCAATTCAGTGAAGCGCTCGAAGGAGAATTTGAATTTGGAAGCACTCGAGGAAAAAGCCAATGTTAATATATAGCGAATCAATCTCGATTGACGACTTCCATCATTTGCGTAGGTCGGAGGCTGGGTCCGTGACAGGTGACTTCGCTTGCAATTTAACCTCGCAGGCCTGCCCGGACGGCTCTTCGACCTCGATTCGTCAGCGGTAAGTGGTCGCTGATCGGCTCGGCTGGTTCCCCGTAATGTCCCTTCGCCGCTCGGGACGGGTCGTCAAGGTCGTTTCGGGGACGCCGGGTTCCACTTGCCCGAACCTGCGGTTTCCCCCTGATCGTCGGGGTTCGGGACCGGCTGTCAGGTGACGGCGGGGAGTGTGGTGAGCCGTTCCCTGGCCAGGACGAAGGCGTCGGCCCAGCAGGGCGACTCTGCTGCGTAATTGGCCGCATGGTCATGGTGGTTGAGGGATGATCGCTTCTGCGGCCGTGTTCTGTCGTGGGGCCGTAGGGGGTGGTGCGATGTCGCTGCAGGTCAAGGGCTTACCGGAGATTCCGGAGGAGACGGTCCGGGTCGCGCGGTCGGCGTTCCCGAAGGGCTCGCTGGCGATGAGCGTGCGGGACCGGCTCGGGGAGGTCTTCGCGGACGCGCCGTTCACGGGGGCGTTCGGGGTCCGCGGTGCCCTGGGGCTGTCGCCGGCGTTGTTGTCGCTGGTCACGGTGCTGCAGTTCGCCGAGGACCTGACCGATCGGCAGGCCGCAGTGATGGCGGTGCGCGCGATCGACTGGAAGTACGCGATGGGGATGGAACTGGGCGCGACCGGCTTCGACGACAGCGTCCTGGCCCGGTTCCGGGCCCGGCTGGTCGAGCACGGCATGGAGCGCCTGGTCTTCGACCGGCTGCTGGACTGGTGCCGTGTGCAGGGACTGGTCGGGTCCGGGGGCAAGCAGCGCACGGACTCCACCCATGTGATCAGCGCGGTGCGGGACCTCAACCGCCTGGAGCTGGCCGGAGAGTCGGTGCGCGCCGCGTTGGAGGCGTTGGCGGTCGTCGCCCCGACCTGGCTGGCCCAGGTGGTGAACGTGCCCGAGTTCGCGTTGCGTTACGGCGAGCGGGTGGACGGCTGGAAGCTGCCGGCCTCGGAGACCAAGCGGGACCGGCTGGCCACGGTGTTCGGGCAGGACGCTCTCGCTGTGCTGCGGGCGGTGTGGGCACCGACGGCCCCGCCGGTGCTGCGGACCCTGGAGCCGGTCGCGCTGTTTGCGGCGGATCACGGTGCAGACCTACATGGTCACCACCGATGCCCGGGGCCGGGAGGTGATCCGCAAGCGGGAGGCCGAGCAGGAGGGCGTCCCGCCCGGCCATCTGCGCCTCGCCTCTCCGTACGACCCGGACCCGCGCTGGGCGGCGAAGGGCGAGGACCTCTTCTGGTGCGGATACAAGATCCATCTGACGGAAAGCTGCGACGCCCCTCCCGAAGCCGAAGCCGAAGCCGAAGCCGAAGCCGGTGGCGGGCCGTCGCCGGTGGGCTTGCCACGGCTGATCACGGACGTGCACACCACCGACGCGACCGTGCCGGACGTGAACGCCACCACGCCGATCCAGGAGAACCTGTTCGCCCGGGGCCTGGCCCCGGGCGAACACTACCTGGACGCCGGCTACCCCTCGGCCGCGCTGGTCCAAGCGGCCGCCGGGCAGGAGATCACCATGGTCACGCCGATGCGGACCGACCACTCCCCACAGGCCAAGGCCGCCGCGGGCTTCGACAAGAACGCCTTCCGCATCGACTGGAAAGCCCGGCAGGCGAGGTGCCCCGAAGGCCGGACCAGTACCGGATGGTTCCCCTGTCACCCAACACGGCACCGCGGCGATCGTCGTCGAGTTCTCCCGCTACGACAGCCGCCCCTGCCCAGCCCGGTCCAGGTGCACCAGTGCACGACGCGGCTTCCGGACCCTCACCGTCAAGCCCCAGGAGCTGCACGAACGACTCGACACCGCCCGCAAGGAGCAAACGGAACCGACCTGGCTGGCCAAGTACGCCCTGCGCGCGGGAGTCGAGGGCACCATCAACCAGGCTCTGGACGTCACCGGAATCCGCCGGGCCCGCTACCGCGGCCTGCCCAAGGTCCGCCTCCAGCACGCCTTCTCCGCCACCGCACTCAACATCATCCGCCTCGACGCCCACTGGAGCACCGAAAACACCCCACCCGCCCTGTCACGCACCAGCCGTCTCACCCGCCTCAGCCACCGACTCACGGCCTGACCGAATAAAGCAGCAGAGTCGCCCTGGTCGGCCCAGGGCCAGGTGCGGGCGGTCGATCCGCAGCAGCCACTGGCGCCTGGCGAAACGGGCGGGCAGGTGGTAGAGCCGGTAGCGCATGGTGTCCGGCTCGGCCCGCTCCAATTCGCGTTCAGTCCAGGTCGTGGGCGAGGTTCACGGTGAGCATCCAGTCGGGGCGAACACGACCGCCGACCACCTCGAAACCTTGAACACGGCCCGGCGCACGGTGCGCTATACGGTGGGTTGGAACTCTTGAACGTGGCCGCCGTGCCGGAGCTGGCCGGTCAGAGCGTCGCTGCGGAGACGCGAGAGCCGGGGACCTGCCCGGTCCCAAGCCAACCGGCTGGTGCCGCACGTCGGCGGCGAGTGGGATGCAGCGGTCCGATGCAAATCAGCGCAAAGCGGTGTCCGGACCCCGCAGAACAACGGGGTCCGGACACCGATGCGAGAAGGCGGGCGTCCCTGACGCTCGCTCCAGCTCCTCTCAGGACTTGTGATCCACGTCGAAGAGGACCCGAGCCGGTTCCTTCCGGGTCTGCTGGGGACGGGCGTGCTGCAGCCGGTTAGGGACGCCCTCCGCGATCACCTGAACGTTCTTGGCAGCCGGACCCTTCTTGCCCTGCTCGACCTCGAACTCGACGACGTTGCCCTCGTAGAGCGTTCGATGGCCACGGCCGATGATGGCACTGAAGTGCACGAATACATCAACGCCATCTCCGTCCCGTGAGATGAAGCCGTATCCCTTGGTGTCATTGAACCACTTGACGTTTCCGCGCACTGGTACCGCCTTGATCTTTCCGTGGCGCCTGCGTTTTCTAGTCGGACAGGGGCTGTCCGGTCCCGCCATTCCACTGCCACGGAGGTACCGCGTCACTCCCCGCATGAGCAGCCGAACGGGCATCGCGGTGTGCCCGAGCGCGTACGCCGCCGGACCCGCCGTCACGCTGGGCGGCGCTCGCATACTGGGGCCTCCCCGGGCGCAAGAACCTGGCGCTCCGAGATCCCGTACGAAGGAGCCATCATGATCGCAGGAGTCCCGGAGCTCCGGGCACCCCACGGGAAGGCATCATGACGATGGAACTGGAACGCGTCATCGGCGCCGCCCGGGCGACACAGCTCGTACGTGACTACCAGGCGCGACTGAAGGCCCAGGATCTTCTGGAGGACACTGCGGCGCTACGGGTCGCGGTGCAAGCGTTCGCCAGCGGCAACGTGTACGTGCTCGCGGCTCCCGGCCAGGTGTGGACGTCGACGACCGAGAACACCCGGCCCCAGGAGATCACGATCAAGGAGATCGACACCAGCTCGAACGAGGGCCCGGTGGCCATCTACCTCCAGGCGTCCGGAGCCTTCCGGACGATCACACTCAATGCCCTCGACACCCTGTACCGCCTTGAGGATTGGCCCTCGACCCAGGCCGCCGAACCGGAGTGACGCCAGGGTTCGGGGCGAACGCCCCGGCGCTCTGACCCGCTTCGCAGACCACGACCGAGATGTGCCAAGCCCCCAGCGCGCCCCGCCTGGGGGCGCTTTGACGTGTCCGGCGGCATGCTGGGCAGCGGCGCCGAGGGGCTCCGGAAAGTGGCCCGGCCCGGTTCGGGCAGCTCATCGGGCAGCTCGGCCCGCACGGGCGCGCGATATCGCTCCGTGCCGGGCTCCCGTAGAGGCATCGCCGCCGCCCGGCGATCGGGCAGGACGGTTCCCCTTGGTGAGGCCCGGGATGAGTCCGTACGTCGTGACGTCGCCGCCTGCCGCGTGCTCCGGCGTCCAGACGCACGCCGCGCACGTGCCTCATGAGCTGCGGAATTGGCAGTAGCGGGGCTTCCGCACCCCGGCTATCCGCCCGCCCGGGACCCGAGGCACACCGCTGCCCGTGCGCGCAAGAACCCGGCGTCGTTGACCGACAGTCAGACCTGGGGTGCGTGCGGGCCGGTGGCCGTGCTCGGAGCTCGACCGCGTGCGACCGGCGGTTATCGTCGCCGGCATGACTTCGCTGTACTCCGCCTCCGACCCGTGGGCCTTCGTGGGCCGGGCAGCGGAACTCTCGGCCTTGGCCGAGTCCGCCGACGAGGCGGCGCAGGGAACGCCCTGCCTGGTGATCGTCGAAGGCGAGACCGGCATCGGCAAGACCGCGCTGGTCCGCGAGGCAGTTGCCGCTCTGGACGGCTTCACCGTCTGGTGGGCCAGCTGCGACGCCGACGAGCAGGACCTGCCCTTCGGCGTCGTCGACCAGTGGCTGCGCCAGGTCGGCCCCGCGCTCACCGTGCCGGACCGGGGCCTGCCCCGGACGCCGGCCCGGGACGCCTCTCCCCTCGAGGTCGGCACCGATCTGATCGAACTGATAGGGGCAGCGGAGGCGCAGGGGCCACTGGCCTTGGTGGTCGACGACATCCTTTCAGCCGATGCGGAGTCGCTGCGCGTACTCGGCTTCGTCCTGCGCCGCCTCTGGGCGGACCGGGTCCTGGTCCTGGTCACGGCCGGCACCGACAGCCGGGCCAAGGCGCTCAACCCTGCCGCCGCCGAGGCTCTCGACCGCCTCCCTTCGGCCGCGCGCAAAGCCACCGTCCTTCGGCTGCCGGAACTCACGATCGCGGACGTGAACCTTCTGGCCGACGTGCGGGGCGTACCGTCGACCGCCGATACCGCTCGGCGCCTGTGGGAGCACACCGGCGGCCACCCGCTCTACCTGCGTTCGGTTCTGACGGGTGGCGGGGCGCGCGATCTCGCCGACCCCACCTTCCCCCTGCCTCTGCCGGACTCACTCTCGGCCGCGGTGCGCCAGGTTCTCCTACGACTGCCGCCGGACAGCAGGCTCCTCGTGGACGCGTTGGCGGTTCTGGACGCCGAGGCGCCCCTGGCCTTCGTCGGGCAGCTGGCCGAACTGGGTGACGCGTCGGCCGCCCTGGGACCCGCGATAGATTCCGGCCTGGTCGGCTGGCGGCCATCCGACCCTTCCAGCCCGATCCGGATCCAGCATCGGCTGCAGCGTGATGCCGTCTACTCGGCGATCGAGCCGTCCCGGCGCCGGGCGCTGCATCTCGCGGTCATCCCTCTGGTCGATCGCGAGAGCAGTTGGCGTCACCGGGTATCCGCCGCCGACAACGTCGACCCGGGCCTCGCCGCCGAGTTGGAGGACGAAGCCGCCCGCGTCACCGCATCCGGCCGGATCGCGCACGCCGCCGTCCTGCTGCAGTGGGCGGCCGAGCTGTCGGACTCGCGAGCGGAGTACGAGCGCCGCCTGTTGGAGACGGTCGCCCGCTACCAGTACCGGCTCGCCTACGACACGCGTCGCTCCGCCGCGCTGCGGGCCGAGGTCGAGCAGTGTGCACCGAGCCCCCTGCGCTCCTACGTCCAGGCGCGCTACTGTCACTTCGCGGCCAAGTTCGGCCAAGCCGAAGAACACTACCTCCAGGCACTGGAAGCGGTCGGCCCGGACGGCGATCCGGCGCTCGCGGACCGGATCCGCCTCGGCCTGGGCCAGATGTACGCGTGGCAGATGCGCCGCGCTCCGGCCCGTGACCTGCTCAATGAAGTCCTGGACCGGGCTCTGCTGGACTCCCGTGCCCTGCAGGAGGCCCGCTTCTACCTCGCGTGCATCGTCATGGAGATCGACGGTCCCGCGCGAACCCTGGAGTCCATGCCCGCGCTCATGCGGCTACCGGCCGACCCCCGTCTGGTAGGGACTGGCGACGGCCCGCAGCTGCTCGCCCGGGGCCTGCTGCGCGGGTTGGCCGGCCGGCTCCGTGCCGGGATCGACGACATGAGCCGCCAGCTGGAGAGCTCCCCGGTCTCCGAGCTTCGGCTCAACAGCGCCTGCATGACCCTGCCCTTCCTGCTCTACCTGGTCGGCGATTGGGAGCGGGCGGCCGTGCTGACCGAGCAGCTCCTCGCCCAGGCCGTCGTGGACGATTACGTCCTCGGGCTGACCCCGTGCCATGCGGTCGCCGCCGCGGTGGCCGCAGGACACGGCCACTGGGACGAGGCCGAGCAGCATGCCCAGACCGCCACGGCGCTGGCGGCGAGCATCAGCCCCGACTTCGACCTGCTTTTCGCCTGTCTGGCCACCGCCGTCTGCGCCCAGGCCCGAGCGGACGGCCCGGGCATGCTCAATGCTCTGCGTCCGGTCCTGCATCAGCTGGACTCGGACATCCGGCCGGCCTGGCGGATCGCCTGGCTCCCCCTCCTCGCGGAAGCGCACGTGTACGCGGGTACGCTCGCCCAGGCCCGGCAGAGCTGCGCGGCGCTGCGCGAACTGGCCGAGAGCATGCCGTGCCTGGGCCCGATCTCCGCCTGGGCCTGCGGCCAGCTGGCCGAGCGAGAGGGTGACCCGGTGGCAGCCCTGGAGGCGTACCGCCTCGGGATCGCCCTCGGTGACACCCCCGACGACATTCCCCTGCACCGGGCGCGGCTCGAGCACGCCTACGGCGCGCTGCTGCTCGCCCGGGGTGACCACCGCCGTGCCTTCGAGGCTTTGCGCGTGGCGCACCAGCGCTACAGCGCGCTGGGCGCCGCACCCTTCGCCGCCCGGACCGCCGCCGGCCTCGCCTCCTGCAACGGGTCCAGGGCATCGGAACCGACCGCGGCAACCGGGTTCACCGGCCTGACCGAGCGCGAGCAGCTGGTGGCCCGGCTCGCCGCCCAGGGTTTGACCAACCATGAGATCGCCAAGAAGCTGTTCCTGAGCGTCAAGACGGTCGAGTACCACCTGGGCCACGTCTACCAGAAGCTGGGGCTGGCTTCCCGCCGACAGTTGCGCACGGTCTCTTGAACGCACCCGGAGGTCCACGGCACCAACGGACGCCCGAACGGGTATCCGCCGGGCGCCAGGTGAGACGCACAGTGTGACCACGGCCGCCGAGCCGCAGTCGAACAACCTTGGGCCGCCCCCTCGCGAGGGCAGCGCACCACCGACTGCGGGCATCGGCGGCCCTTTGCTGTGCCTGCGGCGCTTCCGCCCCGCGACCGCGGGCCGTGATGCACATCACCCATTCCTAGGCAAGCATTGCTTTGACAACTATTGCCTTGTGATCAATGCTCTCCCAAGCGGCAGGGCGTCCCAACGGACGGCCCAGCCACTTCCACCTTTCACTTGGGAGCACACATGAAGCAGAGCCGTCGACCGTTGACCGTCAGCCTGGCTCTACTCCTCGCGGCAGGAGGACTCGTCGGCGCAGAGCAGGCCATGGCCGCGCCCACGCTCGCACCCGCCCACACGGCCGCGAAGCCCACGATCGTCCTGGTCCACGGGGCCTTCGCCGACGCCTCCAGCTGGACCGGCGTCATCCAGCGCCTGCAGCGCGACGGCTACCCCGTGATCGCGCCGGCGAACCCGCTGCGCGGCCTGCCGAGCGACTCGGCCTACCTCGCCAGCGTCCTGCACAGCATCCAGGGCCCGATCGTGCTGGTCGGCCACTCCTACGGCGGCGAGGTGATCACGGACGCCGCCGCCGGCGACCCCCAGGTCAAGGCGCTCGTCTACATCGCCGCCATCGCCCCGGACAAGGGCGAGAGCGCCAACGACATCCTCGGCAAGTTCCCCGGCAGCGAACTCGGCAGCGCCCTCAACCAGGTGTCCTACCCGCTCCCGGACGGCAAGACGGCCACCGACCTCTATATCAAGCCCGACAAGTTCCGAGCCGCCTTCGCGGCCGACGTCCCGGCCGCCACCGCCGCCGTCATGGCCGCCACGCAGCGCCCCATCGACGCCACCAGCCTTGGCGCGCCCAGCACCACCCCCGCCTGGGGGACGATCCCGTCCTGGTACCTGGTCGCCAATCAGGACAAGACGATCCCCCCGGCGGCGGAGCGTTTCATGGCCGAGCGGGCCCACGCGCACACCAGCGCGGTCAACTCCTCGCACGCCGTCGCCGTCTCCCACCCGGACGCCGTCACCGACATCATCCTCGACGCCGTCCACGCCACCTCCCACTGACCGCCGGTGCCCTGCGGCTCTGGGCAGGGTCGGCGTAATGGACGCACGCGGCTTGGTGCAGCGCCAGGGTGGCCGTGACGCGGACCGCATAGCGCATCGGACAGGGGGCGGAATGGGACCGATTCCGCCCCCTGTCCGAGCCTGACCGGTCCGCCGCGGCGGCGTCGCCCGCCTGCGTCTCAGGCGGGCCGGGTGGGCGCGCGACGCCGCCGAAGTGCGGCCATCGTCGCGGCGGTGAGGATCAGTGCGACGGCGCTGAGCCCGACGCCATAGCCGGAGACGGTGGGCAGGTATCCGCCGAGGAAGCAGGGCAGAGCGGCCAGGGCGATCCCCGCGATCCGCTCCGGGCGCCACATCCCCAGGCAGTGACGAGTGCGGCGAGCGCGAGTCCGAGGACAGGCAGCGGAAGGCTCGGCCATCGGCCCGAGTGACTGGATAGGTGCCCGACCGGGTCTGAGTTGATCTTCTGGTGCTTGACCGCGAAGATCACGGGCTGTGCCTGCCGAATCCACGCTGCCGACCTACGAGGAGATGTCCTCGCTGGTCGTCGAGCTCAGCGGCAGGTTGGAAAGGGCCCTCGACGAGCTGGCTGGTGTCCGCACGGAGCTGGTGGAGGCGAAGGCCCGGATCTTGGACCTGGAGGTCCGGCTGGGGCAGAACTCCACGAACTCGTCCAAACCGCCGTCAGCGGACGGGCTGGCGAAACCGGCGCCGAAGTCGCTGCGTGAGAAGTCGGGCCGAGGTCCGGGCCGCCCCAAGGGCCAGCCGGGCATCACGCTGCGGCAGGTCTGCGACCCGGATCACGAGGTCGAGTACCGCCCCCAGGGCCCTTGCGCCGGCTGTGGCAGCGACCTGGCCGAAGCCGGCGTGGCCCACGTCGAGCGCCGGCAGGTCTTCGACCTGCCCGAACGCATCGGGCTGGAGGTGACCGAGCACCGGATCCTCACCTGCCGATGCGCCTGCGGACGGGCCGAGAAGGCCCTGGTGCCCGAAGAGGTACCGGTCGCCCCGGTGCAGTACGGACCCCGCCTGGCGGCCGCCGGCATCTATCTGATGCACGGGCAGTTCCTGTCCAAGGACCGCACCGCCCGGGCACTGGCCGATCTGTTCGACGCGCCGGTCGCCGCGGGCACGGTGGCCTCCTGGATACGCACGTGCGCCACCCGGCTGGATGCCTTCGGCCGCCTGGTCGCCGACAAGGTCGTCACCGCGCCGTTGGCGTTCTTCGACGAGACCGGGTTCCGCACGGCCGGGCGTCTGCACTGGCTGCACTCCGCCTCCACCGGCATGTTCGTGCACCTGAGCGTGCACCGACGGCGTGGAACCGAAGGGACGGACGCCGCCGGGATCCTGCCCGGCTTCACCGGGGTCGCGATGCATGACGCCTGGGCCCCATACGACACCTACACCCAGGCCACCCACGCCCTGTGTGCCGCGCACGCCCTGCGCGAACTGATCGCGGTCACCGAACGCGGCAGCCAGGCGGCGCGCTGCGCGGCCTACCGGGCCATCGACTCGATACTGGCCTTGAAGAAGGCCGCCGACACGGCCCGCGCCACTGGCGCCGACCGGATCGAGGACCGGCTCAAGACCGGAGAATTGAAGGCCCTGCGCACCACGGTCCGAGACTGATTTCTACGGGGTTGTTGGGAGCCACGACTCCGCCCTGATCGGGAGCCGGTGTTTCTCCGGCGAGATCGGGAGCCACCCGGTGTGATGGTGTGTGACATGCCGCTTTCGGCGTAATCGGGAGTGGTGGGCCGTTTGGCCGTCACGCTGTGCTTGTTGATCACGGTCCGGGTCAGGGAGACCGCTGGTGGGCACGTCGCGTGAAGTGCTGTTCGAGAGGATCCGCCGGGCCGAGCGTGAGCAGGGGCTGTCCGGGCGGGAGCTGGCTGCGCAGTTCAAGGTGTCGCGGAACACCGTGAAGCGGGCGCTGGACTGTCCGGTGCCGCCGAAGCGGAAGCCGCCCGCACCGCGGCCGAGCGTGCTGGAGCCGGTGAAGAGCTTCATCGACGCGATGCTGCGCGAGGACCTGGACGCGCCCGCGAAGCAGAAGCACACGATCCCGCGGATCATGGAGCGTCTGGCCGCCGAGCACGACTTCGAGCACGCCCGCACCACGACCGTCTACGACTACGTCGCCAAGCGCCGCCCGCAGATCAAGGCCGAGGCCCTGGAGGGCCGGCGGCACCTGGACGGCATGGTCCCGCAGGCGAAGCGGCCCGGTGAGGAGGCCGAGGTCGACTTCGCGGACTTCTGGCTGGACCTGGCCGGGCAGCGCCGCAAGTGCGTGCTGTTCACGCTGCGGCTGTCCTACTCCGGCAAGGCCGTCCACCGCGTCTACGCGACCGCTTCGCAGGAGGCCTTCCTCGAAGGCCACCTGGACGCGTTCACCGTGCTGGGCGGTGTCCCCTCGGTGCACATTCGCTATGACAACCTGCGGCCGGCGGTGAAGCAGGTCCTGTTCGGCCGGTCCCGGCTGGAGTCGAACCGGTGGGCGTCGTTCAGGTCGTGGTATCAGTTCTCGGCCTTCTACTGCGCCCCTGGCGAGGACGGCGCCCATGAGAAGGGCGGCGTCGAGCACGAGGGCGGAAGGTTCCGCAGGAAGCACCTGGTCCCGCCGCCGGTGGTCGACTCGCTGGCGGAGCTGAACGAGCGCCTCGCCGCGATCGACGTCGCGGAGGACGCCCGCCACATCCACGGCCGGCCGACCTCGATCGGATTCGACTTCGAGCAGGAGCGCGAACGGCTGCGGCCGCTGCCGGCGGACGACTACGACTGCGGCATCGACCTGACCCCGACGGTCGCCAGGAACTCGCGGATCACGGTCCGCCAGGGCTACTACTCGGTCCCGGCGAAGTTCATCGGGAGCAAGGTCCGCGTCAAGCTCAAGGCGAACGAGCTCTGGGTGTTCGACGGTCGCCAGGTCGTCGCCCGCCACCCGCGCCTGACCCGCCGTTACACCTACCACGACTTCCTGGACCACTACCTGGAGATCCTGCTGGTCAAGCCGGGTGCGTTCGCCGGCGCCTCCGCGCTCGCGCAGGCCCGCGCGGAGGGCGGCTTCACGAAGGTCCACGAGGCATTCTGGGCCGCCGCGAAGCAGAAGGCGGGTGACCGGGAAGGCACGCGGATGCTGATCGAGGTCCTGCTGCTGCACCGTCAGCTCCCGGCCGACGCGCTGGTCGCGGCGATGATGACCTGCCTGCGGATCGGCTCGGTCTCCACCGACATGGTCGCGATCGAGGCCCGCAAGGCGATGGAGGGCACCGACGCCGAGGACGCCGAACTCCTGACCGACGACCTGGACGAGGTCCCGGCCGGCGAGGACGGCACCGGGGCCCGGGTGATCTCCCTGCACACGCGCCGGCTGCCGCCCGACCCGCGCCCGACGCTCCCGGACATGAGCAAGTACGACCGGCTCCTGAACCCGGTCACGACCAGCCAGACCCAGAAAGGCCACGGCGCATGAGCCCCACCATCACCGTCACCGACCACGACGACGAGGTCGACACCGACCGGATCCCGCCGCGGCGCCAGTCCCTGCCCGGGGACCCGGAGGACATGCTGATCGACGAGGCCTGCCGGGACCTTCGCCTGCCCGCGTTCCGCGAGCGGTTCATCGACCTGGCCCAGGCCGCGCGGCGCGAGCAGGCCACCTACAAGCAGTTCCTGCTGGACCTGCTCCAGGTCGAGCTCGCCGACCGTGACGTCCGCCGCCAGCAGAGGCTCCTGCGGCTGGCGCGGTTCCCGCGGCCGAAGCGCCTGGAGGATTTCGACTTCGCCAAGAACCCGAACGTCACCCCGGAGGTCGTGGCTGACCTGAAGTCCCCGACCTGGGTCCGCGAGGGCCGCCCGCTGGTCCTGATCGGCGACAGCGGCACAGGCAAGTCCCATCTCCTGATCGGGATCGGCACCGCGATCGCCGAGGCCGGCCTGTCGGTCCGCTACACCACGACCTCGGCGTTGGTGAACGAGCTCGCCGAGGCCGACGCGTCGCGCAAGCTCTCCTCCGTGATCGCCCGCTACAGCAAGATCGATCTCCTGTGTTTGGACGAATTCGGGTATTTGAACCTGGACCGCAAGGGCGCGAAGCTGCTGTTCCAGATCTTCACCGAGCGCGAGGAACGCAAGGCCACCGCGGTCGCGACGAACTCGCCCTTCACCGAGTGGGACAAGACCTTCGGTGACGCCCGCCTCTGCGCGGCGATCGCCGACCGGATCACGTTCCGCTGCACGCTGATCCAGACCGGCACCGAGTCCTACCGCGATCAGGCCACCCAGGAATCCCTCTTCCCGGCGCCGAAATGACCGACTCCGACAACCCCGGGCGCCGCCACCACGCGACCGACGCCGCCCTGGCCGAACTGGTCAAGGACAGCCGCCGCGCGGGCGTCAACCGGTTCCAGGTCCTGGCCCTGGTCCACCGCAGCGACGACCGCGACCACGTCCTCCTGCTCAAGCCCGCCGACGGCCAGTGGTCGCCTCCGCTCGCCTGGGTCCAGCGCGGCGAGACCGTCCCGGACACCCTGGACTGGCTCTGCACCGTCAACCTGGGCCTGGCGGGCTGGGACTACGCGTTCGCCGCGTCGAGCGTCTGGGACATCCCGGACGACGGCCAGGTCCTGCAGATCGCTTTCGACGTCACGATCCCCGCGGCCGGCCAGTTCACCTGGCCCGGGGACTTCCGCTGGTGGCACACCTTCGCCGAGCCCCCGCCGCTTCACTCCAGCGCGCGACCCGTCCTGGAACGGCTCTTCGGCGTCCCGCCCGAGGCATAACTGGGCGCGGGCCCCTGACCGCATCTTGTCAGGGAGGCGGCCCCCGGGGCCCGCAGCCACAAGCTATCGGCCCCCCGGCCCCCCGCCCCACGGACACTCCCGTGACATCGGGCAGGTCACCCGATCAGTGGCTCCCAATCTCAGCGGAGTGGCTCCCGTTCACACCGGAGATCACCGACCACGGGCGAGTACATCCCCGCCACGAACGGCCCAACCCTGGCTCCCAATGCCAGCGGAATCGTGGTCCTCATATGGCCCGACGAAATCACATTCCTAGCAGCGCTTCCATCAGCTCCCCGTGCTTGGCCTGCAGGCGTCCGTGGGCCAGATCGGCCAGGACCCGCGCGCTGCGGCGGACACGACGTTGCCGAGCAGGATTGCCAGGTCGTTCGAGAGAGAAACGCACCCGTCAAGTCTGTCGCTTCGCTCATGGTTCGACGCAAACCAGGCCCACAGCGTAGGCGCATCACGTAGGCGGTCGGACGGCCTACTGCTCCGGCGGTGTGGCCACGAACGTGCCGCGTCCGTGCACGGTGACGATCAGCCCCCGCTCGCGGAGCACTTCGGCAGCGCGCCGGACCGTCAGGTAGGCGACACCGTATTCCGCAGCCAGGTCCCGCTCGGAGGGAAGGCGGGCGCCGGGGCGCAGCTCGCCGGCTGCGATCCGCGCAGCCACGTGGTCGGCCAATGCGACGTATCGCAGCTGCTCGGGCGGCGGGTCGAAGGCGGGGACAGTGCTCACAGTTGCACCGTACGTCTCCCTTGACCTGCGCGAACGTCCGGAAAGCACCTAAGAGCTATACAGAGCCATGCATAGCTCTTTACGATTGAAGTAAATGCGCCCCGCGACCGCGCTAACGGTCCGGGGCTGTGGCCGACGCCGGAAGGGGCGACGACATGGACAACGTGCAGAAGCCGGGACAGGCGCACGACTGCGCCGTCTGCGAGCACTTCCGCCGCGGTATCGCCGCGGCAGACGCCATGGGCAACGGATCGTTGGCCAGCGACGGCCGCGTCCTGCTGGCGCGCCACCAGAAGGCCGCGACGGGCGACGGCCCCTGGGCGCCGGTTGAGCCCGCATACAGCTTCTGAGGACGGGAACGTCGAAGCCCGCTCCATCCTTGGAGGCCGAAACGGGGTGAAGCGGCTTCGTGCTGCCGCGGAGGCGCTGTGTGATCGCGCGGCAGCGTCCGGCGGGGATCAGCCGCCGGAGTCTCAGCCCGAATCCACCGAGGTGACGGGGAGTGATCGTTTCGGGTGCTCGGGGCTGATTCCCGGGTGGAGGGTGTGGAGTGCCGGCTGGTCTGCCCAGCTTTTCCACGTCTGTTCTGGTATGGCCCTCGCGGGCGGTGGTCGGGTGGTTAGCGCGCCGGTGGTGGATAGGTGGCGTCGAACAGGTCGGTGAAGTTGTGCTGTTAGGGCCAGCGTGTGGGCAGGTGGAGCGTCAACCGCCGTGCCGAGCGGGCGATTCGGGCCGGGACGTGGACGAGGTGGGCGCGGATCGTGGCGGTTCCGGCGAGTGCTCCCGCGGCCCGCAGCAGGTTGTGGGTGATTGCCCACAGGGTCAGCCATGCGGCGTTGGCCTGGAACGATCCCGAGGGTAGGTTCGCGAGCGCGGAGCCCTTGCCGTCCGCGATGACCTGCTCGATCGTGGCGTGTTGCCGGTGCTGGTGCTCGGCCTGGAGCATCTCAAACGGGCTGTCGGTGAATACCGGGTGGTAGCGCCAGGTGGCGAACAACTGGACGTCGGCAAGGGCGAGCACCAGGCCACGGCCTTGACTCCGGCCGGAAAGACCGTCTTCGACAAGCCACTGCCCAACACCGAACCGAAGCTGCGCGAGCTGTTCACCAAGCTCCAGGCCAGGCACGGCACCGTCCTGGTCGTCGTCGACCAGCCCGCCTCGATCGGGGCCCTACCACTGGCCGTGGCCCGGGACACCGGCTGCCGCATCGCCTACTTACCCGGTCTGACGATGCGCCGGATCGCGGACCTCTACCCCGGCGAGGCGAAGACCGATGCCAGGGACGCCCATGTCATCGCAGACGCCGCCCGCATGATGCCGCACACCCTCCGAACTGTTGAGGCGGCCGACGAGACCCTGGCTGAACTGCAGATGCGCTCGAGCAGGTCCTGGGCCCGCGTCTGGACCACCCTGCTGTCCTCGCCCTGCTGGAGCGCTTCGGCTCACCCGGACAGATCCGCAAGGCCGGACGCCGCCGCTTGGTCACGCTGCTGCGGCCGAATGCCCCGCGGATGGCCGAACGGCTGGTGGAGGACATCTTCACCACACTCGACGAGCAGACCGTGGTCGTTCCTGGCACCGAGGCCGCGGCACTGATCGTCCCCAGCCTCGCCGCCTCCCTCGCCGCAGTCCTCGACCAGCGCAGGGCACTGGCCGCGCGGATCGAGGAACTGCTGGAGGCCCACCCTCTTTCCCAGGTCCTGACCTCCATGCCCGGCATCGGGGTCAGGACCGGCGCCCGCATCCTCATCGACGTCGGCGACGGAAGCACGTTCCCCACCGCCGGACACCTGGCCGCCTACGCCGGCCTGGCTCCAGTCACCCGGCGATCCGGCTCCTCGATCCGCAGTGAACACCCCGCCCGACGCGGCAACAAGCAGCTCAAACGCGCGCTCTACCTCGCCGCGTTCGCCTCCCTGTCGCAGCCGGAGTCGCGCGCCTACTACGACAAGAAACGCGGGGAAGGGAAACACCACGTCGCAGCCCTCGTCGCACTCGCCCGACGACGCGTCGACGTCCTGTTCGCCATGCTCCGCGACGGCACCTTCTACCAAGCCCCCGCCATCGCATCAGCTTGCCGAAGGAGATAGGGGCACTTTTTTAACCCGGACGTGGGCGGAGTCGAGCACGACGCGCGAGACGTCGACCAGACCGGCGTCGTCCAGCAAGTGCAACACGGCCTCGTGCAGCCGGCCCCAGACCCCGCCCTGGACCAGATCAGGAACCGGCGGTGAACCGTGGACTTCGAGACCCCGAAGCACGGCGGTAGCGACCGCCAGGCGCAACCGCTGACCAGCACGTAGATGATCGCCGCGAACAGCGTCTCATCAGGCGCGTTGGCCGTCCCGCTGCCCTGCGGCCGCACCCGATCCGGCGGCATCAACGGCTCCGCCAGCTCCCACAACCCGTCCGGAACAATCCAACTCCACGTACCCCGCCCCATGACCAGCCCAACGAGCCATCACCACATAGGACGCGGTCTTAAGAGATGCCTTGCTGATCGTGCGTGATGGAGCGTAGAGAACTCACATCGCAGGCCACAAGGCATCTCTTCGTTGGGGCAACCCTCCACTGTGCAGATCACCCGGTGGATTCGGGTTCAGGCGCGAGGCTGAGGCGAATCCCCTCCATGAGGAGGGAGAGGAAGTCAACATCCAGGAATGCCTGAAAGGACGCCCTACTGACCTGCCATGCAGGTCGCCTACTGGGCGAGACTGCCACCCAAGCAAACGTTCCTGCCCCGGCCGGGCTTTCCAGCGGCACCGGCCTCGCTGCCCTCCGGGCAAGGACGACGGAGCGAGCTTTTTCTACGGATGGGATAGAAGCCGAGAAGCCAATGGTCAATGATCAGGATTACCTTGAAGCGTTCAAGTATCTACTGCATCCGATCGTTGATGGGGACCCCGATGATCCCCGCTTGGCATACAAGGACGAGCGCCCTGACGTAAATCGGAGGTTCGCCAATCTCTTGTTCTATGGGGACGAGAACTGGATGTACCTCAGTGACGCTGCCCTTCTGCCCACCCTCAAGAGTTGGTTTGAAGAAGGCGGGCAAACCGGATGGTACTGGGGTGAAGTCCTTCGGTGCTTTCTGGCGACCGATGCCAAGGAAGGTTTCTCGGCGCTGGGCCTGCTGGTCAGCATCTGGGAACGGCAACAAAGTATTGAATTTGCTGATCTCAAAGCCAAGGTGAATCCTGAGTTCGACAGGAAGAAGGATCATCCGCAGCTTGAATGGTACAAATGGGATCCGGGAAAGAAGCAGTACGTATACGCCGACAAGGAGGGATCGGAGACATGGTGGACGTGGGAAGAGATATCCAATCGCCTTGAACGCCAGCTTGGCGAAGAATCCAAGCTACAAGGTTACGAATACGACGGAGCCGTGCTGCGTGGCACGAGGTACTATGCACTGAACAGCAAAGGCGTCTATGTCTACAGCGATGACAAGGACGGTAAAGGCGAGGAAGGCTGGAAGGAGTACGAGTACTGGAGAAAAAAGTCAGAGAGCCATGCCGCAAAGTTCACGCTCGACCTAGGTGGCGCGGGTAAGCACGATGTCGATCTACGAACTTTGGGAGCAGCCGCCCGATTGTTGCAAAAATGCAAAGTAGAGGATCTTTGGCACCTTCTGTCCGGATGGAATCCGGGGCCGAACCAGGGATTCTCGGTCAAATACGGCGAGATTCAGACGGAAATAACCTACACGTTCAACGAAAGCGACGCGGGCTCTGCCTTCAGAAGGCGAACTGAAACGACCGAGGTTGTCATACTCGGCGAAAAAATGCCGCTGGCTCTCACTACAAAGAGCGCACGGATAGCGTTCGAGCTGGCAAAGAAAACAAATATACAGCGCCGCCCGGCCAAAGAAGAAGACCGGGAAATTTTTAAGCCCTACGCTACAGGTTGGACGGCCCGGCGGGCTTCCCAGGGCGCGGCGCAGCCTCCCAAGGGCACCGTCGAGCAGGCGGACGTGAGACAGAAACAACCTCTGTCCGCAGGACTAAAGCAGTCTACTTCGGCTCCTTCGACACTGGCTCTCCCTGCGAGGAGTCCGATCGTGGCGGGCCAAAAACCCAAACAGACTCCCGTCGCCCCGGCACAGCCGAAGATCCCGGCCTCGACTCCTTCTGCGGCCAAGGAGAAGGCGGAGCGGGTCGGCACGGCTGCCCCTCCGGGGGAGGACGATGTGGTCGTCAGCCTGGCGGACGCGGGCGGGGTGCGTCTTCGTAGGGCAAATGTCCCGCTGGACAGATTTCCGCGCAAGGTGCGGGACATGCGGCCCGGAGATTCCCAGAGGGTCAACTGCCGCCCCTTCCACGGGACCGTGAAGCTCAGCACGGGGCTCGAGAGCCGCAGTGCCCGATTCAAAATCGACGCAGAGGAAATGCGCGAAATCAACCGGCAGTACTGGAGGAACCTGAGGTACGATCAGTCCGTCGGATACTACTTGCTCAATGATTACATCCTCTTCGAGGGCGCATCGGGGACGGCCGACCAACTGCTGGCCATCACAGGAGTGCGGCCCCATGGATATTTGCGGAAGCACAAGGAGCCTCCTCCTCGGGGCAGTAATTCGCCAGTGAAGTGCGCCTATCTGACGAACATAGGTGACAGGCAGCCCGTCCTGGATACGCTGGCGCGCATCGGGGGGCGGCAATACGCGGTAAAGGCGGACACTGCCAGGAATTCCTCCCGGCGCTCCCCCGGAGCCGGAGCGGTGCATGTGAAGATCGAGACCGGGGCCGGCTCGATGGTCATCCACCGCGGGGGCTTTGTCGCCATTGCCGACGCCCTCAATTTCATTGAATCCGACACCGGCCAATTGGACCGAGATTCTCTGCCACAAGAATTCATCCGATGCCTGAGCACCGGTGGCTCTGTATGGCTCAAGGATCAGGCCGTCGAACTCAGGAAGGATGGCGAAAACGGGTTCATCATAAGCCTCCCGAAGGCTTTTACCGACAATCAGAAGCAGAGTCTCAGGTCCGGCTCCGAGTACTGGGTGTTCGACGGGAAGCTCCAGCTCGTCCCCGACGGTGCAGCGGCCCGTCCCGAATACGCTTTCCTCGGGCGGCTGCTGACCAAGGGGACCGTCAAGAAGGGCCGCTTCGGCAAGACCGTGGAGGTCACCTATCCGTCCGCGATCCCCGATGTCGTGCAGATGGGGGTGGACCGGGACGCGGTGGTGAGCGCGTGGACGGTCTTCAACGAGAACCAGGGCAAGAAGTACAAGATCCTTTTCGGGGTCGGGTGACCGCCCGCGCGGGGGTGTCACTCCTGGCCTTCGTCGGGTTTGCGCACGGCGGCCCGCAGCTGGCGGCGGGAGGTGAGGTCGAGTTTCGTGTAGACGTGGCCCAGGTGGTACTCCACCGTCTTCGCGCTGACGTGGAGGCTCGCTGCGACCTCCTTGTTGGTCAGCCCTTCGGCGACCAGGCGGGCCACAGCCAGTTCCCGGTCGGTGAGCTGAGCCTCCAGGCGGGCGGGCAGCGCGGCGGCCGGTGGCGGCGAGGGAGGTTCGGCGGGCGCCGAGGCGGCGTGATCGGCCGGCGGAGTGGCCGGTGCGGCCTCGTCCAGTTGTTGTTCGATCTGCAGGGCGAAGCAGTGAGCTCCCATCGCCTGGTAGCGGTCAAGGGCCCGTTCGAGGTGGAGTCTGCGCGCGTCGGGTTCGGAGTCGGGCAGTAGATTTCCGTACGCGTGTTCCAGTCGGGCGCGGTGCAGCGGGATCTCGTCGGAGTCGGTCGGCAGGGCGGCCCCCTCCCGGTAGGCGGTTTCGGCCCGCCCGGGATCGCGGCGCGCCTCGTACAGCGCGCCGGCCAGCCAGCAGGTCGTCAGCCGTAGGCAGGGGACGTCCTCGGCGAGTGTCTTAAGCTGGGCCAGGGCGTTGGCGGCTTCCTCCAGTCGGCCGGTGCCGACGCCGGCCTCCACCTGCAGGGGGAGCCACCAGACCTGCCATCCGAGGCTTTGGATGTCGTCGCCCGGCGCAGGGAGCCGCTGCAGTGCGGCCGCCATGGCGGCCGCTTCGCCGTGCGCTTGATGGAGCACGACGGCCGCGAGGATCGGATACACGGCGTCGAGGGCGAGGTGCCGCTGGTCGGCGGCGCGTTCGGCAGCCCGCAGGCTGGCCTGGGCGGCGTCCCACCGGCCTTCGACCGCGGCCGACATCGAGGCCACCGCGTGGCCGGCCGAGAATCCGAACAGCTGCCCTCCGGCTGCGGCCACGGTCAGTGCGTTCCGCGCGGTGGTGCGGGCGTCGTCCCACGCCCCGGCCAGGTACTGGAAGGCGGCAAGCACGAAGTACTCGGCTCCTTGCACCTGGGCGGCCGCCTCGCCGGCTCGTTGGCGGCGGACCAGCGTCGGCAGGTCGGCCATGCCAGCGTGTAGTTCGTTCGACATCTCTCGCAGGATCCCGCGTGGGTTGAGCAGGAGGCTGGCCGCGAGCGCCGCCTGCGCATGGATCTCGGGGTCGTTGTCGATGCGGGCGAGCGCCGACCGGTGAGTGCGGGGGCCACCGATGTCCGCCGATGCGACCGCCAGTACGTGCCGCGCGTAGTTGACGGCCCGGGGGGCGGGCAGTTCCAGCTCGGCGGCACGCAGCAACAAGGGCAGGGCCTGGCTGCCGCGCCGTTGCCTGGTGTAGGTGGCGCCGAGCCAGACGCGCGCGAGCGCCGCGGCCCGCGCCCCCTCGCCCTCCGCCTCGGAACTGTTCAACGCGTCCGTGAAGAGGCGTTCTGCGGTCCTGAGGTCTCCCTCCGCGTAGGCGAGCCCGCCGAGTACACAGGTCCGCACGGCGGAGTCGGTGCAGGCCTCGACGTCCTTTCGTCTGGTGGCGGCGCGGGTGTAGTCCTTGGCCAGAAGCAGGCGGAGCACGGCACGCAGCAACCGCGTCTCATGCTGCGGCCGTGCCTCGGACAGGCTCGCCGCCCACAGGAGCAGCGTCGCCGACCGGGCGAGGTGTCCGGTGGTGGCGACCCGGTCGGCTTCGGTTTCCAGTTCGGCGGCCAGAGTGGAGTCTGCTGTGCTGGTGGCCGCTACCCGATGCGCCCAGGACGCGTTGACGTCCACCAGGGACGCGGCCGCGGCATGCAGCGCCTGGCGGTGCGAGGGGGAGATGGTCTGGTAGATCGCTTCCTGCTGGACGTGGTGCTTGATCCTGAGGGGACTGGAGGGGTCGCTCGGCCACCACTGCACCAGGCCGGCGTCCAGCGCCTGTTCGAGTGCCGTCGTCGAGTCCTGCACACCGGCGACCTGGGCGGCCAGCGGAAGCGGGACCGTCGTGCCGAGGACGGCCAGCGACTCCACCAGGGACCGGCTGTCGGCGGGGAGCCGGTCGAGGGTGTACCTGATCGCCGCGGCAAGGGACTGCGGGGCCGCGAGGAGGCTCTGCTCGTCGTTGAGCTGTTCGACCGGGGTCTCGGTGATCACCGAGCGGAGGTAGAGCGGCTGCCCGCCGGTGTGTTCCCGCAGGCGCCGGGCGGCCCACAGGCTGAGTGCGGGGGCGCCGAGGCGTCGGGCCAGTTCGAGGATCTGGGTCTCGTCGAGCCCTGGAACGTTGATGCGAAGGCCGTGTTCAGCTCCGCTGATCATCCGTTGCCAGTGGCTTTCCGTACCGATCAGCGAACCGCTGGCGTGCTCGGACTCGGTCCGGGCCGTCAGCAGGATCAGCGCCCGTTCGGCCCATAGCCGCCGGGTGACGAAGCCCAGCGCCGCCATCGAGCCGGGGTCGGCCCACTGCACGTCGTCGACGACGAGCGCGACCGGACGGGTCTTCGCGGCGGCGGTGAGCAGCCGCACGAGTTCCGCCCCGACCTGCGCGGGCGATGTGCCGGCCAGTGCACCCGCCTTGACCAGGGCGGTGTCGGCGAGCAGCGGGGCAGGAAGGCGCCTGACGATCTGCTCCACGACGCCGAGGGGGTAGTCCTGCTCGAACGGGTCGCACGAGGCCCAGAGCACGTCGTAGTCCTCCAGTTGGCCCATCGCCGCGTGGACCAGGGCTGTCTTGCCGATCCCGGCCTCGCCCTCAACGGCGACGATCCAAGGCACCCCGTCGCGCGCTCCGGCGGCGCACACCCGCAGTTGCTCCAGCTGGGTTTGCCGACCGACGAATCCGATGTCGCCGCCCGTCGGTGTCGGGAGCAACTCCCTTGACTCGGTCATGTGTCCGTTCTGCCCTAAAAACTTATGAATTTCCAGTCCAGGGGGAAACCTCGCATACTTGATCCATGGTTCCCGCAGCGGAGCTCTGCGACCGAGGTGCAGAGCTCGGTGCACTGCAAGCGGGCCTCGCCAGCGCCCAGGAGAGCCGCGGCAGGGCCCTCATCTTCACAGGCCCAGTCGGCATCGGCACGACCAGCCTGTTGAACCGGGCAGAGGGCGTGGCCTCGCCCGTCTTCCAGATCGCCGCCGCGCGAGCGTCACGGCTGGAACGGGACCTCCCCTACGGAGTCGTGCGCCAGCTGTTCACCCCGATCGTTGCGCAGCTGGGCGCGCACGAACGGCGGGAGCTGCTGTCCGGGGCGACCGCGCAGGCCAGGCGGGCTCTGGACGACACCGCGCCCGCGGACTCGGTCGGGGGTGAGTTCTCCGTCCTGCACAGTCTGTTCTGGTTGACCTCGGACCTGTGCGACGACCGGCCGCTGCTACTGCTGATCGACGAGGCGCAATGGGCGGACACCGCGTCCTTGCGCTACCTCGCTTATCTCGTGCCCCGGCTTCCTCACCTCGGCTGCTTCGTGGTCGCAGCGGTGAGCGAGCCGGCCGGGCAACAGCAGCCCGCCGCGCTGCTGGAACAGGTCATGAGCGACCCGGCCTGCTCCGTGCTGCGCCCGGAACCGCTCGGCCTGGAGGCGACCGCCGCGGTGGTCGGCCGGCAACTCCTGCCACCGGACTCCTCGCAGCCCGTCGACGGGGAGTTCGCCCGAGCCTGTCATGCGGCCACGGGCGGGAACCCACTGCTGGTCACCGAGCTGGCACGGTCGTTGGCTCGGCAGGGCGTTCTGCCTGCCGCCCCGCAGGCCGCCACCACGGCGGAAGCCGGTGCCCGCACCGTCGCGGACCGGGTGACGCAGGAGCTGGCCGGGTTGCCGGCCGAATGCGGACGTCTGGCCCGGGCAGCGGCGGTCCTTGGCGAGCGCTCCCCCCTGGAGAAGGCCGCACAGCTGGGCGGGATGCCGCTCAAGACCGCACGGCAGGCGCTGACCGCGCTGGAGGCGACCGGCCGCGTCACGGGAGACCCTCCGGGCGAGGAGACCGCGGACATCGTCTTCGTCCATCCCGTCGTGCACGCAGCCGTCCACGACCTCGTCCCGGTGGACGAGCGCGGAGCCGCCCACCTCCAGGCGGCGGAGCTCCTGGACGCCGCCGGAACTCCGCCCGAGCGGTCGGCGCTCCACCTCCTGCACACCGCGCCAGGCCAGCGGGCCGAGACCGTTCAGCTGCTGCTGGACGCCGCGGATTCGGCCATGGCTCGCGGGTCACCGGAGACGGCTGTGACGCTCATGCGGCGGTGCGTGGGCGAGCCCCCGCCGGAGGACAGGCGAGCGGGCATCCTGTACGAACTCGGCCTGGCGTCGCTGCTGATCGACCCCCAGGCCGCGGTCGGAGACCTGGCCGAAGCCCACAAGCTGGCCCACCGCCCGAAGCGCCGGGCCGAGATCGCGCTCGCCCTCGGAAGCAGCCTGCTGCTGCTTCACTGCCACGAGGAGGCGCTGGAGGTCTGGCAGGGCGCGCTGGCGGAGGTTCCCGAGGACGAGACCGAACTGCTGCACCAGCTCCAGGCGTGCATCCTGTCGATCCCGTTCTACGAGCCCGGCCGCTCCGAGACGCGGCGCGACATCCTACGGCGGGTCTCCGAACTGCGTTCCCGTGACACGTATCCGACCGCAGGGGGTCGCGTACTCGACTGCGTGATCGCAGGCCACGACACCGTGCTCGGCGATCCCAGGGCGGTCCCCCGGGCGCTGCGCGCCCTGCACAACCCTGCGGATCTCCTGCAGCTGACCGCCGGCGACGTCGGTCTGTCCCTCGGCTGGCTGGCGCTGATCAGCGCCGACCGGGACGAAGTGATGACAAGCTTGGACGAGGCGGTCGCCCACGCCCATCACGCCGGATCCATGAACAGCCTGGCCGTGGCCTTGACCTATCGCGCCATGGCCTGGCTGGCCCGAGGCAACCTCGCCGAGGCCGAGACCGACGCGCGCCAGGCCGTCTCGGCAGCGGACGCGGCCTCGGTCCGGCTCCCACGGCTCGTCCTTGGGCCCTTGCTGGCGGACCTGCTGCTGGAGCAGGGACGCCTGGCGGAGGCGGAAGCGGCCCTGGTCTGGGTGGGCGCTCCGGACCCTGTCCCCTCCACAGGCCTGATGTACCACCTGCTGCTCAGCCGATGCAGGTTGCTGCGTCGCGCCGGCAAGCCGGAGCAGGCGCTGGACTCCGCGCTGGCCGCAGGGCGCTCCTTCGTCTCCGCCGGCGGTGAGAACCCCGCTCTGGTGCCCTGGCAGTCCGAGGCTGCCCTGTGTCTGCACGTGCTGCAGCGCAACGACGAGGCACGTGTCCTGGCCGACGAGGGGCTGCGCCTGGCCCGCAACTGGAGCGCACCGCGCGCCTGGGGCCGGGCGCTGCGGGTGCTGGGCCGGCTGGAGCCCTCCCCCGAGGAGGCCCTCATCAGGTTCCGCGAAGCAGCGACCCGGCTGCGCCCCTCCAACGCCCGCCTCGAGTACGCCAAGGCGCTGGGCGACTACGGCTCCGTGCTGCGCGATACGGGCCAAGTGCAGGAGGCCGCTCCCGTGCTGCAGGAGGCGCTCAGCGCCGCACTGCAGTGCGGCGCATCGCCGCTGGCCGAAAGGATCCGGGCCGAACTCGCGGCGGCCGGCATCGCCCCCGCCCATGCTCTGGAAAGCACCGGTGTGGCGGCTCTGACGCCGACGCAACGCCGCGTCTGCGAGCTGGCGGCGGCCGGCCGTACCAACCGCGAGATCGCCAAGGAAGTCTTCACCACGACGAAAGCCACGGAGGCACACTTGCAGGACGCCTACCGCAAACTCGGGATCAACGGTCGTCAGCAGCTCGCCGAGAAGCTCGCGGCCTTCGCGCAGCCACGCTGAGTAAAGTGGCCGAGCCATGATGACGGCATCCGGCGCCGGGGCCGGGCACGTCCCTGGTGAGGTGGGGCCGCACCGCAAGCCGGGGCGCAGGTTCCGGCTTCGCCTACGGCACAAGCTCATGGCGATCTGCCTCGCGTTCGTCGTCCCCGTGGGCCTGGCCGCGGCAGCACTGGCCAACCAGCAGAACGTCCGAATCGACTTCGCGGCGAGCGAGCTGCAGGGGATCGACTACCTGCGCCCGCTCAGCGCGCTGGTCGAGGAGGCTTCAGTCCACCGCACCCTGGACCACGGGCAACTCGCCGGAAGCTCCGTGGCAGCAAGCCAACTGCAGGCGAACACCGCCGCCCTCGATTCCGGGTTCAACCAACTGCTGACCGTCGACGCGCGTCTGCAGCAGCCGCTGCGCACAACGGCCGACGTACTGGACGCCAAGGGGCAAGGCGCCCTCGTACCGTCAAGGCTGGCCGCGCAGTGGGCCCAGCTGAAGGCCACGCCGCCGGGAACCGCTGGCGCGAGCGACACACAGAACGGACAGCTGGTCACCAACCTTCTCGGGCTCTACTCCTACGTCGGGGACTCCTCCAAGCTCATCCTCGACCCCGATCTCGACACGTACTACACGATGACCGGGCTGCTGCTGTGGGAACCGGCGCTGGTCAACCAGCTCCACGCGATCGGCGACTCGGCCGCCCCGATCCTCGCCCGGCACCGCGCCTCGACCTCCGACCGGATCGAGGTCTCCCAGGCCAGCAGCGTGCTCGCCCAGAACGTCGCACAGCTCGACGACTCCTTGCACCGGGCCTTCTCCGACACCGCGGCGTTCAACCACAACACCGCCCTGCAGCCAACCCTCGCCCCGCTCCTGACCGCCGCGACCCAGACCGTTCGCACCGTGGTCGCAACTTCCGACCAGCAGATCGTCGCCGCCGGCACGATCGCCCTTCCGCCAGGGGTCTACACCACGCAGACCACCGCCGCGCTGACAGCGAACAACGCGCTGTGGCGCTCGTTGTTCGACCAGGAGAGCACCATGCTCCACGCCCGCCAGCACGGCCTGGAGCAACGCAACCTCCTGGTGCTGGCCAGCCTCGCGTTCGTCTTCGCCATGATCATCGGCCTTACTCTGGCCCTTGCCCGGCGGATCTCGCGCAACGTCGCCACCGTGGCCGGCGCCAGCCACGCGCTGGCGACCGGCGACCTCAGCCGGCGCGCGGCAGTCCGGAGCCAGGACGAGATCGGCGAACTCGCCGTGGGCTTCAACACCATGGCCGACCGTTTGCAGGACAGCTACGCGGCCGTGGAACAACAGGTTCAGGACCGGACCGCCGAGCTGCACGAACGCAACGCCTCCCTCAGCCTGCTCCAGCGGGTCTCCGCCACCGCGAACGAGGCGGCGGACTGGGACGAGGCCCTCGGCATGGTCCTGTCCCTCATCGCCGGCAGCATGGACTGGCCGGTCGGGCAGGCCTGGCAGGTGCCGTCGGCACTGCGCCACAGCCGTGACGACGGTCACGTCCTGACCCACTCCCCCATCCGTTATCTCGACGACGCCGGAGCCACCACGAAGGTGCGGGCCGTCGCCGCCCTTGTCCGCCGGACGCCGAACGGCCTTCCCACCACCGTACGGACGACCGGCCGCCCGGCATGGCTGGCCGACGCGGCAGACGATTCCGACGGCACCAGCGCCCTGGCCCACCACGCCGGCGTCACCGGGCGGCTTGCCCTCCCGGTGGCGGTCGGCGTGGAGATCCCCGTCGTCCTCGACTTCCTGACCCTGAAGGCCCCCGCTCCGGACGAGGCCACCTTGACTCTGCTGCTCAATCTCGGGGCGCAGCTGGGACGCGTGCTGGAGCGCGAGCGTGCCGCCTCAGCGCTCAGGCTGGCCAAGGATGCGGCCGAGAGCGCCAGCCAGGCGAAGAGCATCTTCCTTGCCACGATGAGCCATGAGATCCGCACCCCGATGAACGCCGTCATCGGGATGACCGAGTTCCTGCTGGAAACCGACCTGACGAGCGAGCAGCGGAACTTCGCGAAGATCGTGCAGAACAGCGGCGAGAACCTGCTGGCCATCATCAACGACATCCTGGACTTCTCGAAATTCGAGGCCGACAAGCTCGTTCTGGAGAGCAAGCCGATCGATCTGCGCGAATGCATCGAATCGGCCTTCGATGTGATCATGCCCAGGGCGACCGAGAAGGGAACCCTGGACCTCGCGTACTTCATCGGCCCCCAGATGCCCGACGAAATCATGAGCGACCCCGTCCGCCTGTCCCAGATCATCATCAACCTCCTGGGCAACGCGGTGAAGTTCACCGAGAGCGGGGAAATCGTGCTGACGGTGAACCGGGAGCCGTCCAGCGACGACGAGGGCCTCCTCCTCCTGCACTTCACGGTGCGCGACACCGGTATCGGCATCCCCGCCGACCGCATCGGTGCACTCTTCCAGCCGTTCGAGCAGGCGGACAGTTCCACGACGCGCCGCTTCGGCGGCACCGGCCTCGGTCTCGCGATCAGCCATCGGCTCGCCGGGGCCATGGGGGGAGACATGCGGGTGGAGAGCGAGGTCGGGGTCGGCTCGACCTTCCACTTCACGATCCGGGTCCCGGAGGTTCCCCAGAACTTGAGGATACGTCAGGTCACCTCGCTCATCGAACTCAGCGGCAAGCGGATGCTCGCGGTCGACGACAACCCGACCAACCGGATGATCCTCACCCACCAGGGCACCGCTTGGGGCATGGTGGTCCGCGCGACGGGCTCCCAGCAGGAGGCCCTGGAATGGATCCGTCGGGGCGACCCCTTCGACGTGGGCGTGCTCGACATGCAGATGCCAGGAATGGACGGGATCATGCTGTCCCAGGAGATCCGGCGCTACCGTGACCGGGGCAAGCTCCCACTCATCCTGCTCACGTCCCTCGGCCGCCCGGACGCACCCTCAGAACAACTGGCGGAGTTCGTGACATATCAGGTCAAGCCGGTCAGATTCTCCCAGCTTTACAACGACCTGTGCCACACCCTGCGCGCCGGCGAGCTGGAGCACGAGATGGAGCAGGAACTGGAGAGCCGGCCGCAGCACGGGCACACCGCCCCAGAGCGGACACCCCTCGTACCGCTGCGCATCCTGTTGGCCGAAGACAACGACGTCAACCGCCAACTGGCCGTCCGGATGCTCGCCAAGATCGGCTACACGGCCGACGTAGTCGCGGACGGGGAACAGGCACTGGCGGCGTTGGCCGGGCAAAGCTACGACGTGGTCCTGATGGACGTGCAGATGCCGCTGATGGACGGCCTGGAGGCATCCCGGCGCATCCACCAGAACTGGCCGGCAGGCCAGCGCCCGCGCATCATCGCGTTGACGGCCAACGCCATGCCCGAGGACCGGGACCAGTGCATGGCCGCCGGCATGGACGACTACCTCAGCAAACCCCTGCACGTCGGGGAACTGGCGGCCGCGCTCAGTCGATGCGTGCAGCTCGCACCACGGGATGTCAGGCACCACGACGCGTCCGACAGGCGCGAAGCCGCGGGGGAAGGCCCGCTCGACCAGGAGGCCGTCCGGCAGTTGGTCGAATCACTCGACAGAGGTTTCGTGGTCGACCTCATCGAAGCCTTTCGCGAGGACTCCCCCACCCTCATGACCGACCTCCACGACAGTCTCACCGACCACGACGCAGCCACGTTCCGGCGGGCGGCGCACACACTCAAATCGCACGGCAACACCTTCGGTTTCCGCAGACTGGTCCCCCTGTGCCAGGCCGCGGAAGACCTCGGCGCCTCCGGCTCGGTGGACTCGGCCGGGCCACTGGTGGCCCAGTTGGAATCGGAGTACCTCAAGGCCCGCCAGGCGCTGGAGACACTGCAGACGGAGCTGAGAAATGACCACAAGTGAGGGCCGCATCCTCGTCATCGACGACGACCGCACCAACCGGATGATGCTCACTTACCGACTGGAGGTCGGCGGTCTGGAGACGGACTCCGCGGAGAACGGGCTGATCGGCCTAGAAAAGCTGCGCGAGGGGCACTTCGACGTGGTGCTCCTCGACATCATCATGCCGGAGCTCGACGGGTACGCCACGCTGGAGCGGCTTCGGGACGACCCGGCCCTCAGGGACACCCCCGTCATCATGATGTCCTCGCTCGGCGAGATGGACAGTGTCATCCGCTGCCTGGAGCTGGGGGCCGAGGACTACCTCCCCAAGCCCCTGGACTCGCTCCTGCTCGTTTCCCGCGTCAACGCGGTTCTCCTCAAAGGCCAGCTGCAGCAGCTCCAGGCACGGTACGAGGAGCAGATCAGCCTGATCGCGGACGTGGTGGCAGCCGTCCACGACGCCGAACCCGCTCCCCCCGCACTCGGTTCCCTCCTCGAAGCCGGCGGCGCGGTGGGACGTCTGGCACGTGAGGTCCAGCGCCTGCGCCGGGCCGACGACGGACGGTAGCGGCCCCGGAACCGCGCCCGCCCCCGCAGAACTCCCCGCCGTCAGCCCCGCCCGGAGGACTTCTGGGTGCGCCGGGCCAGCGAGTCGACGACCACGGCGGCCAGCAGCACACCACCGGTGATCATGTACTGGATGTCGAGGGTCAGGCCGAGCATGTAGAGGCCGGCGTTGATCGACTCGATGACCAGGACTCCCAGGAACGCGGACCAGACCCGGCCGCGGCCGCCGAAGAGCGAGGTGCCGCCGATAACGGCCGCGGCGATGGAGAGAATGAGGTTGTTCGGGTCGGCGCCCGCCTGACCGGCGGCGTTGGTGGTGGCCGCGATGGCCAGGCCGCCCAGCGCGGCGAAGGTGCCCGATATCGCGTAGACCGAGATCCGGATCGCCGGAACAGAGATACCGGCGCGACGGCTGGCCTCGATATTGCCGCCGACCGCGAAGATCTTGCGGCCGAAGCGGGTACGGCGCAGCACGAAGTCACAAGTGATCAGCAGCGCCACGAAGACCACCAGCGCGTTCGGCACGCCGCTGGCCCGGTTCAGCACGTAGGCCGCACCGAAGGCGCCGATCGCCAGCAGCCCCGCGCGCAGCACGATCTCGCCCGTCGGACGGAACGGGACGCCGGCCTTACGGCGCCGCGCCTGCTCGACGAAGCTGCCGGCCAGCAGCGACAGCACTCCCAGCAGGGCCAGCAGGTAGCCACCGGAGATGTCCCCGCCGAGGAAGTAGGAGTTCCCGGACAGGAAGTGGTTCAGGCCCTTGTCGTCCAGGTTGATGGTGCCGGAGTTGCCCAGCAGCCACAGCATCACGCCCTGCCAGGCCAGGAAACCCGCCAGGGTGACCACGAAGGCGGGCACGCCGATCTTGGCGAAGACCCAGCCGTGCAGCGAGCCGATCGCGGCACCGGTGAGCAGCGTGAGCAGCACCGACAACCACGGGTTGACGTGGTGGTTGACCGACAGCACGGCGTAGACGGCCGCGGCCAGACCACTGACCGAGCCGACCGACAGGTCGATCTCGCCGAGCAGCAGGACGAAGACCAGACCCATCGACAACAGGCCGATACCGACCATGTAGTAGGCGATGAACTCGGCCGTCGAAGCGGTGAAGTACTTGCCGTCGTCGAGGCTGAACACCAGCCAGATGATGGCCAGGCCGACGATGACCGGCAGCGAGCCGATGTCGCCGCCGCGGACCTTGCGGACGAATTCGTCGACGTAGCCGCTCAGACCGGACCCGCGCTGCAGCAGGCGGGGGTCGACGGCCGGGGGCGGCGTGGTCACGGTGGTGGTCTTGGTGTCGTTGCTCACTTCACTGCCTCCGCGGTACGCGCCGCGCGCCGGGTCACCGCATTGTCGGTGGCCCCGGTGATAGCGGCGACGATGGTCTCCTGCGTGGTCTCCCGCACCGGGAAGGTTCCGTTGTTCTTCCCCAGCCGCAGCACCGCCACGGTGTCCGCCACCGCGCGCACGTCGACCATGTTGTGGCTGATCAGGATGACGCCGAGGTTGCGCTGACGCAGCCGCTCGACCAGGTCCAGGACCTGGGCGGTCTGCTCGACGCCAAGGGCCGCGGTGGGCTCGTCCAAGATGACGACCTTCGGCTCACCGATCAGCGAGCGGGCGATCGCGACAACCTGGCGCTGACCGCCGGACAGGCTCGCGACCGGGATGCGCACCGAGGGGATGCGAATGGAGAGCGTGTCCAGCAGCTCCTGGGCGCGCTTCTCCATCGCGACCTCGTCCAGGGTGCCCCTCTTGATCAGTTCACGGCCCAGGAAAAGGTTGGCAACCACATCGAGGTTGTCGGCGAGGGCGAGGTCCTGGTAGACAGTCGCGATCCCGAGATGCTGGGCGTCCTGCGGGCGGTTGACAGTGACCGGACGCCCCTCCCACTCGATCTGCCCCTCGTCGATGGGGTGCACCCCGGCGATGGTTTTGACCAGGGTGGACTTACCGGCTCCGTTGTCACCGACGAGCGCCGTCACCTCTCCGGCGTGGACCTCCAGCTCGACGTCGGTCAGCGCCTGGACGGCGCCGAACCGCTTGGAGACTCCGCGCAACGCCAGTACGGGCGCGCTTGTCACATGAACCAACTCCTTCTCCCGCTGCATGGGCAACCGCCAGCGGCACCGGTACGGCGACGGGCGGACGGCCCATGATATGCATAGGCAAGTATTGCCGTCGCAATACTTTCGGGCAGCATTCGGGCGACGAGATGAACCGGCGGCAGTGCCTTCAGGCAGCCGACCGCGGGCGGCTCGAGAACCTCGACACGCCCCACACACTGCCCATACCGGGCAAAATGGCCCTGGGCCCGCCTACCCCCAGGGGGACTCCACCGAGCCACCCGTCCGCTCGACACCGGACCGAACGGCGCCGGTCCGCCTGCTCGGGAGAACCCCAGCCTCAGCAAGCAGCGTGTACGTCGCCCCATAACTGCGGCCGATCAGGCTCGCCACCTCCCTGATGGTGGCGCCATCCTGATAGGCGGCCCGGGCACGCGCCTGCAGCGCCACCCGGGCAACCCCCCTGACCGGCTTGTGCTTCGGCGTCACCGAGTCCGTGTCCTGCCGGTCCGGTGTGCTCAGCAGGTCCGCATAGGGCGCGACGACGTCCGCGAAGGCAGTGAGCGCAGGGGGCAGCTTCGGTGCCGGACGCCCAGGGTTCATCCGATGTCCTTCGTGGGTACCCCCGAGCTTCAGCCGGGGAAGGATGCGAAGCGCCTGCGGGGCAGGGCAGGGTGCGGTGATTCGCCTTCTCGGCGGACCGCCGTGCAGTGGCCAGCAGGTTGAGCTTCACAGACTGTCGGAGGAAGTCAAGGATCTGAGCGTACGTCTCAGCAAGGTGGGAAGCCAGCGTCGCCACGGCATGAACTGCAGCCGCGAACATGAGCCGGAAGCCAGTCGGCGAGCGACGCGACGAAGATGGCGAAGTTATCCGGAGCCGCATCCGGGCGTCCGTCCGACTCCGACACGCCCGTTTTGGCCGCTCAAGGTCGCATGCGAGCGGCCCCGGGGCCAGGATAGAACCGGGCTGTGCGCCCTGCCGCGTCGAACGCGACTGCGACTGGCGAAGGAGCCGACCGATGAACCACGAGCGATCCCATGTCGACGCCTGCGCTGCGGACAGTGAGACCGAGCCCAGCTGTCTGCTCTACCTCTTGCCCGCGGGCCGGGACCGGGAGGTGATCCTGACGCTGCACGGACCCGTACCCGGCCCGCAGGACCTGGCCTCCTGGTTGCAGCGCCGCTCAGTGGTGACTCTCACCGCGTCCCGTGAGGGCGTGGAGGGCACGTTCGCGGTGACCGTGGATTTTGGCCACGTCCTGCTGGTACGCACCACCGCCCCGACACTGACCCGGCACGCGACGTTCTGATGCGGCCGTGCCGTGGTGCAGCCGAGCATGGCGGAACTTGCGCGAGAGGACCCGGTGGGGCGAGCGGGACTTGAACCCGCGACCGGAGGATTATGAGTCCCCTGCTCTGACCGGCTGAGCTACCGCCCCTCGTGGGGAACCGACCACACGGTGCCTCCCACTATCAGCGGGGGCGTCGCACGCGGCAACCGCAGCCGACAGGACAGGCGCCGGCGCGAAGAGCTGGTCAGCGGGGGTCAGCGCAAGATGCCGGTGTGCCCGAGCGAGTAGCGGCCGGGCTGCGGGTAGACGCAGAGACCGTGCGGGCCGTCGCCGACCGGGATCTTGGCGAGCAGCTTGCCGTCGGCCGTCGACATCGCGTAGACGACGCTGTTGTAGCGGCCGGTGAGCCAGAGCACCTTGCCGTCCGCGGAGACGCCGCCCATGTCCGGGCTGCCGCCGCCGGGGATCCACCACTTGTGGACGAGCTGCCCGGTCGCGAAGTCCAGGACCGAGACGGAGCCCTCGCCGCGGTTGGAGATGTACAGGTCCTTCGAGTCACGGCTGACGTAGAGGCCGTGCGCGCCGGCGCCGGTCGGCAGCAGCTGCGGCTTGGAGAAGGTGTCGCCGTTCAGTTCCCAGACGCCGTTGGCCACCATGTCGGCGACGTACCAGACCTTGCCGTTCGGGGAGATCTTGACGTCCTGCGGCATCGAGCCGTTCATCGGGATCTTCTGCTTCGCGACGATCTCCATCTTCGCGGTGTCGACCTTGAGCAGGTCGCCGGAGAACTCGCAGGAGACGATGAAGTACTTGCCGTCGGGCGAGAAGTCCGCGTGGTTGACGCCGGCGCACTGGGACGGGATCGCCTTCACGACCTTCATGGTGTGCGCGTCGCGGAAGACCAGCTGGTGGTCGGCGGAGGCCATCACCACGGCGTACTTGCCGTCCGGCGTGAAGTAGAGGTTGTACGGGTCGTGCACGTCGACCGTCGCGCCCGCCTTGCCGGTGGCCGGGTCGATCGGGGTGAGGGTGTTGCCGAGGTCGTTGTTGACCCAGAGCGTCTTCAGGTCCCAGGAGGGCACCACGTGCTGCGGCTGGTCGCCGACCGGAATGGTGTCGATCACCTTGTAGGTGGCGGGGTCGATGACGGTGACCGTGTTGCTGAGCGTGTTCGGCACGTAGACCCGGGAGGGGAAGCTCTTCACCACCGGGGAGAACGCGTTCGGCCGGTCGGCGGCGTAGACGTCCTTTGGATCCAGCAGCCGCGGCATGCCCGGCAGCGTGGCGTCGCCGCTCTTGGCCTCGGCCACCGTCTTCACCGCGGCTCCGGCCTTCGGGGCGGCGATCAGGTCCGCCGGCGGCAGGGATCCGGTCCCGTCGGCCGTCACGACCGCCGCCACCGCCCCGGGCAGGACGGTGGACATCAGCACGACGGAGCAGAAGGCGGCCGAGGTCAGGGGACGGCGACGCATCAGCTCAGTACCTTGGCGTTCATGCGATCATCGTCGCTTCTGGTATCGCCGCTGCCCACCCGGGCGCGCGGCGGGTACTCCACATGGAGCAGGCTGAAGTGAGGCCGGAGCCGGTGGCGGACGGGCGTCGCCCGAATGGTGAGCGGCTGATCGACCCAGGCGGGTCACGCCCGGGCTTTCCCGGGCGCCGCCCGCTCCATGTCACCGCTTCCCCTGGCAAGGCTCAGCCGCGACTCGCTGCCCCAACGTGCAGGCCCCAAGGACCACAGGGCACCGGCGACGGCGATCCCTTGCACGCCCCCTGGCCGCATGGCACGAATGGAGAACACCCTCAGTTCAACTCGGATCGGAACCGCATGCCCTGGTACCAACAACACCGCGCCTGTCTGGATCAGGCAGACCTCGCCGAGCTGAGCATCGGGGACAACCTGAGCGCCGAGCGGATCGCGGCCTTTGACGCCTGGGCACACGCGTGCGGACGCGGTTCGGATCCGGCCCGCGTCGTCGCCCTGCTGGAGGAGCGGGAGATGCTGCTGTGGTCTGCCACCGAGGACCCGCCCGAGGATTTCGTGGACATGCTGCAGAGCTCCTGGGGCGGCGCGGACCTCACCCCGCCGTGGCCGGTCCTTGACGGGGCTTCCTCACTCGACCTCGGCTTCTGCCGTACGGTCCGCCGAAACGCCGGCGACGCCGAGGCCGTGGCCCGGGCCATGCGGACCTTTACGATCGACCCGCTGGCATGGGCCAGGGCGATCATCGACAGGAGCCAGGTCTACTTGTATCCCGTGCTCGCCGCCTTCGCTGCCGCCGTGCACCAGCGCCGCTCTCCGGACGACGTCGCCCGAAGCGGCGTCAGGACGGATACGGTCATGCCTGGTTGGAGCAGCGCGCCAGCGATCGGGGCGGCGGCCGCAGCGGCGGCGGCCGGCGCCTACATGAACTGGGGCGCACGCAGCCGCGCCTCCGGCAACTGAGCGTTTTCAGCGTTGCCTCTCCAGGGTGAGCACCGCCTTGGCTGCTGACGCGAGTCGGCTGGGGCTGCAGCGGGCATGGCGGAAGATCCGCCAGCGCTTGAGGGTCGCGACGCCTCGTTCGACCGGGCAGCGGAGCCGGGCGTGGCCCTTGTTCAGCGACCTCTCCTTCGCGGTGAGCTCCCGCTTCGGTCGGCGGCGGACCGGGACGGCGACACCCGGGCCCGCTCCGGTGTAGGCCAGGTCGGCGAGGGCAGGGATCCGCAGCCGTGCGCAGGTGGCGATGACGCGGTGACGCCTGGCGGCGGTGAGGTCGTGGGTGCGGCCCGGCAGCGGGCGGGAGACCCAGAGCAGGTTGCCGCCGGGACCGGTGATGACCTGCAGGTTCACGCCGTGGCGGCGGTGTTTTCCGCTGTAGTCGGCGCGGCCGTCGCCGACCCGGTCGCGCGGTGCGAGGGTGCCGTCGACCAGCACGTACTCCTCATTGGCCTCGCGTAGTGCCCGGGTCAGACCCGGCGCCCGGTGGGCGAGGAGGTCGGTGACCTGATGCACGTAGGCGTGGGCGGTGCCGACGCTGATCCCGAAGCCGGCCGCGAGCTGGGCCAGGGTGTCGTGTTTGCGCAGGTACACCAGAGCGATCAGGGCGCGCTGGGACGGGCGGAGCTTGCACCGGCGGTGACCCTCACGGGTGACAATCAGCATGGGTGACCCACTCGACGATCGCATGGGGCAGGTCGAGTGCGGCAGGATATGTGACCAACGAGGCCCTCTGGGTGATGAGTTGAGACTTCAAGCACCTCTCTCAACACCCCGAGGGCCTCGGGCGTGGCGTTCTCCTGCGGTCAGCGGTGCCGGGAGACATCACCCGATCGGTGCCCACTCTGAAAAGGCTCACTGATCCGGCCCTTCCGACCGCTCCTCAATCCTCACGCTCCGGATCCGGAAAAGCTCCCATGATCGAGGCCACTACGACGCTCCGGTCGGTGTGCAGCATGCTCGCCAGCTGGTCCAGGAATCCGGCCGACAGGGCGGAGAGCCAAAAGATGAGTTCCGCGACCGAACGCTGGGGATCGGCGTCGTCGACCACCTCCTGCAGGACCCGCTGGAAGGCCTCCTCGTACAGCTCGGGGTCGTCCTGAACCTGAGTGGCGGCAGTCGTCAGCTCCAGGGCGGGCAGAAGCCCGGACGGGTGGTGCACAAAGTCGCCCGTCCCCGCGCGGCGGGCGGGTTCGGGCGCAGCGGCAGTGACCGGCGGCACGCTGTGCGGTGCACAGGCCTCGGGCTCCGGCGGCGACTGGTCCTGGGCAGGGCGGCGGTATCGCCGCAACCCCCACCTCAACAGCAGCGCCGCAAGCCTCGCGGGAGGCAGTCTCCTGCTCCGGCGCCGACACGGCCGACCCCCGCAGCCCGGCCTCGCGGGGAGTGGCCGCCACACATTTGCGGGTTCTGGCATCGCGGCCTCCTCGACGGCTGATGGGAGGCCCATGATGCCCGTGGGTCCACCCGGCAGCGCGGCCCGCCAGGGAAGCCCTCCGGGTAGCGAAGTGCGCTGCTGAGGATTCTCACGCTGCTCGGGCCGGGTCCGGACTACCTCAGGCCCCCGTCCGAGGGTTACCGTCGAGGTATGCAGGAGCTCGGTCAGAAAGCTCGCAGCGCCGCGAGAACCGACGAGATGTTCGTCGGCCGCGGTCATGAGCTTGAACAGCTGGCCGGCAGCGCCGAGCGGGCACGGGACCGGCACTCGGTGGCCTTCTGCATCGACGGCGAGGCCGGTATCGGCAAGACGGCGCTGCTCAACCAATTTCTCACCGGGCTCAGTGGCTTCACGGTGCTGCGCGCCACCTGTGACCCGTCCGAGAGCGACATGCCATTCGGCCTGGTCGGGCAATTGACAACGCGAGTTCCCAAAGGACGGCTCGATCGCTATCCGGCGATCATGAAGCTCGCGACGGCACCGGGGGCCCCTCCCACGCCGTCGTTGACCGCGGTCGGCGTGCAGCTGCGCCTGCTCGTCGACGAGCTGCTGGATTCGGGTCCGGTCGCGCTGGCGGTCGACGACCTGCAGTGGGCGGACTGGCCCTCGGGCCAGGCGCTGCGGATGGCGTTGCGAGAGCGCCGCAGCGATCCCTTGCTGGTGCTGGCGACAGTGCAGACCGTCTCCGGCACGCCGACGGGCGGCCCCGGCCCCCGACTCCTGGATACCGTCGGCGACTTCGTGCGGATGTCGCTGCCCGGGCTCGATGTGAGCAGCGTGGCGGCGCTCACCGCCTTGCGCACCGCGGTTCCCTGGAGCAGGCGCGCGGTGGAGGAGCTGTGCCTGCGCACCGAAGGCCATCCTCTGTACCTGCAGATGGTGCTCGCCGACGCCGAGGGCCCCAAAGGCGCGTCCCGGGTTCCCGGCTCGCTGGTGGCAACGATGCGGGCGCGCCTAGACGGCCTGGACCCGGAAAGCCGCAGCCTGGTCGACGCACTCGCGGTACTGAATGCTTTCGTCCCCCCTACCTTGGCGGCGGCCGTCGCGAATCTCGCCGACCCGTGGCGTGCCCTGCAGCGCCCGCTTCAGCTCGGTCTCGTGCAGTGGCAGGGCGTTGGATCGACGCTCATCGGTATGGCACACGAGCTGCAGCGCGAAGCGGTGTACTCGGCCCTGGCCCCCACGCGCCGCCGCGAGCTTCACCTTGCGGCTGTCCCTGTGGTGGAGGGGCCCTCGAAGTGGGCACACCGGGTCGCTGCGGCCCAGCAGGCCGACACCCAGTCGATCGCCGCCGAGCTTGAGACGGCGGCGTGGGAACAGATCGCCGCCGGCGACACCGACCGGGCGGCCACCTGGCTGCTGTGGGCCGCCGACCTGTCCGACAAGCGGGAGGACCGGGAGCGTCGCCTGCTTACCGCGGTCATCCAGTTGCTGTCCGGTCGGCGGATGGACCGGGCGCAGCCGGCGCTCGAAGCCGTTCAAGCGTGTTCACCGTCGCCGCTGAAGGACTGCGCGCTGGGTGTGGCCGCCGGCTACCAGGGCGCGTACCCGGTAGCGCGCGAGCGGCTCACCGCGGCCATGCGGGCGGCTGCCCGGCAACCCGGGCTGGAATGGGTCGTGGCCGAGGCGGGCAACCTCATCGCCGCGCTGTCGTGCTGGCACGGCCTTGGTGATGTGGGCCTCCAGTACGCCCAGGAGGTGCTGGCGACCAGTGGCACGGTGCCGCATCTCGCCGCCCCGGCGCGCACCGCGATGCTGATCGGCCACCTGCTCGTCGAGGGACCCGAGGCGGCGCTGGCGCATGTGGGTGCCGCGGTGGAGCCGTGGACCAGTCAGGCCGGCGGCCCGGCGGTCCCGGCCAACGCCTACTGGCACGCGTGTTTGGCACTGGCGCACGTCGCGCTGGTGCAGCCGACAGCGGGTGAGCGGCACGCCCGGCTCGCCCTCAGTGAACCCTCGACGACCTCTGCCGAGGCATGGTCGGGGGATCTCGCCTACTTCTGCCTGTCGATGGGCCAGTACCAGCGCGGCGTCTGGGACGAGTCGGCCGGCAACGCCGAGCACTGCCTGTCGATCGCCGAGGGGCTGGACCACCCCTGGGCTTGCGCGCGTGCCCACATGGTGGCGTCCTTGACCGCGTCGGGCCGGGGGGCGTTCGAGTCGGCACGCGAGCACGTTCGGGCCTCGCGATACTGGGTTCAGCGCGTCGGACCGCAACAGTTCGAGGTGTACCCGGCGATGGCCGGTGCGGTCCTGGCCCAGGCTCAAGGTGACCTGCACGCGATGGCGGCGGCGCTGCGACCCATCCGGGACCATTCCGGCGGCTGGATCCGGGCCTACCGTTACTGGTGGCTGCCGTTGCTGGCCGAGGCCCTGTTGGGGACCGGTCGCATCGGCAGGGCCACGGCCGCGGTCCAGGAACTGCGGGAGCTCACCCGGCACGCCCCCTGCCTCGGCCCGATCGAGGCATGGCTGTCCGGGCAGTTGCTGGAGTACCGCGGCGACATCGACGCCGCGACCGCCGCCTATGAGGCCGGACTCGCGCTCCCTAAGTCGCCGCAGGACATCCCCCTTCACCGGGCCCGGCTGGAGCAGGCCCTGGGCCACCTGCAGGCGGCCCGCGGCGCGGAACAGCTCGCCATCACCCACCTGCGCAACGCCCACAGCCGTTACCAGGCGCTCGGGGCCGCACCCTTCCAGAGTCGCTGCCACGACGAACTGATCGCGCTGATCCGCTCGTCCGAGCACCCGGACGTCTAGCCTGCGGCATTGAAGCGGGGGCGTCCACGGTCGGTGTGGGGACAACCCTGCTCACCCTGGCGGTTGCGCTCCAAGCGTGAGCTGGCCGCCCCGGCCTCCGAGGCCGGGGCGGCCAGACCCTCGCAAGGTCAACCAGCAGTGGCGGCGTCTTCGGCCGGTCAGTAGCCCCCGGACGAGTAGGCGATGCTCTCGAAGGACCCGTAGGTCGCATTCGCGTAGCGGACGCCGGCGATGATCGAGTCGACCGGGTTCATGATGTCCTGGTGCCCCGGCAGTGCGTACTCGTCGAAGGTGGGCTGGATCAGCTGCAGCAGCCCGTAGGTGCCACCGTAAAGGGCCTGGTTCGAGTCCCAGTGGTTCTCCGCGAGCGGGTTGCCCGAGGACTCCGTCATCGCCCGCGCCGTGATCGCGTCGGCGGAGGGGACCTGATCCCCGTCCTGCGCGAGGATGGCTTGGGCCTGGGCTATCCAGCCGTCGAGATTGTCGGGATACGCCGTGGTGGTGTACTGCGTCATCGGGGCAGCCTCGGCGGTGGAAGCGACGGCGACCGAGGCCCCACCGACGCTGAGCACGACGGCGAGAAGGGCACTGACACGACGAGTGCGGCTGGTGTGACGGAGGTTCTTGAACGACATAGGGACTCCTCTCCCACGCCGGCCGGATCGGGACGCTGTCCAGATCCAGCCCCTGCCGGGGGATGTGTCGGTTTCACTTCCTGCGCGCTGGCGGCAGGGGCTTGGCGTGCCAGCGGCAGATTTCGTTCTTGCGATGCCTGGACCGTACGCAGGGCCCACCCGCCCGCCCAAGACGCGATCCGCGCCGACACCGTCACGGAAAGTAGCAGTTCCCCTGTGCTACCCGAGCGGGCAAGTACCACCAATCCGGTCTGTTTGAATGACAATTGGTTCATCGTCAGTTCTTGTCGGGCACTCGACGGCCGTACGGGAAGGCAACACGGTCGCTCCCTCGGTCCTGCCCGATCGCGCACCTGGGTGCGGCCGTTTAGTCTGCCCCCATACGCTTCGCACATGCCCCGCCGTCGGCCCCGGAGAACCGGGAGCCGCCCGGGCTCGTCCGGCAGCATCGGCGGCACCGTCCAAAGCATCGACCGACGCACCCCGTGTCCGACACGGAGGAGAAAGAGGGCACGTGGAAACCTCTCTCAACAGCACCGGGCGTCTGCCGGCTGCCTTCTTGACCCCGGGGTCGTCCTCGTTCATCGAGTTCCTCGCCGACCACCAGCCGGAGCTGCTCCCCGGGCGGCGCACCCTGCCCGTGGGCATGGCGCCGATCGAGGCGCCGCACGGCACCACGATCGTCTCCGCCACCTTCGACGGCGGCGTGGTGATCGCAGGTGACCGCCGGGCGACCATGGGCAACATCATCGCCCAGCGCGACATCGAGAAGGTCTTCCCCGCCGACGAGTACTCCGCGGTCGGCATCGCCGGCACCGCCGGTCTCGCGGTCGAGATGGTGCGCCTGTTCCAGCTGGAGCTGGAGCACTACGAGAAGATCGAGGGCACCTCGCTCTCCCTGGAGGGCAAGGCCAACCGCCTCACCACGATGATCCGGGGCAACCTGGGCATGGCGATGCAGGGCCTGGCCGTGGTGCCGCTCTTCGCCGGCTACGACCTGGACCAGGGCAAGGGCCGGATCTTCACCTACGACGTCACCGGCGGCCGTTCCGAGGAGACCGGCTTCGCGGCGACCGGCTCGGGCTCGCTCTTCGCCAAGGGCTCGATGAAGAAGCTCTACCGGCACGACCTCTCCGCCGAGCAGGCGGCCATCGTGGTCGTCCAGGCGCTCTACGACGCCGCCGACGACGACTCCGCCACCGGTGGGCCCGACCTGACGCGCCGGATCTTCCCGATCGTCTCCGTGATCACCGACGAGGGCTTCAGGCGCCTGGCCGACGACGAGGTCGGCGAGGTGGCCAAGACGGTCCTCGGCCACCGGCTCGAGCAGCCGGACGGGCCGCAGGCCCCGCTGCTCTGACCCCCACTCACCTCACCGAACGACAAGCAGAAAAGGGGCGACCGCCGGTGTCGACGCCGTTCTACGTCTCACCCCAGCAGGCCATGGCCGACCGTGCCGAGTACGCCCGCAAGGGCATCGCGCGCGGGCGCAGCGTGGTCGTGCTCACCTACACCGACGGCATCGTCTTCGTCGCGGAGAACACCTCCCGCGCGCTGCACAAGGTCTCGGAGATCTACGACCGGATCGCCTTCGCCGCCGTCGGCCGCTACAACGAGTTCGAGAACCTCCGCATCGGCGGCGTCCGTTACGCCGACCTGCGCGGGTACTCCTACGACCGGGCCGACGTCAACGCGCGCGGCCTGGCCAACGTCTACGCGCAGACGCTGGGCACCATCTTCTCCTCCACCGGGGAGAAGCCCTACGAGGTCGAGCTGGTGGTGGCCGAGGTCGGTCGGACCCCGGGGGACGACCAGATCTACCGGCTCACCCCGGACGGCTCGGTGGTCGACGAGCACGGCACCGTCGCCGTCGGCGGCAGCTCCGAGTCCATCGCCACCTACCTGGAGCAGCGCCACCAGGAGGGCATGACGCTGCCCGAGGCGCTCAAGCTGGCCGTCGACGGCCTGGCCAGGGATCCGAACGGCGGCGCCGCGCGCACGCTGACCCCGGATCAGCTGGAGGTCGCGGTGCTCGACCGCGGCCGCTGGCAGCAGCGCAAGTTCAAGCGGCTGCTGGGCACCCAGCTCGGCCGGCTGCTGGAGGGCGACGCCAGCGCCGCCATCGACAACGACGAGACCGAACCGCCCCCGTCCGGCGCCCCCTCGGCGGGCAAGAGTTGAGGCCGGCCAACCGATTCGGGCACAGGGCTGGTCCTTCAGGGCCCAGAGCGCGGGTTCGGCCCTGAGGCGCGTGGCGGACTTGGCTCTGCCGTGGGCGGCGCGCCGCTGCTCGCGGGTCTCTTGGCCGCCTGTGCCAGCGGGCCGGTTCGCCGCCCTCACATGGCGGCGATGAGGTCTGCCACGCGCTCGTCGGCGGAGAGGAACGGGTCGCCGCAGGCGATGGCGCCCTTCGCGTCGCCGACGATCCGAAGGTTGACCCAGTCCACGGTGACGGCCCGCCGCTGCTCCTGCGCGCGCCGGATGAAGTCACCGCGCAGCCGCGCCCTGGTGGTCTGCGGAGGCACCGACTTGGCCTCGAAGATCTTCAGGTCGTCGCTGACCCGCTCGGCCTGCCCGCGGTTCTGCAGCAGGTAGTACAGGCCGCGGCGGCGGTGGATGTCGTGGTACGCGAGGTCGATCTGCGCGACCCGCGGGTGCGACATGCTCATGCCGTTCTTGGCCCGGTAGCGCTCGATCAGCCGGTACTTCATGACCCAGTCGATCTCGCGGTCCACCTTGGAGTAGTCCTCGGTGCGGATCGCCTCCAGGGTGCGGCCCCACAGGTCGAGCACCCGGGCGACGGTACCGGAGCGGATGCCGCGGTCGTCGGCGAAGTCGCTCGCCTTCTGGAAGTACTCCTGCTGGATCTCCAGCGCGCTGGCCTCGCGGCCGTTCGCCAGCCGGACCAGCCGGGAGCCGGTCAGGTCGTGGGAGACCTCGCGGATGGCCCGGCTCGGCGCGTCCAGGGTGAAGTCCGGCAGCGGCACCCCGTCCTCGATCATGCGCAGCACCAGGTCGGTCGCGCCGACCTTGAGCAGGGTGGTGGTCTCCGACATGTTGGAGTCGCCGACGATGACGTGCAGCCTGCGGTAGCGCTCGCTGTCCGCGTGCGGCTCGTCACGGGTGTTGATGATCGGGCGGGACCGGGTGCTGGAGGAGCTCAGCCCTTCCCAGATGTGCTCGGCCCGCTGGCTGACGCAGTAGACCGCGCCGCGGGGAGTCTGCAGCACCTTGCCGGCGCCGCAGATCAGCTGCCGGGTGACCAGGAAGGGGATCAACTGGTTGGTGAGCCGGACGTAGTCGAGGTCCCGCGAGACCAGGTAGTTCTCGTGGCAGCCGTAGGAGTTGCCGGCGGAGTCGGTGTTGTTCTTGAAGACGTAGACGTCCTCCTCGATCCCTTGCCCGCGCAGCTTCTGCTCGGCCTCCTCCGTCATGCCTTCGAGGATCCGCTCGCCTGCCTTGTCGTGGGTGACCAGTTCAACCACGTCGTCACACTCGGGGGTGGCGTATTCCGGGTGCGAGCCGACATCGAGGTAGAGGCGGGCACCGTTGTGCAGGAACACGTTGCTGCTACGTTTCCCCGTCACGAAGCCGTGGAAGAGGTGGCGGACCACCTCTTCCGGGGGCAGGCGGCGCGCCCCCCGGAACGTGCAGGTGACGCCGTACTCGTTCTCGAGCCCGATAATGCGACGGTCCATGCGTGATCTCTCGCCTTCCCGGCCCGGCGAGGCGAATCTCTGCGCAGCTGAGCCGACGGGTCCTTGGCCCGCCGCCCCGGGGAGGCCCGGCGGCGGCATTGCCTCACGTATAGCCCGGCGCCGGAACGGCCTGTCTGCACGATGGGGCAGACGACCGTGCAGCTTCGTCGACGAGGTGGGGCTCTAATGCTTCGCCGAGATCCGGACGAGCCAGGTTCTCAGGCGGACCCAGCAGCAGCCTGTGGGGCGAAGTCTTGCCACGCACCCGCACCGAGCCGTGGGTTCCAGCAGATGGCCCGTGTCCGTCATCGCCAGCAGACGTTGAAGCGACGGTCGCGCACCGGCCAGGTACAGGCGGACCCCCCGAGCGGCCGCAAGGCGTCTGGCCTGCAGAAGAGCACCGAGACCCGAACTTTCGCAGAATGCGACCAGCGCCGCGTCCACCCTGATGGTGATGACGGCTCGGTCTTCGAGGGCCGTCTTGACCGCCGACACGACCCCGGCCGACATCGAGATGTCGAGTTCGCCTGCCAGCAGCACGTGGGCGGTCTTCCCCAGGACCACGGTCACGACGCTCAGGGCCGGAGACGGGCGGGCTTTTTCTTGATCGTACTCACTGGTAGCCATGCCGCCAGCATATGCGAGTACACGCCAACTCCGAGCCCGGGGCCCGGCATTTCCCCTCGTGGACACAGACACGTCGAGCATCGTTCTCGCCGATTCACGCCGGCCCCCGCCCGCCGTCGCGCCACTGCCTCGGCAGCGGGCCTGCGCCAAGGAAGCGACGCAGTTGGTCGAGGCGGGTCGGGCACAGGGCGGCACGGAGTCGGCGAACCTCCCTCAGGAACCGCGCGAAGGTCCGCTCCAGGCCGACCAACGCCTCGGTGTACACCTCAGGGCCGGGAAACCGCGCGAGCGCCGGGGTCAGTGCGGGGTCGGTGTGGTAGCTGTGCACGATCCGGTACTGGGCCTGGCGCCGTTCCGCGTCGACCCAGTCCTCGAACATCCGGATCCACAGTCCGTGCCCGCTCCCCACAAGGCCCTCGACGCTGTGAGGAAACGGAGATCGCAAGACGCCGCGCAAGGCGTCAGTGGTGAACTCACCATCCAGGCGCAGCCAGGGGTGCAGCGCAAGGAGCTGCGTGCGCTCGTCCTCCTGGAGCTGCGCATCGTGCATGTAGGGCACCTGTCCACCCCTCGCCGTCGGACACCTCGAGATCACAGCAGTGCCGGTGCGATCCCGGCCTCGAGACTCAGCCTCACCGCGACGAGTGGCACACACCAGGGCGGCCCGGGCCGCCTATCGGGCACCGCGTCAGGACGGTGTGCCGTCGAGCGCCGCCTTGAAAGGCCCCCGGTTGTCCGGCACCGGCACGGTCGGGCCGGCGACGGCTCATCCCCGTCGTTGCGACAGACCCTGCGACACGAGATCCATGACACCCACGACCAACGCCGCACCTGCGACGGAAACCCAGGCCGGGACGACGGCACCCAGTGGGATCAGCACCAGCGGCAGCACCACGCCAGGTGCGGCGCGCCGCAGGACCACCGGCACAGGCTCCCCGTGCCGCAGGGAGGTCCCCGAACGGGCCAGGTAGAAACCGGAAATCCCGGCCCCGACCGCCCAGCGGGCCCCCGACGCCAGGGGATGACCAGGCGCCGTGACCGCCGTTCCCAGTCCCGCGGCCATCATGGTGATCGCGCTGATCAGCAGGAAGGGCAGGTACACCACCGTGTCCCGCACGGCACGGGAGTTCCCCGCCTGCTGCGCCTGGGTCAGACGCAGCAGGGCGCGGGAGGTGCCCCAGACGAAGAACGCGAAGGCGAGCAGGGTGACGGTCGCAAGCGCGAGCAGCGCGGCCAGCGCGGACGACCAGGTGAAGTGCCGTTGTAGCGCCCCGACCACGGTCAGCACGCTCTCGCCGAGCACGATGACGACCAGCCCGCCGAACCGCTCCACCAGGTGCTCGACAGCCAGGCTTTCGTACAGTCTCTCGGAGACGGGGGTGCGCACGTGCAGCAGGACCACCTCCAGCAGCATCGCCGCTCCCCACAGCGCGAAGCGGGCGGCGCCGGGGACGGCGGCGGACAGTGCCCACAGTCCCGCCGTCACCAGTCCCTGCAGAACCGGCCGCGACCGCCGGAGCGGTGATCCCTCTCGCGTCGCCGCATGCCACCACAGGGCGAACAGGACGAGTCGCACGCCTGCTGCTCCGAAGGCGTAGGCCCAGGCGTTCGCGCCCAGGCCCTTGGGTTCGGCCGCGGCCATCAGGGCCAGTGGTGGCATGGCGGCCAGCAGGACGAGCTGGACCCACGGGCGCTCCGGGCCGCCGAGGAGGTTGACAGTGACGGTCAGATGGACCCAGGCCCACCAGGCCGGGAAGGAGAGCACGAGGAAGGCGCCGAAGGCACCGGGTCCGGGATCACCGCGAAGACCGCTGGCCAGTGAACCGACGACTGCGGCGAAGCCGAGGTCGAAGAAGAGTTCGAACCAGTCCACGCGGCGGTGCTGTGCCTCCGGTTGCTCGCCCGGGCCGAGCCAGGCGCGACCGGTGGGGGCCTCTGAGGTCGCCGCTTCCGCCCTGCGGGCAGGACACGCACGCGCCCACCGCCCGGTTCCCGATCCGGTCACCGTCTAGCCCGCCGGGTCGTGGTCCTGGTCGGCGCCGTCGAAGCGGGCCTGGAGACGTTCACCCTCGATGTCCGGGTCCGGCACATATCTGGCGAACCACTGCGGGTGGTACCAGATCTTCGAATTGACCAGGGCCATGACCGCCGGCACCAGTGTCAGCCGCACCACGAAGGCGTCGAGCAGCACGCCCGCTGCGAAGGTGAACGCGATGGCCTTGATGATCGGATCGTCTGTGACCATGAAGGCCACAAAGATCGAGAACATGATCAACGCAGCCGCGGTCACCACGCGGGCCGCATGCCCGGTGCCGTTGGCCGCCGCCAGTCGGGCGTCGCCCGTTCTCCCGAACTCCTCCTTGATCCGTGAGACAACGAACACCTCGTAGTCGCTGGACAGTCCGAAGACAACCGCGAGTACCAGGATGGGAAGAAAACTGACGGTCTGTCCGGGAGTGATGCCCAACAGCTTCGCGCCCCACCCCCATTGGAACACCGCGACCGACAGCCCGAAGGCGCTGCCCACCGACAGCAGGAACCCGACGACCGACTTGAGCGGGACCAGCACGGTGCGGAACGCGAAGGTCAGCGCGAGCAGCGCGAGGCCGATCACGGTGACCAGGAAGACCGGCAGGGCGGCCGACAGTTTCGCGGACACGTCGATGTCGGACGCGGTGGTCCCACCCACAAGGATGCGCGACCCGTAGAACCGCGCGGTGACGGCGCTGCCGGCCCGGATGCGGTGCACCACGTCCGAGGTCGCCGGGTCCTCCGGTCCGGTCTTCGGGATCACGCGAATCACCGACACCCCGTTCGCCTGGGCCACCGGCGTGACCGACGCGGTGCCGGGAATCCCCGCCAGCCACGAGGTGATGCCCCGCACCGCCGTGCCACCGGCCGGATCCGCGACCACGAGCAACGGTCCGTTGTAGCCCGCCCCGAAACCGGCAGTCGTCAGGTCGTAGGCCCGGCGCTGAGTGTCGGACACCGGCTTGGTGGCTCCGCTGGGCAGTCCGAGATCCATCCGGGCCGCCGGTAGCGCCAAGGCCCCGAGGATCGCGATCCCGGCGACGACGACCGGGATCCGCCTTCGGACGACGAAGCGTCCCCATGCGGATCCGCACGTCCGCCCCGGCTCCACAGCCGCGATCCGGGCCACCCGCTCGTGGTGGCCCGGACGCAGCGGCGTGCTGATGAACCTCGCCACCCGGTCCCCGGCGAAGCCCAGGCCTGCCGGGAGCAGGGTGAGCGCGACCAGCAACGCGACGAACACGCCCGCGGCCGCCGCGACACCCATCACGGTCAGGAACGGAATGCCCACCACGGCCAACCCGCACAGCGCGATGATCACCGTCAGCGCCGCAAAGACCACGGAACTGCCCGCAGTGCCGAGCGCAAGGGCCACGGCGTCCTCCGGCTCCATTCCGGCGATCAGGTTGTTTCGATGTCGGGAGAAGATGAACAGGCCGTAGTCGATACCGCACGACAGTCCCAGCATGAGCGCGACGGTTGTCGACGCGGAGGCGATGTCCGTCACGGCCGCCACGGCGGTGACACCCATCAGCGTGGTCACGACCCCGACCACAGCGGTGATGATCGGCAGGCCGGCTGCGACGAACGCGCCGAAAGTCACCAGGAGGATCACGAAGGCGACGACGAGGCCGACCAGTTCGGGCCCCTCGCTGACTTTCAGACGCCAGCCCGGATACACGCTACCGGAGTAGTCGACCTGCACCCCGGCGTCCCTGGCCGGGACCACCGCCTCCTGGACCGCGGTCAGCGTCGCCTCACGCACCCCGCCAGGCTGCGCGGTGTACTGCACCGTCCCCAGAGCCGTGTGCCCGTCGCGGGAGACCCCTCCGGTCTGGAACGGATCGAACACCACGGCAACCTGCGGCGCTTTGCGCAGCCCGGCGACCGCCGACTCGATACCGGTCCGGTACGGCGCATCGGTGACCTTCGCCGAGCCGTGCGTGGCGAACACCACCTGGCTCTGTCCGCCCCCCAGTTCGGGGACCTTCGCCATCAGCAGGTTGGCTGCCTTCTGGGAGTCCGTCCCGGGGATCGTGAAGGTGTCGTTGGTCTTGCCCCCACTGGCAACGGCGAGCACAACCGCCCCCACAGCCACCAGCAACCACACACAGAGCACCATCCGGCGACGCCGGAACATCCAGCGGGCGACCTGGCTCAGCAGGACCGACATGACCAGCCTCCTCTCCGGACCGGGCTCGCAGCACCTTCCGAAGCCGCGCACCCGTCACTCGACCAGCCGGAAGAAGTCCGTGAAGGCGGGGCGTCCGGCATGTCTGTCACTCCTCAGCTGTTCCTGGATCGCCCTATCGTCGTCCAGGGGACAGAAGAGGCCTCAGGGCTGAGCGGGCAAACAATGGGGAACACCAGTGACGGACAGGCCGTCCGCTTCTCTGCGCCGAGCACGCGCGCCGGCCATCCCGCGAGCGGCTGCGACGGCCTGACCACACCCGTAGGGCACCGGCACTGCGACGGCCGCGGAATCGGCAAGAGGCCGGTCCCCGGCGAGTAATCCAGGCACGAATTGTGTCGGCGCCGGGGACCTACCGGTCACGCCATATCGGACCGATGCCCACAGGGTATCGACCCGGGCGGCGATCTGGTCCCACTTCTCCGGAGTGACCCCTTGATGGCCGCATGGGCACAGGGGGCGCGGTTGCCGAAGGACGAATAGGCGCCGCCCTCGCGACCACAGCCGGGCGCGAGAGGCTGGCACCCCTGGAAACCGGTTCCGGACCACATGTGCGACACCGGTGGTGATCTTCACTCGCTCAAGCGGTCCTCGGTGGCCGTCACAAGCAGAAGCCCTGCCACCAGTACAACCTCGGGGGAAAATTTTGCACCCCGGGGCGACCTCATGAGGCAGTGCGATTCCCGCCCTGCTTGACAATAAAAATCCGTCGAGGGAACCTCAGCCATGGTTACGGCCCGGGCCGACGCGCCGGACGCTGCGCCGCCGACGGGCCCAGCCAGCCGCTGTACTGGCAGCTTCCCATCGATAAATGTCTGCCCGACACCTTTCCGATGCCGATTCGGATATCGGATGCTTGCTGGTCCGACTACAGAGTTCAACCCCGAGGCCCGCTTCGCCTCATGTGACTGGATCAAGGAATTACCGTGACACCGACCATGTCGTTCGACGAAACCCTCCGCACCCGCCGTGCGATTCGCTCGTTCCTCGACAGGACCGTTCCAGACGAGGTCCTGCGAGGCGTACTCGACGATGCGCAGTCCACGCCGTCAAACTCCAACACCCAGCCGTGGATCGCGCACGTCGTCACCGGAACGGCTCGCGAAAAGCTGAGCGGAGATCTGATCCGCGCACACGACGAGGCCCGGCTCACGCTGGATTTCCCGTTCGACGGGAAAGTCTATGACGGTGCCTACGGTCAACGTATGCGGGACCAGGCAAAGGCGCGATTCGAAGCCCTCGGCGTGGCCAGGGACGACATTGAGGGACGCAACGCGGTCACGCGCCGCAACCTCGAATTCTACGGAGCGCCACACGTCATCCTCCTGTTCATGCCCGCCTTCGGCGGCGCCCGTGTCGCGGCCGACGTCGGAATGTACGCCCAGACTCTTCTGCTCGCGCTCGCCGCTCGTGGGATCGGAAGTATCGCGCAGACTACACTGGGCTTCTACGCCGATACGGTTCGCGAATCGCTTGGCATCTCCGACGACCAGAAGCTGCTGTTCGGCATATCACTCGGGTATGCAGACAAGGACTGGGCGAACCAGAACCCCCGGATCGGACGGGCGCCGATCGAGGAGTCGGTGACCTTCCACGGCTGACGGCAGACAGCGGGGCGCGGCCTTGGGCACAGTTGGCCTGATCATCTTCGACGCAGTCCGAACATTCGACTACGCGGTGGTCAACGAAGTCTGGGGACGTCATCAGACGCTCCCCCAGTCACCACTGGCCGAACTGATCGTGTGCGCCCCGAGCAAGCGTCCAGTGCGGCTCGGCTCGGGCCTGTTGCACAGGCCCGAGCACGGCCTGGACGCGCTCGCGCGATGTGACCTCGTCATCGTGCCCGGCCTGGAGGACCACACGATGCAGGCGCCGGACCCGGTACTCCATGCCCTCCAGAGGGTGTATGAGCGCGGTACTCCAGTGGCGTCCCTGTGTGCGGGGGCGTTCGTGCTCGCATCCGCCGGCCTCCTGGACGGGCGGATCGCCACCACCCATTGGGCCTTCGCCGACGACCTCGCGCAACGCCATCCGGCTGTGACCGTCGACCCGAACGTGTTGTTCACCGGCGACGGCCAGGTCTGGACATCAGCAGGCGTTGCCGCCGGCATCGACCTCTGCCTCCACCTGATCGGTCAGAGCCACGGCGACATGACCGCCACCGCAGTGGCCCGCGCCATGGTCACCGCACCCTTCCGCGCGGGCGGCCAAGCCCAGTTCATCGCCGCCCCGATACCCGCCATCCGCGCGGGCGACGCCATCGCCCGCGTGCGGGAAGAGGTCCTGGCCACGCTGGAGCGCCCCTGGACGGTCGCGGACATGGCGAAGATCGTGTCACTCACCGAGCGCACCTTCGCCCGCCGTTTCCACGACTCCACGGGAACCAGCCCGGCGCGCTGGCTGCTGCATCAACGCCTCTACTCGGCCCGGCGCCTGCTGGAAACGAGCGATACACCGATCGAGGAGGTCTCCCGGCGCTGCGGATTCGGCACCGGCACCTCGCTGCGCCAGCACTTCCAACAGCAGTTCGGAACATCACCGCGGCAGTATCGACGCGTATTCCGGACCAGTCGCTGACCCCGGATCATTTGTTGTTCCACCGCGTACGTCTCCAGACCGGAGCACCAAGCAGCCTCATCAGCCGGACGAGTGCTCGGCCTGGAACATCCAGGACTGCTTCTCCAGGTCGGCGGTGATGCCGATGAGGAGGTCCTGGCTCACCGGGTCGTGGTCGCCTGCGCGTGGGATCCGCTCACGCAACCGTGTGATGACGGAGCGCAGCGCAGCCACCAGGGTCGCGACCGCCTCGTCGTCCTTGACCCAGCCGCCCGCCGGGGATGCGATCCCGCTGGTCGCCGCGATGGTCCCGGCCCTGCCGTCAGGCGGGGACCCGATGGTGGCGGCACGTTCGGCGACCGCGTCCGCGTGCAGACGTGCCAGCTCGACGAGCTCGTCGAGCTGCAGATGGACCGACCGGAAACGCGGGCCGTAGACGTTCCAGTGCATCTGCTTGCCGACCAGGGCGAGATCCAGCAGGTCTACGAGGGTGCCCTGCAGCACCTCGGAAGTGACGACTCGCTCGTCCTGCGTGAGGGGACTGTCGACCGTCGGCATGCTGACTCCTCGTCGCGTGGGTGTGCGGTTCCGTACGGACTCATATCCATCTCACCAGGAGACCGCGGCGCTGTCGCGCGGTGAGGGTCGTGAACTGTTACACCCTGCGTAGTCAATCGTAGTCACTTGCAGTCACGGATGATGATCATGTGAAGCTCGCGGAGTGGGCACGTACCTGACCACGGAATCAGCAACGGTATTCGGGTGGGCGGGCCGGTCCGGTCCCGACCTCCCCGCAGTGCCTCGGGTCACTCCCCCGCCGAGCCGGCCGGCAGGCGGTCGGCGCGTCCGCGTTCGAGGTAGGCGGTGCGGCGCGCTCTGCGTGCGTCAAGGGCCCGGGTCACGCGTCCTGCCAGGGCGGGGACGAGCACGTTGTCCAACTCTGGGACAGCGAACCAGCTGAAGGCCAGGACCTCCATGCCGTCGGGTCTGGCGGACTGCCGGTGCGCGGCACTGAGCGTTCCACCGTCGAAGACGACGAGGAAGTGCCCCTGGCGGTCCGTCCCCTCGACCCACTCGACCACGAGCGCCGACCCGATGAACGGCCGGATCGACAGTTCCTCGAACACCTCCCGCACGCATGCGTCCAGCGGGGACTCCCCCTCTTCCACGCACCCGCCCGGGATCTCCCACAGCGGCTTGTAGGAGGGTTTGACCAGGAGAACTCTGTCACGGTCATCGGTGAACAGCGCCCCGGCCGCGGACCGGTACCTCGCCGGAGCGCCCTCCTGGAACTGGGGGACGGCGGTGGGCCCGCCGGTGGGCCCGATGTTCAGGCGGTAGGGCCGATAGTCGTCGGACGGCTGCGGGTAGGGGTACGGAAGGATGTGTGTGACGGTCCCCAGCCGCCCGCAGTCCTCGATCGCCACGTACGACGTGTGTTCGGCGTCTGCCCAGCCCGCGAACAGCACGACGTGACCCGGTCCGACGAGCGCGTCTCCCGGCAGTAGGTCGTCCTTGCCGATCGGGCGTGAAACGGCGGGATCGACCAGAGTGCGGGTCGTCAGTCCCGGGCTCGGCAGGCCCCAGGCGCAGGAGACGAGCCCTGAGCAGTCGACCCGGTAGCCGTTGGTCTCCGCTCCCTGGCTGTAGCCCAGTCGACGGTCGGATCGCTCAAGTGCCCGTTCCACGACGGCGCGTCGTTCCGGGGGGAGGCCGGTCAACCGGGGACGGACGAGCGTGCCTTGCCCTTCCCCGTTGCGCCGGTGCGGGTAGGTGCATCCGTCCCAGTCGTCCCAGTCCAGGGCTCCGTTGATCAGATGGGTGCTCCAGTCACCGCGGCTGAGATCCTTGACCAGCGGCCCGTCGTGGCGACCGGCAGAGGGCCGGGCCACGCGTTGCACGGCCATCCGGGGAGACAGGGCCAGGCGACCGTCCCGTTGGCGACCATCGGCATGGTTGCGGTGACCCGATCCCTCGACGCTCATGCATGTGCTCCCTGCTCCCCCTTTCCCGAACCGGTGGTCAGGGTGGGCAGGGGCAGCAAAGGGTCGCAGCCGTGTCGGATGTCGCAAGCAGTGCCGTGATCCGTGCCCCCGACGCCGTCCGGACGGCTGCCTGGGCACCTGCTCGATCGGGCAGCAACGGCACGGTCCGCGGAACCTATATTTCGCTGAACCCGCGCACCCAAGGGCTAGGAACGGGAGCAGTCATGCAGCACGCCTACATCGTCGGGCACAGGGCACGACGGGCCCAGACCACGACATTCGTCCCGGGAGGCCTGCAGGTGCTGCTCTATGCGCAGCCCGGTGCGGACCTGTCCCTGTCCGTCGCTCGGTCGCTGCTGGCCGCCAGCAGTTCGCCGCAGCGCGTGGTGGCCGTCAAGCGGGCCGGGGACGTGCTCTGCAATGCCCCGCTCACTGGTGTCAACGGCACGGAGTTGGCTCAGGTCCGTGCCGTGATGGCGTGCGAGGACAGCCTGTGGACCGTCGGCGACAGGCTCCCTTCACCTTCCCGGCCCTGCACCGCGGATGATCCGCATGCGTGCGGTCGCGGCGGCGGGATGTTCCACACCTGTGACGGGTTCCTGGCGAGGCTGCCCAGGGAGAACGTCCGTACCCTGCATCTGCTCACGTGTGTGATCGATCCCGGGAGCGTGCACCCGGCCCGGTCCGACGTCGTACTGGACGAGTCCCTCACCTAGGGTGAGGCGCTTCGGCGAGGTCGCCGTTACGGCAGGGTCTGGTCGGACGGCCAGGCCACGAGTTGATAGAGCGTGTCGAGGGCGTTGAGCGGAATGCTCGCATCCGTGGCCGCGCCGTGGTCGTAAATGGCCACCGGACCCCTGGCGGGACAGTTGTCGATCTCCCGGACGGTGATGCGCTCGGGGGAGACGTTCTCCGAAACCGTTTCCCAGACCTGCCCTGGCGCGGCGACGACGTAGACGTTCCCCGTGCCGTAGGCGTAGGCAGCCAGGCGGTCGGCCGCGTCGGGGTGCAGCAGGTCGAGGCATGTGAGCCGGTTTCGGTAGCCGCGGACCAGGCGGGCCAGTTGGCGGGGCCCAATGACGCGTTCGAGGTCGGCCATGATGCTGGTGGTGCGGGCCACATGGGGTCGCATGACCTCGGCCACCCGGCAGGGACGATTTTTCCGGTTGGTGATCAGGCACAGCAGGCTCATGTTGGTTCCTTGGTTCCTTGGCCGCCGTAGGCTCTCGGCGTGGCCGGGCAGACGCTCAGGGGTGGCTGGCGGGGCGACCTCGAGGGCTGGTGCGGTCTTATGCGGCAGCCCAGGCGTCAAGCGCGGGTGGTGCCAGGTATGCGGTGATCATGCGGCGCAGTTCGGCGTCGAGCCTGTCCATTTCCGGGTCGTCGAGGTCGGCAGCACCGACGAAGACCTGGCCGGTGAGGATGAAGGACCGGATGACGAGCAGTACCGAACGCGCGAGGAGTTGCGGGTCCGCGCGGCGCACGACCCCGGCCGCCATGCCGTGGTCGAGTGCGGCTTCCAGCGTGGCCAGTTGATAGTCCGCGCTCGCGCTGCGTTCCCTGACGAGGTAGGGGGTCAAGTAGTCGGGGTCGATCTCGATGATCGATCGCAGGAGGGGGTCGCGACGGAAGCCGCGGACGAGGCCGACGATGCCGTCGACCAGGCGCGCGGTGGACCGGGCTCCACGGCCCTCATCGGGAAGGGCCTCTTCGACCACCCGCGCACACGCGCGGACGAGCAGGGCGGCCAGCACCTCGTCCACCGATCCCCAGCGCCGGTAGAGAGTGGTGCGGGAGACCCCGGAACGGCGGGCGAGGTCGGCCATGGTCAGCCGGAGCGGGCCGTGGGCGAGCAGGAGCTGGTAGGCCGAGTCGAGGATCTGCTGCTCGGGGATTGCGTTTGCCGCTTTGGCGTCGGATGACATGAATCCGCTCAACTGACTGGAAGTGTGCTGTGACAATACTTGTCTCAGCGTAACACCGCGAAAACCTATGCAGACCGCGGCACTCCCATGCCTGTCATGAATGCAACACTCATCCTGGCTGCGGGGTACTTCCAGGTGTGCCCGAAGGCTCGCCTGTTCATGCTTCGACAATGCTTGTCATGACATGCTTAGATCGCTTTCCCGCGGCACTCCACCTGAGGCCGCCGGCCCGGGAAAGCGAGGACCGACCATGACGACACCGCAACCGCAGCCACGGCTCAAGGCCGGTCAGGTCCTGCGCGTCCGCAGAGTCTGGGTCTTCCCCGCCGTGATCCTTAGCGTGGTGTCCGTCCTCCTCACGGTCGCCTACATGGGCGGCATCCTCAACCCGCGCGGGGACATGCACCACATGCCCATCGGCCTGGTCAACGCCGACGCCGGGGCCGAACTGGGCGGGCGTCAGGTGAACCTGGGCGCGCAGGCCGTCGGCCAGATCACCCAAACACCGCAGAACCAGATCTCCTGGCAGCTGCTCGGCCACGACAAGGCGATGCAGGAACTGGGCGACGGACACCTCTACTCCGTACTGGAGGTTCCGCAGAACTTCAGCGCCACGGTCGCAGACCTGACCGAACCGACGGCACCGGGCACGCCGGTGCGTCCCTCCATGACCATCTACACGAACCCCGCCGCGGGCAGCCTCGCGTCCTCCCTCGCGTCCAGCACGGCTCAGGCGACGGTCCAGGCGGTCTCCACCAACCTGGGCAAGCAGCTCACCGCACAGATCGCGCCGAGCAAAGTGCCGGGCGCGACGTGGCTACTGCTCCAGGATCCAGTCAAACCGACCGTCACCGTGGGCCACCCTCTCGGATCCCACAGCGGACTTGGCCTTACGGCCTTCTACTACACCCTGCTGCTCGTCCTGGCCGGCTTCCTCGGCGCCAACATCATCAGCAACAGCGTGGACGTCGCGCTGGGCTACGCCGCAGCCGACATCGGTCCGTTGCGCCAGCAAGCCCCCCTGCAGTGGATCAGCCGACGGAACCACTTCCTGGTCACCGCCGCCATGTCCGCCGCCCTGTCCGCGGTGGCGGCCACGCTCGTGCTGGTGGCGGCGGTGTACCTCGTCGGCATGGACGCCTCCCATGTGCCACTGCTCTGGGCCTACTCCGTCTGCGCGGCGGCAACGATCTCCGTCGGCGTCCAGGCGCTGCTCGCCACATTCGGCGGCCTCGGGCAGCCCATCGCCATGCTGATCTTCATCGCCTACTCGCTGCCCTCCTCCGGCGCCACGATCCCCCTGCAGACCCTGCCGTCCTTCTACCGGTTCCTCGCCCAGTTCGAGCCGATGCGACAGCTGACCGACGGGGCGCGCGCAATCCTCTACTTCGACGCCCAGGCAGGCGCCGGACTCACCCGCGCCTGGATCGCGATCGCGCTCTCGGCTGTCGCAGCCACCGCCTTCGGTCTCGCGGTGACCTCCTACTACGACCACAAGGGACTGCACAGGGCAGCCCCCGGCGCACCTCGACCAGGCCTGGAGAGCGAGGCGCCGACCAGCGCCTGAGCCCCGTCCGGCCGACCGCCGACGTCCAGCATCCCAGCAAGGAGCACGACTTGAAAGCCATCACCTACGCGTCGTACGGGGGACCCGACTCCTTGGAATACGGGGAGGTCTCCGATCCCAAGGTCGGCCCCGACACCGCCCTCATCCGGGTCAAGGCCGCCGCCGTGAACCCGGTCGACTGGAAGATCCAGGCCGGCTATCTGGACTCGTTCCTCGACGCGGTCTTCCCCGTCATCCCCGGTTGGGACGTCGCCGGCATCGTGGAGCGCGTCGGCGTGGGGGCCACCGAATTCGAACCGGGCGACGAGGTCATCGGCTACGTTCGCGAGGACATGGTCGGCCGCGGCACCTTCGCCGAATTCGTCGCGGCGCCCGTGCGGACGTTGGCACACAAGCCGACCAACCTCACCTTCGAGGAATCCGCAGGCATCCCGCTGGCAGGGCTGACCGCGTACCAGTCACTGGTCAGGCATTTGCGCCTGCAGGCCGGGGAGACGGTCCTGGTCCATGCCGCCGCCGGCGGCGTCGGACAGTTCGCCGTCCAGATCGCGCGCAGCCTCGGAGTACGCGTCATCGGGACCGCCAGCGAGGCGAACCACGGTTTCCTGCGCGAACTCGGGGCCGAACCAGTGTCCTACGGACCCGAGTTGGCCGATCAGGTGCGCGCCTTGTCCCCCGAGGGGGTGGACGCGACCCTGGACCTCTTCGGAGGCGCGGGCCTCCAGGCCTCCCCGGCCCTGACCAAGGATCACCAACGGATTGTCTCCATCGCCGATGCCGCAGTACTCGGCCTGGGGGGAAGCTACCTGTTCGTGCGGCCCGACGCCGCCGACCTGACCGCACTTTCGGCCCTCGCCGAGCGGGGGGTGCTCCGCGTTGAGGTAGCAGCCGAATTCCCCCTGGAGCAGGCCGCGCAGGCCTTGCGCCTCAGCATGGGTGGACACACCCGAGGAAAGATCATCATCACGGTGCCGTGAGACGCCGGCCGACACCGAGAACCGACGGAAGGAGCCCTGATTCAGGGTGAGCACGACGCCGAGCAACACCTTCGAGTGGACCGAGCTTGACCAGAGGGCGGTCGACACCGTCCGCGTCCTGGCGGCGGACGCAGTGCAGAAGGTCGGAAACGGCCACCCCGGTACGGCGATGAGCCTGGCTCCGGCCGCGTACCTGATCTACCAGCGCTTCCTGCGCCACGACCCCTCCGACGCGCAGTGGGTCGGCCGCGACCGCTTCGTGCTGTCGCCGGGCCACACCTCGCTGACCCTCTACATCCAGCTCTACCTCTCGGGCTACGGCCTGACCCTGGAGGACCTGGAGTCCTTCCGCACCTGGGGCTCGCTGACCCCGGGCCACCCCGAGCACGGCCACACCGTGGGCGTCGAGACCACGACCGGTCCGCTGGGGCAGGGCGTCGGCAACGCCGTCGGCATGGCGATGGCCAGCCGCTACGAGCGCGGCCTGTTCGACCCGGAGGCTCCCCAGGGAGCCTCCCCCTTCGACCAGACCATCTGGGCGATCGTCTCCGACGGCGACCTGGAGGAGGGCATCTCCTCCGAGGCGTCCTCGCTGGCCGGCCACCAGAAGCTGGGCAACCTGGTCTTCCTGTACGACGACAACCACATCTCGATCGAGGGCGACACCGAGACCGCCTTCTCCGAGGACGTGCTGAAGCGCTACGAGGCCTACGGCTGGCACATCCAGCGCATCGAGCCCGCCGCCTCCGGCGACGTGGACGTGCACGCGCTGAACGCCGCGCTGACCGCCGCCAGGAACGAGACGGGCAGGCCGTCCATCATCGCGATGCGCACGATCATCGCCTGGCCCGCGCCGAACGCGCAGAACACCGAGGCCGCGCACGGCTCCGCGCTCGGCGCGGACGAGGTCGCGGCCACCAAGCGCGTGCTCGGCTTCGATCCGGAGAAGTCCTTCGTCGTCGCGCCCGAGGTGCTGGCGCACGCCCGCAAGGTCGGCGAGCGCGGCGCGCAGGCCAAGGCCGAGTGGGAGAAGCAGCTCGCGGACTGGCGCACCGCCAACCCGCAGCGAGCCGCCTCCTTCGACCGGATCACCGCGGGCGAGCTGCCCGAGGGCTGGGAGCAGAGCATCCCCTCCTTCGAGACCGGCTCCTCGATCGCGACCCGCGCCGCCTCCGGCAAGGTCCTGGTCGGTCTGGGCGGCGTGCTGCCGGAGCTGTGGGGCGGCTCGGCCGACCTGGCCGGCTCCAACAACACCACCATCGACGCCTCCTCGTCCTTCCTCCCGGTGGGCAACCCGCTGCCCGAGGCCAGCCCGTACGGCCGCACGGTGCACTGGGGCATCCGCGAGCACGCCATGGGCTCGACCATGAACGGCATCGCGCTGCACGGGAACACCCGGATCTACGGCGGCACCTTCCTGGTCTTCTCCGACTACATGCGCCCGGCGGTCCGCCTGGCCGCGCTGATGAAGCTGCCAGTCACCTACGTGTGGACGCACGACTCCATCGGCCTGGGCGAGGACGGCCCGACCCACCAGCCGGTCGAGCACCTCGCCGTGCTGCGCGCCATCCCCGGCCTCAACATCGTCCGTCCGGCCGACGCCAACGAGACGGCCGTGGCCTGGGCCGAGATCACCCGCCGCCACACCGCCAACCCGGCCCCGCACGGTCTGGCGCTGACCCGCCAGGGCGTGCCGACCTACGCCCGCAACGAGGACGCGGCCAAGGGCGGCTACGTGCACACCGAGGCCGAGGGCGGCGAGGCGAAGGTCGTCCTCATCGGCACCGGCTCCGAGCTGCAGCTCGCCGTCGCGGCCCGCGAGGCGCTGCAGGCCGAGGGCGTCCCGACCCGCGTCGTGTCGATGCCGTCGATCGAGTGGTTCGAGGAGCAGACCAAGGAGTACCGCGACAGCGTGCTGCCGCCCTCGGTCAAGGCGCGCGTCGCGGTCGAGGCCGGCATCGCGCTGACCTGGTACCGCTTCGTCGGCGAGGCCGGACGCATCGTCAGCCTGGAGCACTTCGGCGCGAGCGCCGACGCCAAGGTGCTGTTCCGCGAGTTCGGGTTCACCGCGGATGGGGTTGCTCAAGCAGCCAGGGACAGCCTCAACAACCTTGCAGCAAGGAAGAACAAATGATGAAGTCGATTGTCGAGCAGTTGAGTGACCAGGGTGTGGCGATCTGGCTGGACGACCTGTCCCGCAAGCGGCTGACCTCGGGCAACCTGGCCGAGCTGGTCCGCGACAAGCACGTGGTGGGCGTGACCACCAACCCGTCGATCTTCCAGAAGGCGATCGGCTCCGGCGACGGCTACGAGGCCCAGCTGGCCGACCTGGCCGTGCGCGGCGTCACCGTCGACGAGGCCCTGCGGATGATGACCTCCGCCGACGTCCGCGACGCGGCCGACGTGCTGCGCCCGGTGTACGACGCGAGCAACGGCCGCGACGGCCGGGTCTCCATCGAGGTCGACCCGCGCCTGGCGCACGAGACGGCGCCGACCATCGCCGAGGCCAAGCAGCTGTGGTGGCTGGTCGACCGCCCCAACACCTTCATCAAGATCCCGGCCACCCTCGCGGGCCTGCCGGCGATCAGCGCGGTGCTCGCCGAGGGCATCAGCGTCAACGTGACGCTGATCTTCTCGCTCGACCGCTACAAGGCCGTCATGGACGCCTTCCTGACCGGTCTGGAGCAGGCGAAGGCCAACGGCCACGACCTCTCCACGATCGAGTCGGTCGCCTCCTTCTTCGTGTCCCGCGTGGACACGGAGATCGACAAGCGGCTGACGAAGATCGGCACCGAGGAGGCGCTCGCCCTCAAGGGCCGGGCGGCCGTCGCCAACGCGCGGCTCGCCTACGAGGCCTACGAGGAGGTCTTCGGCAGCGAGCGCTGGAACGCCCTGGCCGCCGCCGGCGCCAAGCCGCAGCGTCCGCTGTGGGCCTCGACCGGCGTCAAGGACCCGAACTACGACGACACCATGTACGTCGTGGACCTGGTCGCCCCCGGCACCGTCAACACCATGCCCGAGGCCACCCTGGACGCCGTCGCCGACCACGGCGTCGTCCGCGGTGACACCGTCACGGGCGAGTACGCGGACGCGAAGGGCGTGCTCGACAAGCTCGAAGCGCTCGGCGTCTCCTACGACGACGTCGTCCAGCTGCTCGAGGACGAGGGCGTCGACAAGTTCGAGGCCTCCTGGGACGAACTTCTGCAGGCCGTACACACAGCACTCGAAAGCCACGGAGAGGGCACGGTATGACGGTGAACCCCCTGCGTGACCCGGCGGACCGACGGCTCCCGCGTATCGCGGGGCCGTCCGGCCTCGTCATCTTCGGTGTCACCGGCGACCTGTCGCGCAAGAAACTGATGCCGGCCATCTACGACCTCGCCAACCGCGGCCTGCTGCCACCGGGCTTCTCGCTCGTCGGCTTCGCCCGCCGCGAGTGGGAGCACGAGGACTTCGCCCAAGAGGTCCACGACTCCGTCAGAGAACACTCGCGCACACCCTTCCGCGAGGAGGTCTGGCAGCAGCTGGCCAAGGGCATGCGCTTCGTCCAGGGCACTTTCGACGACGAAGAGGCGTTCCAGCTCCTCAAGAAGACGCTGGAGGAGCTGGACAAGGCGCAGGGCACCGGCGGCAACTTCGCCTTCTACCTGTCCGTGCCGCCCAAGTTCTTCCCGCAGGTGGTGCAGCAGCTCAAGGCGCACGGCCTGGCCGACCCGCCCTCCTTGCCCGCCAACGGGCAGGAGGGGCCCAGGGCCTCCTGGCGCCGGGCCGTCATCGAGAAGCCGTTCGGGCACGACCTCGCCTCCGCGCAGGAGCTGAACAAGGTCGTCCACGAGGTCTTCCCGCGGGACGAGGTCTTCCGGATCGACCACTACCTCGGCAAGGAGACGGTCCAGAACATCCTGGCGCTGCGCTTCGCCAACTCGATGTTCGAGCCGATCTGGAACCGCGGCTACGTCGACCACGTGCAGATCACCATGGCCGAGGACATCGGCATCGGCGGTCGCGCGGGCTACTACGACGGCATCGGCGCGGCGCGCGACGTCATCCAGAACCACCTGCTGCAGCTGATGGCGCTGACCGCGATGGAGGAGCCCGCCTCCTTCCACCCGAAGGCGCTGGTCGGCGAGAAGCTCAAGGTGCTCTCCGCGGTCAGGATCCCCGAGGACCTGGGCAAGCACACCGTGCGCGGCCAGTACGCGCACGGCTGGCAGGGCGGCGAGGAGGTGCTCGGCTACCTGGAGGAGGAGGGGATCGACCCCAAGTCCAAGACCGACACCTTCGCCGCGGTGAAGCTGGAGATCAACAACCGGCGCTGGGCCGGCGTCCCGTTCTACCTGCGCACCGGCAAGCGTCTGGGCCGCCGCGTCACGGAGATCGCGGTCGTCTTCCAGCGCGCCCCCTACCTGCCCTTCGACGCCGCGGCGACGGAGGAGCTGGGCCAGAACGCGCTGGTCATCCGGGTGCAGCCGGACGAGGGCGTCACCGTCCGCTTCGGCTCCAAGGTGCCGGGCACCTCGATGGAGGTGCGGGACGTGACGATGGACTTCGCCTACGGCGAGTCCTTCACCGAGTCCAGCCCCGAGGCCTACGAGCGACTGATCCTGGACGTGCTGCTCGGGGACGCGAACCTGTTCCCGCGCCACCAGGAGGTCGAGGAGTCCTGGCGGATCCTGGACCCCATCGAGCAGTTCTGGGACAAGCACGGGCGCCCCGCGCAGTACCAGGCGGGCACCTGGGGCCCCGAGGAAGCGGACGAGATGCTCGCACGAGACGGCAGGAGCTGGCGTCGGCCATGAAGATCGATCTGACGGACACCAACTCCAGCAAGATCAACGCGGCGCTGATCGACGCGCGCCGGGCCATCGGCACGGCGACCGTCGGCATGGTGCTGACCCTGGTCATCGTCACCGACGAGGGCAGCGCCTACGACGCGCTCAAGGCCGCCTCCGACGCCTCGCGCGAGCACCCCTCGCGCATCCTGGCCGTCATCAAGCGTCCGGGGCGCTCGCCCCGGGCCCGGGCCGAGGCCCGGCTGGACGCCGAGGTGCGGGTCGGCTCGGACTCGGGCACCGGCGAGACGGTCGTGCTGCGGCTGCACGGCGAACTGGCCGCGCACGCCCAGTCGGTCGTGCTGCCGCTGCTGCTGCCGGACGCCCCCGTCGTCGTCTGGTGGCCGGAGAACGCGCCGAAGAGCCCGTCCGAGGACCCGCTCGGCGCGCTGGCCCAGCGTCGGATCACCGACGCCGTCACGGCGGAGAACCCGGTCACCCAGCTCGCCGCCCGGGCCGACTCCTACGCCCCCGGCGACACCGACCTGGCCTGGACCCGGATCACCCCGTGGCGCTCGATGCTGGCGGCGGCGCTGGACCAGCGCCACGTGGCGGTCGAGTCCGCCTCGGTCGAGGGCGAGTCGTACAACCCGAGCACCGAACTGCTGGCGCTCTGGCTGGCCGAGCGGCTGAAGATCAAGGTGGAGCGGACGGTCAGCGAGGGCCCCGGCATCACCGCGGTCCGGATGCACACCGCCGACGGCGACGTCTGCCTGGACCGTCCGGACGGCCTGCTGGCCAAGCTGTCCATGCCGGGCCAGCCGGACCGGATGGTGGCGCTCAAGCGACGCGAGACCTCGGAGCTGATCGCCGAGGAGCTGCGCCGCCTGGACCCGGACCTGATCTACGCCTCGGCGGTCCGCTACGGCGTGGACAACCTGCACTCGCAGTCCTCCACCAGCGAGGTCGTCGACCCGCCGGCGAACAAACCGGCCGCGAAGCCGGCCGCCAAGAAGGCGACGGCGTCCTCCTCCCGGACCCAGAAGTGACCGCGCCGCAACTGGTCGTGCACCGCGACAAGAAGCCGACACCGCCCGGTCACTGACACACATTCATCCCCACTACGAACGGAAACGCTTCTATGCAGCTCGGACTCATCGGTCTCGGCAAGATGGGCGGCAACATGCGCGAGCGCATCCGCCGCGCGGGCCACACCGTTGTCGGCTACGACCGCGACCCCGCCCTGTCCGACGTCACGAGCCTGAAGGAGCTGGTCGGCTCGCTGGCCGCGCCGCGCGTGGTGTGGGTCATGGTCCCCGCCGGCGGTCCGACCCAGTCCACCGTGGACGAGCTGGCCGAGCTGCTGGAGCCGGGCGACATCGTCGTCGACGGCGGCAACTCGCGTTGGGCCGACGACGAGAAGCACGCGGCCGACCTCGCGCAGAAGGGCATCGGCTTCGTCGACTGCGGCGTCTCCGGCGGCGTCTGGGGCCTGCAGAACGGCTACGCCCTGATGTACGGCGGCTCCGTCGAGGACGTCGCGAAGGTCAAGCCGATCTTCGACGCGCTCAAGCCCGAGGGCGACTTCGGCTCGGTCCACGCGGGCAAGGTCGGCGCCGGCCACTTCGCGAAGATGGTCCACAACGGCATCGAGTACGCCATGATGCAGGCCTACGCCGAGGGCTGGGAGCTGCTGGAGGCCGTGGACAGCGTCACTGACGTCCGCGAGATCTTCCGCTCCTGGAAGGAGGGCACGGTCATCCGCTCCTGGCTGCTGGACCTGGCCGTGGACGCCCTCGACAAGGACGAGCACCTGGGCAAGCTGAAGGGCTTCGCCGCGGACTCGGGCGAGGGCCGCTGGACGGTGGAGGCCGCGATCGACCACGCGGTGCCGCTGCCCGCGATCACCGCCTCGCTCTTCGCGCGGTTCGCCTCGCGTCAGGACGACTCCCCGCAGATGAAGATGATCGCCGCGCTCCGCAACGAGTTCGGCGGCCACGCCACGACCGCGGCCGCCAAGCCGGACTGAGCACGACACAGGCAAGCACGAGACAGGCACAACGCATGAACGCACTCATCCTGCTCCGCCACGGCGAAACCGCGTGGAGCCGCAACGGACGCCACACCAGCCGCACGGACATCGACCTCACCCCCCTCGGCGAGCAACAGGCGCGCGCCGTCGGTCCCCTTCTGACCACACGACCTGTAGCATCGGTGCTCATCAGCCCGCTGTCCCGGGCACGACGGACCGCGGAACTCGCCGGGCTTCCCAACCCGATCGTCGAGCCCGATCTGCACGAATGGGACTACGGCAGCTATGAGGGGCTGACCACAGCGCAGATCCAGCAGACGCACGCGAACTGGAACCTGTTCACCCACGGCGCACCGGACGGCGAGAACGCCGACCAGGTTGCCGCCCGAGTGGATCGTGTGCTGGCGCGGATCGACGCCCTACCTCCCGCCACGCTGGGGGGCGACGTCGTGCTGGTCGCCCACGGGCACGTACTTCGGGTGCTGACGGCGCGACGCCTGGGCCTTGCGCCCCAGGCCGGTGCCGGCTTCCGGCTGGAGACTGCGGCCGTCTGCAGTTTCGGCACCGAACACGGCCTGCCCGTGCTGACCGGATGGAACAGCCGGCCGCCGTTCCAGGACGGGGCCCAGCCTCGCCCCGTTCTGGAACGTCAGGGTTGAGCGCACGGAGTCCCGGCGTGACCGTTGGAACTCCCTGACCGGCTGATTCGGGCCCAAGCCCGGTCCGTCATGACTCCACGGGAGCCAGAGCACTTCATGCCTCCAACGAGCCGGGCAGCGGGCAGCGACGAGAGGTCCACCGGACGGGTGAGCACGCGGGGCACTGGCGTGCATCGGGTGGAGGACCCCGGCCGACAGGCGGCAGGGGCTGATTCAAAGTCCTCTGCAGGTCGGTGGGGTGGGTCCTGGGCCGGCGGGAGCCGTGTCGGAAGCAACGAAACTCCGGTTGGGCAGGTGACCGCCAAGTCGCCTGTGCCAACCGGAGTTTCGATGTGCCGCCAGTCTGCCGCCCCCTGCTCTGCACCCGTGCGTCGACTCGCATAGGGCACTCGTCTGGTGGATCGACTCTCATCGCTGCCGGATCCGCGTGACCGGCGCGGCCGGCGTCACCCGCTGGTGAGCGTGCTGCTGGTCGCGGCCTCGGCGGTGCTCGCCGGGGCGCGTTCCTTCCGGGCGATCGGACAGTGGGCCACCGCAGCCCCGCAGCACACCCTGTCCCGGCTCGGTGCCCGGGCCGTCGGCGTTCTCGGCGTGTGCCCCGCCGGGTCATCGGCACCGTCTGCCCAGGTGGCCCGGCAGACCTGACCGGCAGCGACCCGCTCGGGGCGGACACGCTCGCGGTCGACGGCAACAGCAGCCGCGGCTCGCGGCACGGTGCCGCGCCCGCCGCCCACCTGCTCGCCGCGATGACCGGCGCGAGATCACCCGCTTCGCGGCTCTCCTCGTGCCGTTCGACCTGGAAGGGGGTCGTCGTGACCGCGGATACGCTGCACACCCAGCGCACGCACGCCCGGTTCCTGGTCGAGGAGAAAAAGGCCCATCACGTGCTCGTGGTCAAGGCCCACCAGCCCGCTGTGCACCGCACGCTGCGGCAACCACCCTGGAGGGACGTCACCGCCCGGCACCACCGGCGCGGCACCGGGCACGATCGCCGCGAGACCCGGGTGACCCGCATGCTCACCGTCACCGACCTCGGCCTGGACCTCCCCCACGCCGCCCAGGCCGCGAAGATCACCCGCCACCGCGCCGACCTCAAAGACCGGGAAACGAACCCGGCAGACCCTCTACGCGCTCACCGACCTGCCCCACCAGCAGGCCTCACCGCAGCGGATCGGAGAGCTGGCCCGTTCGCAACGGACCACCGAGAACCGACTCCACTTCGTCCGCGACACCGCCTTCGGCGAGGACGCCTCCAAGATCCGCACCGGCCACGGCCCCGAGAACATGGCCACCCTGCACAACCTCGCGATCCACACCCCCCGCGACCACGACCACACCAGCATCGCCGCCGGCCCCCACCACGTCTCCCACGAGCCCTTCACCCGCCCGCTCGACCTCCTCAACATCCCGTGACCAGCCCAGACGCAAGATCACCAGCACTTTGAATCAGCCCTGCGACAGGCGGTTTGAGGAGCCGCCTCCTTGAGACGTTCGGCCCCATCTTCACCAGCGGTGGAACCAAGGCTGGCACGACGCCGCTCACCTGCACCGAGAGATCACTGTCCTCGGCTTCCCCTGGAGCACCCAGAGCAGTCGCCCCAGTTGCCGTCGTGACTGGGGTGGACGACGGTGGTCTAGGAACTGCTATGAGGCGACATTGCCCGGATATCTGGGCACGACCAATGCTGACGGTCAAGCGCCGAGGACGGGACTCATCGGCGTAGGGAAGCTGTTCTCCTGGAGAGCCTATGGACCACCGCTCGACCGTCGTGACACTGGCCGCGCTGGTTCTGGCTGGAGCAGGCTGCAGCAGCCCAGGGAGCGGTGCATCCACGCCCGGGGTCACGGCCACCACGGTCACCATTGGCAGTCATCAACCCCTGTCCGGGCCATTTGCCGCTGGATTCGGTGAGATCGCGCCAGCGGCCAAGGCCTACTTCGACTACGTCAACGACAAGGGCGGCGTCAACGGACGCAAGATCATATACGATTATCAAGATGACGCCTCCGATCCTGCCAACACTGTGACCGTCGTCCACAAACTGGTTGAGAAGGACAAGGTTTTCGCCATCTTCAACGGCTTCGGCACAGCACCACACCGGGCCGTCGTCGATTATCTCAACGACCAGAAGGTTCCCGATCTCTTCCCTGCCAGCGGTTGCACATGCTGGAACAATCCGGTCCTGCTCCCATACACGTTCGGCTGGCAGACGGATTCCCTTCGCGAGGGGAAGATCCTCGGCGCCTACGTTGCGCAATCCTTCAAAGGAAAGAGAGTCGCCTACCTGTACACGGACGACATCGACGGGAACCTTGGCGTGCGGGGGCTCGACAAGGAAATCCCCGCCTCATCTGTAGTCATACGACAGATCCACCCATCCGGCTCCCCGATCACCGCTCAGAGCGAAGCCATAGCCCAGGCCAGAGCCGACGTGATCGTCGCCTTCATCAGCCCCTCCGACACTGTGCTGCTGCGCTCCGCTCAGCAAAAGCTCGGCGATACCGCACGGTTGGTGGTCAGCTCAAGCGGTATCGACCTGACGACGCCTTCCGGTCTGCCGTCGTCCACGCAGGGCAACCCGCTCATCCAGGGCGTCGTCACAGACACTTTCGTGACGCCCTTCAGCGACAATTCCAGCGGTTGGACAGCCTTGGCGAAACGGGTTCACGCTCGGTACGAGCCGTCCGAGCCGTTCGACCAGTGGTTCCAGTACGGGATGGCCGCCGCGTACACCTTCGTCCAGACCCTCCAGCGTGCCGGGAAGAACCCAACCCGCTCCTCGCTCACCGCCGGTCTCCAGGAAGACGGGCTGGATCCCGGCCCCGGCCTGGCGCCACTTGACTACAGCCACACTTCGCACGGCGGATACACCGGCGCCCAGATCGCGTCGGTCAGGGGCGACACGCTCGTCCGGCAGGGATTGCCGGTCACCACCGACGATGGCACTGGCCCTGTGATTCCCTACACCCCGCCGCTCCCTGAGCCGCCGACCGGCGGCATCCCCACCCCGTAGGCAGGAGGCCAGGTGTCTCCTCCCGCGACGTCACTTGGCGGTCCTGAATCAACCCGCACTTTCTCACATCCGAGAAGCGTCGACTGCATCCGTCGCAGTCACCGCACGTCTGCGTCGCCCCCTGAGGCTGAAGCCAATAAGCTGCATGCGTAGGCATCGGGCTGCTCTGGTAGTAGCTCGGTCACCGCGCCGGAGGAATCCATGGCAGCTGTGTCGCCCCCAGGCCGCGACAGCGCACGCCGTACGGTCCGCCTCAGAGCCGGGGTCGCCGCCGCGGTGATCGCCGCCCTAACGGGCGGTCTCGGCGCATGCACAAGCGGAAGTCCGTCGAAGGCGCCGTCCTCACCTGCCGCCCAGACGCCGTTCGTGGTCGCCCGGACCGGGGACATCGACAGGCTCGACCCGGAACTGGCGACTGCGTTCCAAACGCAGCAGACCCTCAGCCTGGTTTACTCGACCTTGGTCACCACCAGTCCCAACGGGCTGATCGAACCCGGTCTAGCGGCCTCTTGGACCACGTCAGACAATGGTTTGACCATCTCGTTCTCCCTGCGGAACGGGGTGGTTTGGCATGACGGCTCCCCCTTCACCTCGGCCGATGTCCAGGCATCGATCCAGCGGATCCTGGACCCGTCCACCGGCGCTGTCTCCCGATCCAACCTGCTCGCGATCACGGCTGTGGACACTCCGTCCCCGTCGAAGGTGGTCCTGCACCTGTCCAAGCCCTCGGGGGCGCTGCTGTACTCGCTGGCTTCGATCAACTCATCGATCGAATCCAAGTCGAACATCGCCGCCGGCACTGTCGGCAAGAGCCCCGACGGCACCGGTCCGTTCGTTTGGAAGCAATGGGACCAGGGTCGACAGGTGGTGCTCACCGCCAATCCGGGGTACTACGGCGGCAAACCAAGGATCGGCACACTGGAGTTCAAGGTCATTTCGGACGAGTCCTCGATCCTTTCGGGCATGCGCACCGGAGCGTTCCAGCTGGGCCAGCTCACTGACCCCGGCGTTGCCCGGCAGGCCAGCCTCTCCGGGGAGGCGTTCCAGCTGGTGAAGGAGCCAGCACTGGCCTACCACGTCCTGATGCTTAACGGGCGCCGCGGGCCGCTGCGGAAGCAGCAGGTGCGGCAGGCCCTTGCCTGCGCCATCAACAAGAGCGAAGTCCTGCAGGTCGCCACGTTCGGCGACGGCACGGTCACTGGCCCGATCACCAGCCCGGCCTTCACCTACTCACCAACCGACGGCTTGCCCTGTACGCCTGGCGACACCGCAAAGGCCAAGTCGATGCTGTCCGCAGCTGGGTATCCCCACGGGTTCGCGCTCGCCACGATTGTCGAGACGGGCGAGTACGCGACGGGCGTCGCCGAGGCACAGGACCTCCAGGCGCAGCTGTTGAAGATCGGTGTGTCGATGGAGCTCAAGCAGCTGCCCACCGCTCCCTATGTCACCGCGTGGCTGGCGGGTGACTTCGACGCGGCGGTGGCGCTCAACGGCGGTTCGTTCGATCCCTACCTGATGTACGGGCGCTATTTCGGGACCGGCGGAAGTCTCGCCACGCCGGGGGGCTTGGATTCGCCGACTCTGGCCGGCCTGCTCGCCCAGGGCAACGCCAGCAACAGCGCAGGGCAGCGGCAGGCTGTCTACGGCAGGCTTCAGATGGAGTTGCTCAGCGAATCGCCATGGGTGTGGCTGTTCCGGTCGGATGACTACTATCTGGTCGGCCCGAAAGTCCAGGGTTTCGCCCCTCGCCCGGACGCATATCTCTCCTCGCTGGCTGAGGTCCAGTCCTACTGATCTTTGGTCCGCCCCGCAGAACGGGGCTGGGCTTCGCGCTTTCCTTGACGGTCTTCGCACGGATTCTGTCGGCTGTGGCCTGATCGCCGGAGCCGTCGCGGCGGCAGAGCCGTGAGGGTGTCGGCCAGGTCGGCGTGCGGGCAGGAGGATGATGCCCGGATCGGGGTCGGGACGTTTGAGCCGCCTGCCCTCCACATGCAGGTTGGGCGACGATACGGCAGACTTGGGCTCACAGTGCCAGGCGGCTGACCACGTCGTTCTGCGCCCCGCTGAAGAACGCGACGATCCATGAGGCGCAACCCGTTCCCTTCGGCCCCGGCGTACCGTTCTTCGCCGTCTGAAGCTAGGACGCGCTTCGGGCGCTTCAGGTTGCGGATATGGCACAAGCTCGTGGTCATCGCGATGGCGTTCCTGGTACCGCTTCTGGTGGCTGTGGCGTATCTGGTCAATCAGCAGAACGGCAGCATCAACGTCGCACAGCAGGAGCTGGCAGGCACCGCGTATCTGCGCTCCCTCAGCGCGTTGACGCTGGACCTGATCCAGTACCGCTCGGTGTCCACCGAGATTGCTCACGGCGCTCAGGTGGCGCCACAGCAGATAGCGGCCCTCCAAAGCGCCGTGGACGGTGACTTCACCCAGTTGAAGGGCACAGACCCCTCACTGCAGCGGCGCCTGGACGAGGCCTTGACCACTGCGGGCAAGGGCCAGCTCGTGTTCGCGGGCCTGATCGGCCAGTGGCAGGAGGTGAAGGCCGTCGGCCCGGATGATGCGCTCGCCACGGGCTTCACTCAGCAGTTGGTCGGCAACCAGCTGTCGCTGTACTCCTACGTGGGCGATGTATCCAAGATCAACCTGGATCCGCAGCCCGACACCTTCTACATCGGCTCCGCGCTGTCGGCACTGGAGCCTCCGCTGGTGAATCAGATCAGCTCCCTGGGCGATACGGTCGGCATCGCCGCCCAGACCAGGCACCCGGCTGACACGGACGGTCTCATCCAGGCGAGCGGCCTGCTCAGCCAGCAGCTCGGCCAGCTCAACGACGCCCTCAACCGGGCGTTCGACGCCACCCCGGCCCACAATAACGACACCGACCTAAGCCCCGCCTTGGCTCCCTTGCTGGACCAAGTGAGCACAACGGCCAACGGCCTCATCGGCATCGCTGACCAGCAGATCTCTGGCGGCTCTGCCCTGACCTTGGCAGGCGTCCAGGGTGGGACGGGCGTTTCCCCGGGTTCGTGGACACCGGTTGTCATGCGGCAACGACCAGCGTAGTTGATCGTTGTTCGTAGGTGACCGGGCTGATCTGGCCGAGGCTGGAGTGCCGCCGCCGGGTGTTGTAGCGGGTCACCCACCGGAAGACGGCGAGTCGGGCTTCGCGGGCCCCGTTCCACCGTTTCCGTCCCTGGAGCGTCTCGCGTTTCATGGTCGCGTTGAAGCTCTCCGCGGCGGCGTTGTCCGCGCTGGTGCCCACTGCGCCGCGCGATCTGGTCACGCCGAGCTCCGCGCAGACGTGCGCGAAGTCCCTGGACCCGTACTGGGCCCCGTTGTCGCTGTGGAAAATCGCCCCGCGCAGTCCGGCTGCGCCGCGGGCGGCCGCGGCGGCCCGCAGGGCGTCGGTCACCAGGGACGTGCGCATGTGGTCGGCGATCGACCAGCCCGCCAGCCGTTTCGAGCACAGGTCCAACACCGTGGCCAGGTAAAGGAACTGGCCGCCACCGATGGGCAGGTAGGTTATGTCGCCCACGTACCTGGTGTTCGGCCTGGCCGCGGTGAAGTCACGGTCCAGCAGGTCCGGCACCGGTGTCGCCGACGGCTCGGGGATCGTGGTGCGGACCTTCTTGCGCAGGTGCAGCCCGACGATGCCGAACGTGCGCATCACGCGTTCCACGCGCTTGTGGTTAATCCGGTCCCCGGCATCCCGCAGCTCGGCGGTGACGCGCGGAACCCCGTAGGTCCCGTCCGAGTCGGTGTGGATCCGGGCGATCCGCTCGGCAAGCTCCGCGTCCGCCCTCGCCCGTTCCATGCGCGCGTCCGCGCCGGCCAGCCACCGGTAGAACCCGGACCGCGAGACCTGCATCATCCGGCACAGCCGCTTCACGCCGTAGGCGTCCCGGTGATCCTCGACGAACTGAAAGCGGCTGCTCACCAGCTGGTCTCCCGGGCGAAATACTTCGCGGCCCTGCGCAGGATCTCCCGCTCGAGCTCGAGCTCCTTCACCCGCGCCCGCAGCTGCCGGTTCTCCTTCTCCATCGCGCTCGCCTCACCGGCCCCCGGCCGGGCAGCCGCCTCCGCATCACGCACCCAGATCCGCAGCGTCTCGTGGTTGACGCCCACGTCCTGGGCCACCGACGCGTACGTACCGCCCGGCGTGGCGTGGTACAGCGCGACGGCATCGGCCCTGAACTCAGGGCTGTACTTCGACGTCCCCAACGGGAACTCCTGTTCTACGGATCCTCGCGATCCAATGATCAGGGTGTCCACGACCTGGGGGAAGCGCCCGGACCGCGGACGCCTTGCGGACCGATACGCAGCTGTGGAACTCCTTGTTCGATCAGGAGGACCGCATGCTGCATTCGCGGATCAGCACGGTCCAAGGACACAACACGATCCTGCTGGTGACGATCGGCTCGGGACTGGCACTGATCATCGCTCTGACCACCTTGATGTCGCACCGTATCGCCCAGAACATCTCTCACGTGGCCGACGCCGCGAGAGCACTCGCCGCTGGAAAGCTCGAACGCCGAGCCCGCGTGACCAGCCGGGACGAGATCGCGTCGCTGGCCGACACCTTCAACACGATGGCCGACAACCTGCAGGAGAGCTACTCCACCGTCGAAGAGAAGGTACGTCTACGGACTGAGCAGCTGCACCAGCGCACCCGCTCCTTGCAGCTGCTGCAGGGCGTCGCGGCTGCCGGGAACAAAGCCAGCACCTGGGACGAGGTCCTCGCCGACGGGCTGCCCCTGATCTGCGCGTACATGGGCTGGCCCGCCGCCTGCGCTTACACAGCCGTGCCCGCACCTGAGCCTGCCCTCGCCACAACAGCGGACGCCTTCACGTCTGCCGCGGTCTGGGTCATGGCCGATCAGTGGCCGGAGTCTGTACGGGAGCGGCTGCGGGCCGCGCTCGACCGCGGGCCGTCTGCACTGACTGTGCGGACCCAGACGAGCGGCCGCCCACAGGGTCCGGAACGGCTGGGACCGGAGAGCGGCCTGACGCCGACGCTCTCAGAACAGACGGGGATCGCCGGAGCTGTGGGCTTCCCTGTGCTCCTTCATCAGGGGACCGGGGGGGTGGTGGAGTTCTTCACCACTACCCTCCAGCCGCTCGACGAATCGGCCATCAGCCTCATCGCCGGCCTGGTCAGTCAGCTGGGCCGGGTACGGGAACGGGAGATCGCCGCACAGGCACTGGAGTCGACGGCGCGCGAAGCCAACGCCGCCAACCGCGCCAAGGGCACGTTCCTTGCCACCATGAGCCATGAGATCCGCACCCCGATGAACGCGGTCATGGGGATGTCAGAGCTGCTGATGGGCACCTCGCTGAGCGACGAGCAGCGCAACTACGCTGAGATCGTCCAGAGCAGCGCCGACAGCCTGCTGACGATCATCAATGACATTTTGGACTTCTCCAAGTTCGAGGCCGGCAAGTTCGAGATCGAGGAAGTCTCGACCGACCTGCGTCAGTGCATCGAGTCCGCGTTCGACCTGATCACCCCCAGGGCCGACGAGAAGCACGAGCTCGACCTGGCCTTCGCGATCGACCCCGAACTGCCCGACGAAATCATGTGCGACGGCCTGCGGCTTCGCCAGGTCATCGTCAATCTGCTCAGTAACGCCATGAAGTTCACCGAGGCCGGTGAGGTCGTGCTGACCGCCGCACGTGTCGAGTCATCGGACGCCGGGACGCCGCTGCAGAGCCGCGCGCCCAGCGAGCAGGGAGTTTTCACCGTCCAGTTCTCGGTGCGCGACACGGGGATCGGCATCCCGTCGGAACTGATCGACCGGCTCTTCCAACCGTTCGATCAGCTGGATTCCTCCACTACTCGCCGCTTCGGCGGCACCGGCCTGGGCCTGGCAATCAGCCAACGCCTGGTGGAACTGATGGGCGGAACCATCTGGGCGGAGTCCGAGGTCGGACGGGGTTCCACGTTTCACTTCACGATCGTCACTCGTGAGACCCCAGCACAGCTCCGACAGTCGCGGGCCGCATCACGTACCGAACTCCAGGGCATGCGCATGCTGGTGGTCGACGACAACGCGACCAACCGCATGCTGCTGGCTCGGCAAGCGAACGCCTGGGGCATGCACGTACGTGCCACCAGCTCGCCCCAGGAGGCCCTGCGGTGGATCCGCGACGGCGACCCCTTCGACGTAGCCGTATTTGACCTGTGGATGCCTGAACAGGACGGCATCGAGTTGGCCCGCGAGATCAGTCGCCACCGCGCGAACCTGCCGATGATCCTCTTGACGTCCGTCGGCAAGCCCGATGCCAGCCCCGAGGATCTGGCGCTGTTCTCTGCCTGCCACACCAAGCCGATCAGGGCCGCCCTCCTCTACGCGAGCCTGCTCGCTGCGCTCCTGCCCGAGCGGAGCGCGCTGACCGAGCGCCGCGCGGTCGCAGACGAGCCCCCTGGGGAGGAGCTGAAACCACTTCGGATCCTGCTGGCCGAGGACAATAACGTCAACCAGCAGCTCGCCCTGCGCATGCTCTCCAAAATCGGTTACACGGCTGATGCGGTGGGCGACGGTGCCCAAGCGCTGGAAGCGCTGCGCGCAAAGCCGTACGACGTCGTCTTGATGGATGTCCACATGCCAGTCATGAACGGATTGACCGCTTCCCGGGCCATCCACCAGGAGTGGCCCAGCCACCAGCGCCCCCGCATCATCGCCCTCACCGCCAGCGCCATGCGCGGGGACCGCGAGGCGTGCATAGCCGCCGGCATGGACGATTACCTCACCAAACCCCTGAGCCTGAAAACCCTCGCTCACGCCCTGGCCCAGTACACGCCCGTGACTCCCATCTCTGCTGACACAACCGTCACAACCGGCTCCGAGGCCGCTTCCCCGCCGCAGCCGGAGCAGCAACCGGAGGCCGTCATGGCCGACAAACCCATCCTCAATTCCGCCACTCTTGGGCCACTGATCAGTTCGCTGGATGTCGAGTTCACGGCGCAGCTGATGGACGCGTTTCTCGAGGACTCGCCCCACCTGGTCGAGGAGATCCGGCAGGGTGTGCACAGCGGCGACGCGGAACTGGTGCACCGGGCTGCCCACACCCTCAAGTCCAACTGCAAGACCTTCGGGCTGGACCAGCTCACCCCCCTGTGCCAACGCCTGGAGAACCTCACCGCCGACGGCGGCCTTGACGGAGTCACGGACGTCGCCCGCGACATCGCGGCCTCCTATGCACTCGCTCGCGAGGCCGTGAGTCGCGCTCGCCAAGAGCTCAGCCAGGACTGAGCGCAGCAGCGTGAGCTTCTCGTGCCGGAACGGCCCTGCACAGGCGTCGATGCCCCTTGACTTGTTGAATCGGGTCCAGGCGCTCGGCCGCAGCCGTAGCACGCACAAGTCCCACCGCTGGCGTGCTCCAAGTTCCCCGGAAGCGGAAGGAACGAGCACGACTTGAGCCGGGCCCGCAGATCGTCCAGGAAACCCGGGGACGCCGGTGCTCTGCTCGACGTCGGCGGCCGTTCAGACCGTCCACGCCAGCGGTGCGGGCCCCCGGTTCCCCGCGACCCGGTCGAACGCCACGATCAGCGTCGCCGGGTCATGCACGAAGTTGAACAAGTCATCGAGCCGGCGGCTGGGATCGGCCGCCGCCCAACGGTGAAGTTTGGCCTGCATCTCCGATACCCGCTGGCGGGACCCCATCGGGATCCCCTCCGGCAGAGCAACGCTGTTCAGCGGCGTCTTGCGGCATTGCAGCATCCGTCCCTTCTCGAACCCGCTGCCGTCCTTCCCCATGCGCCGGGCTCTCCCCGGGCTCGGTACTACGACGGCTCCGCCCCACCCAGCCCGTTCAGCGGTCGATGCACCTATCCCGGTCCACGTGCTGGCAGCACGCACACCGGGAGCCGGTTCCGGATGGTTCCCGTGTTCACTGTGATCCGCTCGGTGGAGGAGGAGCCCGTCTATATCCCTGCGGCCTCGCCATGAGTACGCCGTGGGCCTTCCTCATGGCCTCCCGGACGGCAGAGACAGACCGCCCAAGGAGTTCCTCGCCGCCGATGGCGACGAGTACGCACCGCTCCCGGCCCATATCCGCCAGGTTCGAGCCGGTCTCGCGTTGAGGGACGTGACAACGACGGTTCCTCGCGTACTCCTTTCCACCTCGCTCGCCGGACCCGCACCATCTGGCAGTGCTGACACGTCCCGGCTTTGTCAGGGCCGCTTGCCACCCTCCCCGGCATCACCCAGGTCCGGCTGCCCCCAGCTTCACCACCCTGCCACGACAGGGCAGTCGACGAAGGTCTCACACCTCCATACGGATCATCAGCACCTCACGGCGCACGTCTCGCCGGCGAAATACTTGGCCGCCTTGCGCAGGATGTCCCGTTCGGTGGCCAGCTTCTGCTCGCTCGCCTCAAGCTCGGCCACCCGGGCCTCCAGCTGCCGGATCCGCTCGTCCGGATCGGCAGACGCAGTCGAGCTGCCTGCCCCGACCGCAGGCGTGGCGCCTGCCCGGGGCCCGGTGAGGGCGACGCCACGGCGTCCCCGGTGACCCTGATGGTTAATTCGTGTGGCTGAGGATGCTGGTGGGGGTGGGTGGGCAGGTTCGTCGTGTGCCGGTAGGGTCCGGCTGGGAGGGGCAGCCTGTCGTGTCGATGTCGCCGCGGTCGTGGCCGGAACCGTCGCCGGAGATCGCGGCGGCGGTGCGGAAGATCTACGCGCGCAAGACGCCCCCGCTCGCGATGGCGGTCAGGGACCAGTTGCCCGAGGTGTTCCCGGACGCGGAATTCTCCCACGCCTACGGGACCCGAGGCCGTCCGGCGTTCTCACCGGGCCTGCTGGCGCTGGTCACGGTGCTGCAGATGGCGGAGAACCTCACCGACCGGCAGGCTGCCGATGCCGCCCGTAAGGATCTCACCTGGAAATACGCCCTCGGCCTCGGGCTGGCGGACGAGGGGTTCGACGCGTCGGTGCTGTCGGAGTTCCGCTCCCGGGTGGTCGAGCACGGCCTGGAAGAGCGGGCACTGGACCTGCTGCTGGCTGCCTTGAAGGAGAAGGGCCTGGTCAAGGCCAGTGGCAGGCAGCGCACCGACACCACGCACGTGATCAGCGCGGTGCGCGACCTGAACCGGCTGGAGCTGGCCGGGGAGAGCGTGCGCGCGGCCGTGGAGGCGCTGGCCGTCGCGGCGCCGGGCTGGCTTGCCACGGCGACGCCATCATCAAAACGGGCCAATGGTCTTCGGGCGAAAGTTCGATACCGGGGGTCCCGGCTGGCCATTGCGGGCACCATGACGCTTGGTCAGGCCATCACGCCGACCCCAGCGGGCCTGTCCCGGCGCGGTTGTCGGTGCGGCCGAGCCAGGTCCCGTGAGAGCCCCTTCCCCGCTGATTTCACCGGGCCGGCGGCAGCTGGTCAGACCTTGGTGATGATGTACTCGTAGACGGCACCGAGACAGATGCTGGTGGCGTGGGAACCTGTGATGACCCAACCATCGGGGATGGGCGAGAACGAGCAGACGACCGCACTGGTCTGCGTGGTGAGTTCGGTGATGGTGTACTCGTAGAGGATTCCGAGGCAGGCGCTGGTCGCGTGGGACTTTGTGATCACCCAGCCTGCGGGGATCGGCGAGAAGGAGCAGACGACGGCACTGGTCTGCGTAGTGATCTTGGTGATCGTGTACTGGTAGAGGGCACCGAGGCAGATGCTGGTGTTGCGGGAGCCTGTGATGATCCAGCCGTCAGGGATAGGTGAGAAGGAGCAGACGACCGCGCTGGTCTGCGTAGTGATCTTGGTGATCGTGTACTCGTAGCGGGCACCGAGGCAGACGCTGGTGTTGCGGGAGCTCGTGATGACCCAGCCCGCGGGGACGGGCGAGAAGGAGCAGACAATCGAACTGGTCTGCGTGGTGAGCTGGGTGATCGTGTACTCGTAGCGGGTGCCCACGCAGCTGCTGCTAGCGTGGGAGCTTGTCACGACCCAGCCTGTGGGAATGGGCGAGTCGGAGCAAATGGTCATACTGCTGACGAGCGGCTGCGGGGCCGCCGCCTGTGCCTGGGCAGTCGCGGCGGTCAACATCCCCACCAGCAACAGTAAGGCCGCTACCAGCTGCGGGATCTGGCTCCGCAAGGTCTTCGCTGACACTCTGCGATCCTCTCGTCAATCCGTGACTGCACGGATGCGGCCTCGGAGAGCCACGCACTTCTCGTGCGCATCAACCGATCGTCGATCTCACGAACTCTCACACGCTCAGCCACCTAACCGGCGAGCCGTCCGGGCGTCACCGGGGCGGCAAAGGGCGAACGTCTGACAGAGCACCAGCAGTGGAAGCCCGCACACCCGACGAAGGGGACCCCACCAGACTCATCCACCTCACCTACCCGCTAGTACCCCCACCCGGCGGTCCACGACACCCAAACGGGGGGACAAGCCCACCAGGGCCAGGCCCTCGCGGACGCGTTCGCGGCGCACGGCGTGAAGGTCGATATCATACGGCGCCCCGACGGAAGCCCGGGGTTCGTGGTGCTGAGAACCCAGTGTCACCACCGACTACGGAACAGAGCCGCTCTTCCCGCACCCCTCGGGCGAGGGCGGGGGTGATCATCTGCCGGGTTTCTGGGTCCCTTAGGATCCAGATCATGACCGATCACGTCGTGTTGTGGGATTTCGACGGGACGCTGGCGACCCGTCAGGGTATGTGGCGGGGTTGTCTTGTGGAGGCGCTGTCCGCGGTGTCCCCCGGACACGGGGTGACGGGCGATGACGTCGGGCAATGGCTGAACGAGGGTTTCCCCTGGCATGACCCGGATGCCGGGCATCCTTCCCTGGACACCCCCGACCTGTGGTGGGACGCACTGCGACCGGTCCTGCTGAACGCGTACCTCCGGACAGGCGTCGGCTCAGCCGTCGCCAGCCAAGCAGCTGAGCTGGTGCGGGGCTGCTACACCGACCCCACGCGCTGGACGGTCTTCCCAGATACCGTCGCCGTGCTCGAGGAGCTGGCGGGGACCGGATGGCGGCACATCGTGGTCAGCAACCACGTCCCCGAGCTCGACGCCCTGATGGAAGCCCTCGGCCTGCGGCCCTACTTCGAAGCCGTCGTCAACTCAGCGCTCACCGGGTGGGAGAAACCGAACCCACGGATCTTCGAGGCGGCCCTGCAGCAGGCCGGGCACCCTGAGCGGGTGTGGATGGTTGGCGACAACCCCACTGCCGACATCGCCGGAGCCCACGCCGCAGGCATCCCCGGCATCCTCGTGGCCCCCGACGGCACTGGTCTCAAGTCCGCGGTCCGGCAGATCAAAAGCCAAACGAACAGGTCGGCAGCACCCCCCGCCAGCCGGAGCACAGCCGCATTTGCGAGCCCCAGCATCCCCTCCGCGCCCACACGCTGAAAGAGGGCGCGGGCATGGCGCGGTACCAGCACGAGCCTGCGGACGTACGGGAGGCCCTGCGGCGCGCCGGGGCGCTCGGTGCCGATCTGGATCTGACTTTGCTCGACACCCGGGCGGCCACGGCCCACGCGCTGCGGGCGGTGAACCGCAGGTGCGGTGAAACGATCGATGTGGACGCCTTCGTGGCACGTCTGGGACCGCCCATCCGCCAGGAACTGGCCCACTGGGTGGCTCCGGAACGCATCCCCCAGGCCGTTGAGGTCTTCCGTGACTGCTTCCTCAGTGAAGGAATCCACCTTCTGCGGCCCCTGCCGGGGGCTGGCGACCTGGCGGACGCCGTCACCGCGGCAAGCCGCCGCCTGGTCGTGATCACCTCTCGCATCCCGCAGGTCGCCCGCAGATGTCTGACCGTATGCGGCCTCAGCACGGCGGCCGTGGTGGGTGGGGTTACAGGCCCGGAGAAAGCAGCTCCGATGACCGCCCACCGGATCGCGGTGTATGTAGGGGACCATGTCCTGGACATGCAGGCCGCCAAGATCGCGGGCATTCCCGGCATTGCGGTGACCACCGGCTCCCACCGGGCTGGCGAACTCCGGCAGGCTGGCGCCGCCTGGATCCTCGACGACCTCACCGACCTCGCCCACCTCGTACGACGGACGCACACCGGTATCGATGACACAGAACCATGAGAGTGCCCCTTAGCCTTCACCCTCAGGGTGCCCCTTGCAGTGCGACGTTCTTGATCTCGACAATCAGATCATCGCAGGCCAGGGGCACCCATCTGCTGTTGAGCCGTCAGCCCGCATTCCCAGCTGAACAATCGAGGTCGATGCCAGGAGATCCAGGTGGTGACCTGGCCCTTGTCCAGGCCGGTGGTGCTCTTGGCGGTCTGGAAGTCCTCCTCGATCCGCCACCTGCAGCACACCACCTGCACGAGTTTCGCCAGCGGGACCGGGGCCGGTGACCAGCAGCGGAAGAACGACACGGTGCCGGTGTAGCGGTGCCGGCGGGCCAGCAGCACCGACATCCCGCGGTCGGGCTGCCTTTCGGGAGTGTCGTCGGCGACCACTTCCAGCATGGCCCAGTCGTAGTCGCGGGCGCCCTTGAACCGGTGCCAGTCCGCATCCGCTGCCAGGCCCGCTTCGGAATCAGCCGCAACGCTTCCTTGCAGGTCACGGTCCCGCCCCGGGTGGTCACCCTGTGGTTGGTGCGGACCGCGATCACGTACCCGAGTCCGAGCGTACGGCAGGTGGAGCGCAGGGCGCGGCTGCCGTAGACCTCGTCGGCGGCGAAGAAGCCCGCCTTGACCTGGTGCTCGGTCACGGCCCGGGTGAGCATCGCGGCGGCCAGTTCGGGCTTGGTCGCGAAGACCACCTCCTCGGGGACACCGGCCAGCTCACGGCGCTCCTCGTCTGCGGCCCAGCCCTGGGGCAGGTACAGGGCCCGGTCGATCACGGTGCGGCCGAGGCTGGTGGCGTAGGAGAGGTGGACCGCGACCTGGCAGACCCCGACACCGCCCAGTGAGCCGGAGTACTGGTTGCCGGCGCCGACCGCGTCCGTTGAGGACTTCGCGTCCCCGGTCTCGTCCGCGATCAAGATCCCTTCGCCGTCGTCCAGCGCCTCGACCGCCCAGGCCGCCGCCCGGTCCAGGACCTGCCGGTCGTCCCAGCTCGCGCGGGAGAGCAGGTGCTGGAGCCGGTGCGGACCGCTGTGGCCGACCGCCTCCGCGAGGGTCCAGCAGTTCACGTCGTCCAGCTCCGTCAGCAGGCCCTGGGTCAGCTCGTTGAACGTCCCACGGGTCTCCCGCCGCGGGAAGCACCCGGCCAACCGGCCCATCAGGTCCCCGAGCCAGCCCCGTAACCGCTCGGGCGCTATCGTGGCCGAGGCCGCCGTGTCATGATCGCGCGTCACAACCCGTCGTGATCACGGCGGCCACCGACATCCCACGGACTCACATCACCCAGCCGACCAGCACGGACACCCGCCAGGTCACGAACTACAGCTGCCGTGTCAGACCAAAGGGCCACACGGAACACCAGGAAGAACAACCGGCCGAAACACCGGACGAAACTGCGCACCTGCAGGCGCTTCCAGCAGTGACGGCTGGGCCGACTGCCGGTAGAGTCCCAATAGTTACCAGCAAGTAGCGTCCTGTCGGTGCACGGCGCCGGGTGCTGGTTCGCGTGGGAGGCCTAGTCAGTGGATGGGTTCGGGTGACGGCATTCGGTGAGCTGCTGCTGGGCTGGCGCCGGGCCACGGGACTGACACAGGAGGAACTCGCCGAGGCCGCCGGAGTTGCCGCACGGTCCATCCGCGACCTGGAACATGGTCGTCGGGGACGCCCGCAGAGCCGCACAGTGCAGATGCTGGCCTCGGCCTTGGGGCTGACCGAAACCCAGACCGCCGCGTTCCTGGCAGCCAGCCGCACCGGTCCGGTAGCCGTCCCCGTCGCCGGTGACGCGGCGGCGGGCTCCGGCCTGCTAGATCGTGACGGACAGCTGGCGGTACTGGAAGAAGCAGCCTCGGTCGCCCGCAGCGGGCGCGGGCGGGTGGCCTTGGTGCGGGCCGGCGCCGGCATGGGGAAGACCTCGCTGCTGAAGGTCTGGGCCGAGCGCGAGCGCACACGGGGCATGCAGGTGACGCGGGCCTGCGGCAGCGAACTGGAGGGCGACTTCGCCTTCTCCATTGCCCGGCAGCTCGCCGAAGCGGTGCTGGGCAACACTGGCGAGACCGACCGCGATCACCTGCTTAGCGGCCCGGCGCATCTGGCCACCCGGATCCTGGCCCCCGAGGATGATCAAGGTTCGGTTGCGGGGCTGCCGGATGCGCAGATCAGTGTCATGCATGGGCTGTACTGGCTGATGGTGCATGCCGCCGACGCCGGCCCACTCGCGCTGGTGGTCGACGACGCACACTGGGCGGACCTTGCATCCCTGCGATGGCTTGCCTACCTGGCCCGCCGGCTCGAGGGCCTGCCGGTGCTGCTGGTCCTGGCCGCCCGGCCCACCGCCCATGCGCACGCCGAGGCCGTGCTCGATGAGATCACGGGGCAACCGGACTGCCACCTGGTGGACCTACCCGCTATGTCGCACGACAGCGCCGCACACCTGGTGTGCGCCGGCCTGGGCCAGCAGGCGCACGAGGCATTCGCCCGGGCCTGCGCGCGTGCGACCGACGGCAATCCGCTGCTACTGCGGGAGTTGATCCGCACCCTGGGCGAGAACCACATCGAACCGACCGGCGAGAACATCCACCGGGTGGCGCATCTGCACGGGCGCGTCCTGGCCACCACCGTACTCAAGCGCCTGACCCGTCAGAATGAGGCGACCGTGGCCCTGGCCAGGGTGTTGGTCGCCCTACCGGACGGGGCCCGATGGGGTCTGGCTGCGGACCTGGGCGGTATGGGGCAGGCCGAGACCGCCGAGCATGCCCGAGCTCTAGTCCGGATCGGCGTGCTGGAGCCAGCTGACACCGTCCGTTTCACCCACCCCCTGATCCGCACGATGATCATCGAGTCGATCGTGAGTGCCAAGCAGCTCGCGCGCACCCACGCCAGCGCGGCCCGGATCCTGTACGAGGACGGCACCGCCGGTGAGGTGATAGCCGCGCACCTGCTGCAGGCCGAACCCACCGGCGAGGCCTGGCGGGTGGAGGCCTTGCGCGAGGCTGCCCGTACCGCCGCCCGGCGGGGCGCACCGCAGGCAGGCGCCACCTACCTGCGCCGGGCGGTCCACGAGTGCCCCGAATCCCGCGCACGAGCCCGGGTGTTCGCCGAGCTCGGCGAACAGGAGGTGGCAACCGACCCGGGAGCCGCGGCAGCGCACCTGACCCGGGCCCTGGACGCGACCACCGACCCAATCGAGCGCGCTCACACCGCTGCGTCCCTGGCCGCCGCACTGTTCTTCCAAGACAGCCACGACCAGGCCATGGACGTGCTCGCGCGGGCCGTGACCGACCTGGAGCAGACCGGCACCCCGGGACGTGAGCTTTCGTGGCGGCTGCAGGCCCAACTGGTCCTCACCGGCTACGACCACCCCTCCACCGTCGCGCACGCCCGGCAGTGGGCCGAACGCCTGCGCCGCCTGAACCTGCCCGGCGACACCCCGGCCGAACGCACCGTCCTGGCGACCCTGGTCATCCCGGCGATGTCCGGCGAGGCCAGCGCCGCGGCCACCGATGACCTCATCGACCGGGCCCTGCGCGGCGGCAGCCTCATCGACGGACCGGCCAGGATGCTGTTCGGCTACGCCTGCACCGGCCTGGTGGCCACCGACCGGCTCGACGATGCAGCGGTGCACTACGGCCAATACGCCGACCTTGGATCCCGCCACGGCTCGCCGTTCCTGTCCACCTTCGCCGCCTTAGGGCACAGCATGATCGCCAACCGCCGCGGGCAGATCCCGGTCGCCCTGGCCATCAGCCAGGCCGACCTTCCCGCCTTCGCCGCAGGCAAAGACCGGATCACCCTGGCGTTCACCAAGCAGGCGATCACAGCCATGATCGAGCGGGAGGAACTGGACGAAGCAGCCAGGCTCCTGGACACCTACATCGGCACCGACCTGGTCGACACCAACTGGGGCTACTCGGCTCTGCTCGTCGGCGGCCAGCTTCAAGCCGCCCAGGGTCAGACCCACGCCGCGCTGGCCACCTTCCAGCAGTGCGCGACCCACGAACAGCGGACCATGATGAGCAACCCCGCCACGTGTGCCTGGAGATCCGAAGCCGCGCTGGCCCACGCCGCCCTGGGCCAGCGCGAACAGGCTCTCGCCCTGGCCCGCGAGGAACTGGACCTCTCCCACGCCTGGGGCACCCCCAGAGCCGTCGGCGTGAGCCTGCGCACCCTCGGCGTCATCACCCAAGGCCGCACCGGACTCGACCTGCTCCACCAGGCCGCCGACACTCTCGCCGGCTCCCCCGCCCGCCTCGAACACGCCCGCGCTTTCTACGAGCTCGGCGCCGCCACTTACCGCCTCGACGACACCGACACAGCCAGACCCATCCTGCTCCAAGCCCACCACCTCGCCCAAGAATGCGGAAGCCTGGCCCTGGCCCGCCGCACCCGCACCGCACTGGCCGCGATCGGCACGGACCCCGGACCACCTCCCCCTTCCGCGCCCGTCCTGCCCGGCCTGGAATACAAGGCCGCCACCCTGGCCGCCACCGGCCACACCGACCGGCAGATCGCCCAAGCCCTGATGACCACCCCACGCACCGTGCAAGCCACCATCGACAGCGCCTGCCGACGACTCCACCTCCCCGACCGCACCCACCTGCCCGCAACCCTGGCCGATGGCGTTATCGGTGCAGATGGCCCTACTTCTCCGGTTTGACGCGGCTCCAGGGCAAATCGGGCACGGCCACCTCCGGCTCGAGCTGGCCCCGCCGGCGACCAGTGCCAGCGGTCTCAAGTGGGTCCGCTTCAAGCCGGAATCGAACACGCACGTGGGTCCAGGTCAGGCCGATTTAGGTGGGGCCAGGAGCGCCGATAACGCCACGCCGGCACCTGGACCCTCCGAACCTGACCCCACCCGCCACCATGCCCTCGGCCAGGCCTGTCTCCCGCCCCTCCCGCTGGCACCATCGTCCCGCTCGGCCGCCCGCCGCACCGACAGGGGGATGTCTGGGTTCAACGGCGGGTCACCAGTGGCTCTGGCCTGCTCTTTTGATGCTTAGTACTCCAGTGGCACTTCTCCATTTGTCCTGGTCACAGGGCGCTTTTTGAGTCTACTGAGCTGACGTTGCGTCAGGGTAGTGGTGGATCGTGACTCACCCGATCGGGGTGCGTGCGACGCTGGTAGTGGCAGCGGCGGGCGATGGCCTGATGGCGTCGGCGCCAGTGGGACCAGTGGAGCCGGTGCGTGGGTGACCGGTGCCGGGCTGTGGGGGGATGGGCAAGGTCCAGGAGCCGTCGGACTTCTGCCACGGTGAGGGGAACGAGGCTGCTCGAACCGTTTCTTCGGCCCCCTTTTCGAGGGCGTGGGCGGTCTTGGCGGCCAGGAAGGCATGCGCGAGCATGGCCAGGGTGATGTGGCGGTACCAGCCGACATAGCGGCGGACCTCGTACTGGTCCAGGCCGCACTCGTTCTTCGCTGCCTGGAAGCACTCCTCAATGGCCCACCGGGCGCCGGCTACCCGGACCAGCTGTGCGACGCTGGTGTCCGCAGGGGCGAATGCGAGGTAGTGGGCGACCTCCTCGGGACGTGCGAGGCTGCGGCGGGCCAGTACCCAGCGGTGGTGGGCAGGGTCTGATCCCTCGATGGTGGGCAGCTTGGCCGCGGCCCAGTCGTAGACTCGCGGCCCCTTCGCACCGTCCCCGCAGGAGATCCGCTCCCAGGCCTCGGCCGGGGCGCCGGTCAGGACATGATCGATACGCCAGCTCCCCGCAGGTGACTTGACCTGCTGTGACTTGGGTACCGCCAGGACATAGCCCACACCGGCCTCCTCCAGCATGCGCCGGAAGTTCCACTCCTGCCCGTAGGCCGCGTCCGCGGTCACCCAGGCGATCGGCAGGGCGGAGTCCAACGCCCGCCGGACCATGACGCGTGCCAGCTCCGGCTTGGTCGCGAACGACTTACCTTCGGGGATCCGGGCGGCGCGGCACCGATCGGGATCCTCGGTCCAGGATCTGGGTAGGTAAAGCTCGCGGTCCACCAGGGCCCGGCCCTTGGCGGAGGCGTAGGCGGCGAACACCCCGATCTGGCAATTTTCCGTGCGCCCCGCCGTCCCGGAATATTGGCGCTGGACGCCGGCGGAAACGGTGCCCTTCTTCAAGAACCCGGTGTCGTCGACGATCAGCACGCCATCCGGCTGCCCGAGCCGCTCAGCCACGTAGTCCTGCAGGTCGTCGCGGATCTCCTCCGGATCCCACTGGCACCAGGACAGCAGCCGCTGGAGTCCATGCGGGGAGTCATGACCCGCGTACTCGGCTATCTGCCAGCTGTTCTTCCTGCCCACCGGACCCAGCAGACCGCGCACGTAGTCCCGCATCCGCCGCCGCGGCTCGACACGGCCGAACCGCTCGCCCACCCGCAACAGCAACGACTCCAACTCGGCATCCCACAGACTTACTTCGACATCACTCGCCGCCTCCATGACTGGTTCAACGCACCCCGATCGGGTGAGTCACGATCCACCACTACCCTGACGCAACGTCAGCTCAGTAGACTCAAAAAGCGCCCTGCGACCAGGACAAATGGAGAAGTGCCACTGGAGTACTAATCCGCTCAAAAAGCCGAGGCCCAGGCCGATTCCAGCCCCGCTGATCAATTACTCACGACGGTCGGCGGGATGACCTTGATTCGCATCACCTGTGTGAGGATTGCTTGCGCCGCCCCTGAGAGCAGCAACATGATCTCCAGCCCGAGCAGGAGATAGATCAGCGAACTTGCAATCTGGACGTTCTCGGGGCTGCGAGAGGCGAAAGGCAGCAAAGCGATCAACACCGCGACCAGAGTCGCAATCGCATCGAAGAAGAGAAGCGGCCGGGGGACGGCCCTCAGCAGGACCGTCAGCACGGCTGCTGCGGCAATGGTGGCGAGCCCCGACCAGAGCGCGAGGGAGGTTGCCGTTATGTGGGCGGACGCTGCCTGTTTGCCATCGAAGGCCGGGATGTGCAGAACACCGTGCACGAACAGAATGGCGATGGGAGCGGACAATACGACCACGACCGCCGTTGCCGCACAGGCGGCCCAGAGACGTCTCCAAGGAATCGGGCCGTAGGGCAGGTCCTTGTTGGGAGCCAGATACCCCGACGGAATAGACGGACTGTACCGCCGGGCTGGTCGAACGTACTGCTCGTCCTGCACGGAGACCACTCTCCGTCGCCCTGACGCCGGCCGGTGCGATAGTGGCTGAGTCATGATTCACCTCGCATGATTGGATTCGAGGTGGGCGCATACCCAGCGACCGGCTGATATTCAGGATGTGGCCAAGGGTGCACGATAGGGCAGGAATGGCAGCCCCATTGCCCGTACGGCAGGCTGGTTACGGTTCCGGGCGGGACGAGCGGCTCCTGGCTACTCACCTGCCCCGCCCAGCCCCTGCCCCAGGACGACATGGCTAACCTGCGCGTTTCATCTGGGGTCGCGTCCGGATCATGATCGGAAAAGCGAAAGTGCCTTCTGAGCTGCAACGATGAGGCTTGTCTAAGGTCCCAGTCGTTCCAGCAGGAAGGCACTTTCTGCGTGCACACTACCCGGTCTCGCCCCAAGCTCGTCGTCAGCGCCGACGGGAACGGGGTGGTCAGCCACGCCGGCTCGCGTCTGCTCGCGGATCTTGCCGACGCCACCACGCTGACCAGCGCCTTCAGCGAGGCCCTGCACCGGCTGCGACCGCGCGGGACCGGACACGACCCCGGCCGCGTCGCGGTGGACCTCGCGGTCATGCTCGCCGACGGCGGCGAAGCGATCGCCGACCTGACCGTGCTGCGCGACCAGGCCGACGTGTTCGGCACCGTCGCGTCCACCCCGACCGCCTGGCGCGTGCTGGCCGGCATCGACGAAACAGCCCTGAACACGCTGCGGGCAGCCAGGGCCACCGCCCGCGAGGTCGCCTGGCTGCAAGTCGACGAGACCGGACGCCCCATACCCGGCTCACAAGCGGGAGGGCGTGAACTGCCGGGTCTGGTCCTGGACATCGACGCGACCCTGGTCACCTGCCACTCCGAGAAGGAACAGGCCGCGGCGGACCCTGTTGCCCATTCGGTGAAGGGGCTGGTTGTGGCTTGATGGTCGGGGCAGGCTTGGCGTGTGGCCGGTTCCTTTCCTGTCCCCGGCCGCAGGGGTGGGGGGCGCTTCCCCCAGGTCGTGGACACCCTGATCATTGGATCGCGAGGATCCGTAGAACAGGAGTTCCCGTTGGGGACGTCGAAGTACAGCCCTGAGTTCAGGGCCGATGCCGTCGCGCTGTACCACGCCACGCCGGGCGGTACGTACGCGTCGGTGGCCCAGGACGTGGGCGTCAACCACGAGACGCTGCGGATCTGGGTGCGTGATGCGGAGGCGGCTGCCCGGCCGGGGGCCGGTGAGGCGAGCGCGATGGAGAAGGAGAACCGGCAGCTGCGGGCGCGGGTGAAGGAGCTCGAGCTCGAGCGGGAGATCCTGCGCAGGGCCGCGAAGTATTTCGCCCGGGAGACCAGCTGGTGAGCAGCCGCTTTCAGTTCGTCGAGGATCACCGGGACGCCTACGGCGTGAAGCGGCTGTGCCGGATGATGCAGGTCTCGCGGTCCGGGTTCTACCGGTGGCTGGCCGGCGCGGACGCGCGCATGGAACGGGCGAGGGCGGACGCGGAGCTTGCCGAGCGGATCGCCCGGATCCACACCGACTCGGACGGGACCTACGGGGTTCCGCGCGTCACCGCCGAGCTGCGGGATGCCGGGGACCGGATTAACCACAAGCGCGTGGAACGCGTGATGCGCACGTTCGGCATCGTCGGGCTGCACCTGCGCAAGAAGGTCCGCACCACGATCCCCGAGCCGTCGGCGACACCGGTGCCGGACCTGCTGGACCGTGACTTCACCGCGGCCAGGCCGAACACCAGGTACGTGGGCGACATAACCTACCTGCCCATCGGTGGCGGCCAGTTCCTTTACCTGGCCACGGTGTTGGACCTGTGCTCGAAACGGCTGGCGGGCTGGTCGATCGCCGACCACATGCGCACGTCCCTGGTGACCGACGCCCTGCGGGCCGCCGCGGCCGCCCGCGGCGCAGCCGGACTGCGCGGGGCGATTTTCCACAGCGACAACGGGGCCCAGTACGGGTCCAGGGACTTCGCGCACGTCTGCGCGGAGCTCGGCGTGACCAGATCGCGCGGCGCAGTGGGCACCAGCGCGGACAACGCCGCCGCGGAGAGCTTCAACGCGACCATGAAACGCGAGACGCTCCAGGGACGGAAACGGTGGAACGGGGCCCGCGAAGCCCGACTCGCCGTCTTCCGGTGGGTGACCCGCTACAACACCCGGCGGCGGCACTCCAGCCTCGGCCAGATCAGCCCGGTCACCTACGAACAACGATCAACTACGCTGGTCGTTGCCGCATGACAACCGGTGTCCACGAACCCGGGGAAACGCCCGGGTGCGTTCGTGTCGATGGAGCCTCAGCCGTGGCCGGAGCCGGCGCCCGAGGTGGCGCGGGCGGTTCGGGCGAAGAACTACGGGCGGCGGGTGCCCTTCACCTGGATGCGCCCGACGCGCCTGCCCCGCGGCGGATGCCCGCGAGCGCACCGTGAAGCCAGGGCAGGACCTGCCGCTACACCCCCGGTGGCTGGTCCGCCCCGAGGGCCCGACGGTGGAACCGGGCCCGGTCCGGGGCCCGGTGTCGTAGGCTCACCGCGGCCCCGGACCCACATCGGTTGGGCCGGTGGCCTGACCTGGCGCGGCAGTCACTGGATGTCGAGGTGCCCCGAAGCCTTCCAGCACGGGCACCGCCGCCGGCGCCGGGTCGGCGAGAGAGCCAGCGGCACGGCGCGTCTAACCAGACACTCCGGGCCGCAAACGCCACAGGTCACAGGCCTCAGGCGGCGATGTCGCGGTGGATCTGCTCGCACACGTCGCAACTGCAGTCGACGTCGACAGCGAGGTCCGCGAGGGGCCTGGCGAGCTCGTCCGCGACGACCGAGTGCCCGCACAGGGCACGCAGCCAGCCTCCTCGACGATGTGCCACATGCCCGAGGGCATGCAGTCCTCCGAGGGGATGAATTGCTCGCGCAGCTCGTACATGAGCCGCACCTGCCCACCAGCGGCATTCACACGCGGCCCGCGGCCGGTCGGCGAGGGGGCGAGTCGAGAACAGGGTGATCGTGCGGATCGCATCGGGACCGGCGTCCGGCCCGGGACGCCGCGGCCGGGAGGCTCCGCCGTCACGGGCCGGGCGGGGACTGCGGGTCGGGCGGGTAGCGGACGGAGCAGCGCACGCACAGGTCACCGCGGGGCAGGCGGTCGAGGTCCGTGATCGGGCGGGTCTGGGCGGCCGGCGCGAGCGGGGCACCACGCAGAGACATCCCCTCACGCTACGGGTAGCTGGCAGCTGCCCGCGCGCAATGCTCCGTACGGCGCACCGCCGACACCCTGGCCTGGCGCGTTCCGGTTCGCTTGCTACTGGTCGTCGAGTTGTTCGCGGAGCCCGGCCCACGCCTACACCTCGGCCGTCACCGCCAATCCGGGCATGGCCGGCTTCCAGGCCGTCCTCTCGGATCCGGGTCAGGATGCGGGAGATGTGCATCTGCGAGTAACCGAGGCGCTTGCCGATCTGGGCCTGGGTGAGGTCGTCGACGAAGCGGAGCTTGAGGATGCGCCGGTCGGCCTCGGGCAGAGTGGGCAGGATCTGGCGCAGGGCGGTCAGGTCGACGACGAGTTCCAGGTCGCGGTCGTGGGCACCGAGGCGGCGCTGCGGTGGGCCCTCGTCCTCCTCGCTCTCAGAAGCGGGGGCGGACAGGGTGCCGGCCGTGTAGGCGTCGGGGGCAAGACCAACGACACCTTCACGATCCCCGGGACGGACTCCCCTCTTTGACTGGGGTGGATGGCCTGTGTGGGCGCCAGGGCAACGTTGGAGCGCCGCCCGCGCCTTGGCGTAAGCGCAACCACCCAAAGCAAGTATGATCATCACGGCAAGGTGAGGCGGCCCGTCCCGCCAGTCTTCGCTGGTCGGGGGACAGTTTTTAGGGGGAGCTTTGAATGCACGAACCGGGCATGCCGCTTTCGGCTGCCCTCCCGCAGGGAGCCCTGGGGCTCCCGCGTATTCCGCGCGCCTGCGAACGTCAGGGTGAGCTGAGCGGGCTGCATCGGGATGCCGGGGCGAGATCCGCCCGCGGACCACGCCGTCCTCGGCTTCACCAAGAGATTCCCGCCTTCGCTGGGCGGCTTTCGCCGCGGCCTGGGGCCGTCTCAGTTGCCCGGGCGCACAGATCGAACATTCACGACATCAACATCTCAAACGGGGAAATTCACCATGCGTAAGCGCATCACCGCAATCGTCGTCGCCGGCGCCGCCCTCATCGCTACCGGCCTGGCCGCGTCCCCGGCCAGCGCCGCGAACTCCACCGCGCCGCTCGGCTTCGCAAACGACCTCTGCCTCGACGTGCCGAACTCCAACGCCGTCAGCGGCCAGCAGGTCCAGCAGTGGACCTGCAACGGCACCGCCGCCCAGATGTGGACGACTTACTGGGTGGACAGCACCCACTTCCAGATCCACAGCGGCCTCGACTACAACCTGTGCCTGAACAACTGGGAGGGCGGGGACACGACCGGCAACCACATCAAGCTGTACAAGTGCGAGACCACCCCGGACGGGCTGTTCAACTGGGTCCACACCGGAAGCGGCCTCCAGATCCAGCCGAAGAGCGCCTGGCACACCTGCGTCAACGGATGGGGCGGCGACGCGGTGGGCAACGAGATGCGCCTCTACCCCTGCCAGGACGTCGACAACGAGGACCTCATCGTCATCCCCGCCTAGCGACGAGCCGACCACCCGTCCCGTCATCCACCACAACATCCAAGGGAATCCCCATGCGCAAGCGCCTCACCGCCCTGGCCGCCGTCGCGGCCCCGCTCGTCGCCCTCACCCTCGGCGCCGTCCCGGCCCACGCAACGTCCAACTACTCCCAGGTGGTCTTCCAGGGCAGCAGCGGCCCGGACTACTGCCTGGACATCCCCGGCAACAACGCCGTCGTCGGCCAGCAGCTCATGGCATGGCCGTGCGACTCCAACGACGACGCGCAGCTGTGGACCTACATCCAGACGGACAGCACCCACTTCGAGCTCAAGTCGAAGACGAACGGCCTGTGCGCCAACAACTGGCAGGGCGGCGATGTGTCCGGCAACGACATCAAGCTCTACTACTGCAACGGCAACGCCGACGGCACCTGGAACAACGTCGGCGGCTCCTACAACAAGCCGATCCAGCCGAAGAGCGCCTGGCAAAACTGCCTGAACATCTGGGGCGGCCTGGCCAGCGGCAACCCGGCCAAGCTCTACCAGTGCGGGGACTACTCGAACGAGAACGTCGTCATCGCCTACGCCTGAACCCTCCCGACTACTACGACCGGGAGTTACCCGTGCGAAAGCGTCTCGTCGTCCTGGCCGCCGCCGCGGCCCCGCTCGTCGCCCTCACCATCGGCGTCGCCCCGGCGCACGCCGACTACTCGAACATCGTCGTGGTCTTCGAAGGCGGCGCCTACTGCCTGGACATCCCCGGCAACAACGCCGTCGTCGGCCAGCATCTCCAGGCTTGGACGTGCAACAACTCCGACGCGCAGATCTGGAACTACATCAAGACCGACAGCTACCACTTCGAGCTCCAGTCGAAGACGAACCCCAGCCTGTGCGCCAACAACTGGCAGGGCGGCGACAACACCGGCAACGACATCAAGCTCTACTACTGCAACGGCAACGCCGACGGCACCTGGAACTGGGTCGGCGACCCCTGGCTGCACCCGATCCAGCCGCGGTCCGCACTCAACACCTGCCTGAACATCTGGGGCGGCCTGGCCAACGGCAACCCGGCCAAGCTCTACCCCTGCTCGCAGGTCGACAACGAGGACATCATCATCCCCCAGGCCCCCTGGCAGTCGACCGCAGCCTGACAGCCGGCTTCCCACGGGTGGATGACCTCGCCCTTGGGGCAGTTGTAGGAGCGGCTCCGGCATACCGCGGCCCCGCCTTCCGATCATCGGAAGGCGGGGCCGCGGTATGCCGTGATGGAGTTACAGCGGGAGGGAGAGGACGTTATCTTCCTGGACGTCGGCGCAGGGGTACAGGCGGGCCTGTGCGCCCTGGTAGAGGCCGCCCCAGGAGTTGATGCAGTTGACGGATGCGACCTTCGGCTGAACCTGGAGGCCGTTGCCCTTGAAGACCCAGTTGAAGTACGTGTCGTTCGTGGAACCCGCGTTGCAGGAGTAGAGGACCATGTGGTTGCCCGGGCTTCCGTCTCCCCCAGGGTGGGTTCCCTACCGCAGCCCGTTGGCGGCGAGCATGTTGCGAACACTAGCGGGGTCCAGGCCGGTGCGTGCGGCGATGCGGGAGACGGACATGCCACCGCGGCGCGCTGTGATGACGGCTGTGGCCAGGTCCCGGCGGGCCGCGTATAGGGCCTGCTTGGCGGCGTCGACCGCGAGGGCGGCCTGCCCGAGATTCTCTTCCTCCACGGTGGGCGTTCCTTTTCCTGACGGCATACCATCCTGTCTGCCCGCGGACCAGGCGGCGCGTGCGAGGCTCGCCCGCGTGCTGATCTGCTGTTGCTCGGCCGGGCTGTAGATAGGGCGGTTCGGCATGGGATGGACGTTATGCCATCGCCGGGGCCATATGTGAGTGGGCCCGGGCGCTCCTCCTTTGGCCAGGACGGCTTGGCATACAGCGGCCGTCACGGTGGCGGGCTCGCGGGCCGGTGGCGCGCAGTCCTGCCAGGCGGGCTCTCTGCGGACCGTTCGCTGAGTCGATGCACGTGGGCGCGTTCGTCCCCTCGACGCTATGGATGGGCCGCCACTTCGAGGAAGGCGATGAGGCGTCGCAGTGCGTCTCCGGCGTCGTTCAGAACGGCGGGAGTGGTCACTGAGGGCTGCGCGGGGTCGTTCTCAATGTGGGCGAGTGCGGTCGCGTATTGGGCGAGGAGTTCGGCGAGTTCACCGCGGGTGGCTAGGGCGGCGGTGGCCAGGGCGGCCGCGGCGGCTTGCATGCGGGTGGCGCGTTCGGCGGTCGGCGCGCTGCGGGGCAGGTGGGCGGGGTCCGCCCATTCCAGTCGGGGTAGGAGGGCTGTGAGCGCCGCGCGGTCCCGGCCGGTTGGCGTCCACTGACCCGTTTTGGTTCGGTGGCGTAGGTGGTTCAGGGCTGGGTCGACGGCGGTGGACACGGTGGTGGCGGTGCGGGTGGTGAACCGCTCGTGTGTGCCGTTGGCCTGCAGGAGGCGGTTGACTGCGGGGCTGGGGCCGAGCAGCACGACTGGCACGTGGCGGAGCTTGGCGGCGTCCCGCAGGGCGAGCAGCACGCGCAGTCCGTCGGCGGTGAACAGGTCGACTTTGGAGAGGTCGACCTGTAGCTCCTTTGGTGGTGTGGTCCGGGTCAGGCGAGATTCAGCGCGTGGGTCAGGCGTGACCCGGTGGAGCGGTCGATGGGGCCAACCACCTGGCATACCACCGCTCCGGAGAGTTCCCGGATCTCGGTAGTCATCCGTCCCGACTGTGGGTGTGAGTGGTTCGGCCAGGGGGAGTTCTCCATTGCCCTTCCTTCGCGGTGCGCGAACCTCTGGGGCCCACTGCCCCAGGTTGGGGGGAGACCGTGGACGCGGACCGGTCCTGCCACGACGGTCGCGCCCCGCGGCCGGGGTGGTCTGGGGGCCACGTGGGTCGGCGGATCGTCGCGGGTGGTTCCGCCGGGGTCGGCCGCGGGGGCGGCGGGGCATTGCAGCTGCTGGTAGGCGTCGATGACGCGGGCGAGGTGTTCGGGGGCGTCGGGGCTGGGGTTGGTGTCCGGGTGCCAGTACTTGGCCAGGGCCCGGTAGGCGCTGGTGATCTGGGCCCGGCTGGCGTCCGGGCCGATCCCGAGGACCCGGTACGGGTCGGACGGTTTGGGCTTTTCACGCGTCATCACGGCCTCCGTCCCGTGCCAGGGGTGAGGTGGGCGGGCCGCGGACCGTGCCCGCCGCCACGGCCGGGACGCCACGCCCGCCACCGCGAATGCCTCGGCCCGCGATAGGGGCCGACCTGTGCGCCCGCTGGGGGCCGCCGGATCCGGGTCGGTCCGCGGGCGGCAGACGCCGTCGGGGCGGACCTTCGGGTTCGGCGAGGGGGGCGAACTGGGCCGCGGCCAGCTCCGGATCGGCCAGGATGATGTCCCAGAACGTCTCGTCCACGGAAGCGGCGGCCTGGACGGCCTCGGTGGTCTGCGTGGTCATGGGAGTGCACCTCGCAGGTGATCGGGGTGCCGCGCGGCCCGGGGCCCCGGGGAGAAGCCCGTGGGTGCCGCGCGGCACCCGCCCCTTTTCCTTGCGTTCCAGGCCCGAGTGCCTGGTCCGGGTCTGGAGCTCATGGCCCCGGCTGGGCGGGGCGGTCGTCGGGGTGCCGCGCGGACGGCCGGGGGGAGAGTGAAGTTTCCGTCCGCGCGGCACCGGTTCCTTCGGGGTACCAGGCCCGATGGGGTCAGGCCTGGAGTTCCTTGCGGTCGTCGCCGCCGCTGATCTGGATCTTGCGGGGCTTGGCGGTCTCCGCGACCGGGATCGTCAGGGTGAGCACGCCGGCCTCGTAGGCGGCGCTGATCTTGTCGGTGTCGAGGGTGTCGCCGAGGAACAGCTGCCGGGAGAACACTCCCAGCGGCCGTTCGGAGACCTGGACCTCGGCGCCGTCGCCGCGTTCGGCCGGGCGGCGTTCGGCCTTGACGGTCAGCACGTTCTGCTCCACGTCCAGGTCGATCGCGTCCGGGCTGATGCCAGGCAGGTCGAACTGGACGTAGAACGTGTCGCCGTCACGCCAGGCGTCCATCGGCATCGCGGACGGGCGCGACCAGGTGCCGGTGGTTCCGAACATCTGCTGGGTGATCCGGTCCAGCTCGCGGAAGGGGTCAGTGCGCATCAACATCGTCGAGCACCTCCTGATCGAATCAACGGGCGAGTATCGACGCGCTCACACATCCGTCATAACACGTAACCCTTTCAGCGACAAGTTCCACCTGTCGCCTATTGGGTGACTCGGATGGTCAGGCGTCCTGAGGGAACAGGGCATAAGTGCCGGTGGCCTTCAGGAGTCGGGTCACCGGGGGCGGGGTGCCGCGCAGCTTCAGCCGGCGCCCGAGTTCGGCGGCATGGTTGCGGGCGGCGATCAGCGTCCCGAGCGCGGCGCAGTCGGCGAACGTCACCCGCGTCAGGTCCACCACCACGCCGCCGGGATGCGACTCCAGCTCACGCTGTAGTCGGGCCCGCAGAGCAGGCGTGGTGGCCCAGTCGAGCTCACCTGCGGCGCGCACCACTCCCATCCCCGCGCCGCCGTTTGGTCGGCGGTTTCGGCGGGAGTGTGGGTCGAGGGAGCGCCGCCGGGGCATCGTTGCCTGGGGACTCATGCCGCTGCGGGAACGGCCTGGCCGGACTCGTCCGCCGCCCGGTGCGAGCGACTGTCCTGCCCGGCGTGGACGGTGATCGTGCGGCGGCGGGAGGCCTGGGCGATGGGGACGGTCAGGGTCAGGACGCCGTCGGCCAGGTGGGCCTGGATGCGGGACGCGTCCAGGGTGTCGGCCAGCTGGATCCGGCGTTCGAGCACCCCGTGCGGCCGCTCGGCGACCTGTGCGGGGGCTCCCTGCCCGCGCGGGGCGGGACGGCGCTGCGTCCGCACGGTCACCATCTGACCGTGCGCCTCGAGGTCGATCGCCTCGATCGGGATGCCGGGCAGGTCGAGGGCGATCACGAAGCGATCGGTCTCGCGCCAGGCGTCCATCGGGATCGGCCTCGGTCGTGCCCCGGATCCGGGGGGCGCCTGGTGGTTCACCGCAGTGCGCATGGACATCGTCGGACACCTCCGGTCCGGGCAGGTCTCTTTCGGGGTTCGCACCGGTGTGGTGCGGACGACAACTGTTGTAGCATGTCGTCTAGGCGATGACAAACACTGGGTCAGCGAAAGAGTGACGATATGGATGTGCAGGATCCCGACCGGGCCGCGGGGGTGGGCCCGGCTTCGTTCCTGGCCGCAGCTGCCGCGCTGGGCATGATGGACGCCGCCGCCCGAACCGCCCGCCACGCCCCCGCCGACGCCGCCGGTCAGGACGACCCGAGCCAGGCACTGGCGGCGCTGATGACGCTGCGTCACGTGCGGGAAGAACTCGCCGGCTGGGAGACCGGACTGATCGAAACCGCCCGCACCGCAGGGGCCACCTGGGCCGACCTCGCCGAACCCCTGGGAGTCCAGAGCCGGCAGGCCGCAGAGCGCCGCTACCTGCGCCTGCGCCCCAACGCCGACGCGGGCACCGTTGCCGGCAGCACCGGCGAGCAACGCGTCCAGGCCGCCCGCGACCAGCGCGCCGCCGACCGCGCGGTCACCACCTGGGCCCGCGACAACGCCGCCGACCTGCGCCGCCTCGCCGGGCAGATCGGCGCCCTCGACGACCTCGGAGCCGGCGCCGCCCCCGCGATAGAGCGCCTGCTGGACGCCCTCGGTGACAACGACCCGGCCCGTCTCCTCGCTCCCCTCGCCGAAGCCCGCCCCCTCCTGGAAGCTGACCATCCGAGGATCGCCGACCGCCTCGACGAACTCACCGCCCGCACCGACCGACTGCGCGCCGACAGCGACCGCCAACGCCGCACCCACACACCATGACCACCCCCACGACCGATGTGACCGGCGAAGCACTCCACACCGTGGACCCGTTCACCACCGGCAGCCTGACCGCGCTCACCTGGTTCCTGCGCGACCGCGTTCGCGACGCCCACGCCGCCGGGCACCCGGGCGCCCAGCAGTTGCAGGACAGCGTGGAGGACGCGGTGCGAGGCATCCTCACCTACGTCGACCAGGCGGCCCGCACCCCCGACCCGCAGGCGATCGCCCCCGCACGGATCCGCGCCCACGCGTTGTGGATCGCGCTCGAGACCGCCGCAAGCTTCTGGCACGACCACCCCGCCCATCCCGCCCACGCTCGCCCCGCAGACCCGCGCGGCGCCTGGCGCGATCCCGCCCGCTACACCACCACCCGCTGACAGCACCCACTGCGACGACGCGTTGTCGTCCCCGACCCCCGCCGACGCCATGACTCCAGCCGACCTCCAGCAGCTGCTCATCGAGCGTGCCCCGACCATTCCCGGCATCACCGACGCCGGCAAGCGCGACGACGACAGCCCCTACGGACTGACCCTCACCCTGGCCAGCGGCGGCCAGGTGTGGTGGACCATCACCGGCGCCAGCGGCCCCGCCCCCACCACCGGTGCGAGCGACGAAGCCCCAGGCGAGAAGGTGCCAGACCTGACGGGCCAGTCGGTCCCCGTGGCCCTGGTCGAGCAGGCATTGGTCGCCACGGCGGCCGGCGCGGACGACCCGACCGGCGGGGTACTGCGTGCCGACCGGTACAGCATCCGCCCGAACCCGCCCGCGGTCCGCTACGGCGCGACGCTCGAATGTCGCGACGGCTGGAAACTCTTCCTGTCCTGCTACGGCACCGCTCGCCACGGCCACGCCCGCCCCGAAAAGCCCTACCAGCCCCTCAGTCACATCTGATCGCACCCCGCGACCCAGACAGCCCGCAGGCGACCTCGGAGCGTTGGCGGCAAATCAATGCTCAAGCAAAGATTGGACCTGGCCGCGACCCTCGCCTCCGGACCGACGCTTCGCCCAGCCCGTCCGGCGGAGATCGTGTGTGGCGCCTCCACGGCAGCGGTGGTCACCGCTCTGCCCTGCTGACCGTGGTGGGGAGGATCTGGATGGGATCCCAGTCCAGTGGCCCGTAATCGTCGCCGCGCCGGCGGGCCTCGGCCAGGAAGGCCAGGTGGGTGCGCAGGACGTCCAGGCTGTGGGGTGCGCGGCGATTTGCCTCCCGCCCAATGCCGCTCCGAGCCCGAGCATATGTCGCGCGGCTCCGAGCAGCGGCGAAACCCCGTTGATCCATGGCGAGTTCGTGAGGTCGATAACGGGATTGTCAAGTTGTCCAGCCGGTTTGTCTGCTGACGATACATCGGGGCGGTGAACCCGCCGAGCGACACGGCGTCCACGCTCTCCTGCACCTGTCGCTGGACCCGATAGCGTGCCGTGCGGGAAACAAGCTCAGGCGGAGGAGAGTGGCGGCGTGGGCAGACGCAAGCAGAACCGCGGGCGGGCATCGTCAGGCTTCGATCCGGTCGGCTCACTGATCGACGGCGTCGAGGCGGTCGACCTGATCGAACAGGTCCCCGGCGGCTGGTACGAGATCGCCAGCCTGGCGGGCGAGGTGCGCATGGAAGTCCGCGAAGGCCACGAAAACCTGAAGATCACGATCAACGGCCACACCCTGACCCGGGATGATCCTGGGGCACGCCAGGTCTTCGAACACTGGCCCTCCCCCTTTACGGCGGTGCTCCTGGTGGCCACCGGTACCGACCTGCTGCCAGGCCGGTACTCGGTCACGCCGAACGAGATCACTCTTGCGCCGCACAGCGCCTTCGAGCGGCAAGCCTCGCGCGTGCCAGGCCAAGGGTCGGCCACCCACGACGGCGTTGTGCGAAACACGTGGGCCGTCTGCAGCGGCTCGACGGCCATCGCGGACTGGTCGCGCTGGACGGACCGCTTCGCTTCCGCTGCTGGCCCGCACAACGGCACGAGCTGACGCAGGCGCTCCAGGCCGGGACACTTCCTCGTCCGTTGCACACAGGGACTGTCGTCACGTCAGGCAGCAGTTAGATTGGGTGGCGGTAATGCGGAGTTGGGGCGGGCCCGGGTGCGTCGTCCGTGGGCAGTGATCACCTAAAACGTGACCGGCCCCGGCGTACCCCACGGGGGGAAGGGCACGGCCGGGGCCGGCGGACCGCCCGGGACAGGAAACCGGGCGGAGCATCAGGGAGGTTCGGCACGCGGCACCGAGAGGTGCCCTCTGCGCTCTCGCCGGGCCGATGGTGGAGATCCGGCTGGAGGTACATTGCGGCAACGCGTCTCTGCCGTAGCTGCCTGCTCCACGCAGACGGTCGGATGCGGTGCGGGCAACAAACCAGCCCCATGTCCGACTCGATACAGGGCAGGCCCGCACTCAGGTCGGGTCAGTGGGGAGTAGCCACCTCGTACCGACTGCCGGAGTCGACCTCGTACGGGACGCCCGAAGGCACTACATGCGGCGCGCCCGAGCCGACCTCGTACGGGACGCCCGAAGGCACTACATGCGGCGCGCCCGAGCCGACCTCGTACGGGACGCCCGAAGGCACTACATGCGGCGCGCCCGAGCCGACCTCGTACGGGACGCCCGAAGGCACTACATGCGGCGCGCCCGAGCCGACCTCGTACGGGACGCCCGAAGGCACTGCATGCGGCGCGCCCGAGCCGACCTCGTACGGGACGCCCGAAGGCACTGCATGGGGGGCAGCCGTGGGTACCGCATGCCGGGCGGGGGTCGCCATGGCGGAGGCGGAGGCGGATGCGGTGGACAGCGCTGCGCCGCCGATGATCGTGGCGGTGAGGGCGGTGGTCCACAGGAGGTTGCGGCGGGACGGATAGCGGTGGGAGGACATCGTGGATCTCCTGACGGTTCGATGCGGGCCGGCGGCGCGCTGTGGCGCGGGCGGCTGGTCCGGTGACCGTGATCCTCGCAAGAGCTTGTCAGCCGGATGTCAGGCTTGTGTGGTCATCTCGTCAGGATTCGAGAGGGCAGCGCGTTCACCGACTCCAAGTCGTTCGTGTGTCCCGGCTGGGGTGTGCCGTGCTCCTCGGGGTGCTCTCGCCTAGAGGGGAAACCGCAGTGTGAAGGTGGCGCCGGTGCCTTCTTCGGAGGCCGCGGTGACGGTGCCGTTGTGGGCCTCGGTGAGCTTGCGCACGATGGCCAGCCCCAGTCCGCTGCCGCCGGTGTGACGGCTGCGGGAGCGGTCCGCGCGCCAGAACCGGTCAAAGACGCGGGGCAGGTCCTGGACGGCTATACCGCTTCCGGTGTCCGTGACCTCCAACGTGAGGGTTCGCGCCCGCGGGTCGCAGGTGTCGGCGGTCGGGCCGTTGCTGTCGGTGCGGGCGCACAGGTGGACTTGACCGCCCTGCGGTGTGTGACGCAGGGCGTTGGTGAGCAGGTTGGTGACCACTTGCCGTAGCCGGATGGGGTCCGCTGTGAGGGTGAGGAGATCGTCGGGCGCCGAGACGGTCAAGGTGATGCTGGCGCGTGCGGCCTGGATCTGATGGACGGCGGCGATCTGGTGCAGCAGGTCCGTCACGTCGACCGGCTCCAGGTGCAGACGCAGGGCGCCGGCGTCGGCTTGGGCGAGGTCTTGGAGGTCGTCGATGATGTGCTGGAGCTGGACGGCTTCCTCCAGAAGCGAGGCGATCAGGTCTGGGTTGGGTTCGGTGAGGCCGTCCTGAGTGGCTTCGAGCCAACCGCGGATGTTGCTCAAGGGAGTTCGCAGTTCGTGTGCGACGTCGCTGACCAGCGCTTCACGCTGGACCTCCAGACGCCTGCGGTGCTCGGCCATGTCGTTGAACGCTGCGGCCAGTCGGCCGATCTCGTTGTCGGCCCCGACGGTGACAGGGGTGGTGTCGGTACCGCTCTTCATCCTCTGGGCTGCCGCGGTCAGCTGCCGCAGGGGACGCACCAGGCGGCATCCGGTGACGACGGATATGCCGATGGTGACCAGGAGGACGAGCGCGGCGGCGGTGGCGATGCGCGCGGTGTCGGGAAGGGTGAGCGCGGTGCCGTCCGCGCGGCCTGGGTCGCTGATGAACAGCAGGGCGGGCCGGGCGACGTACGGGCTCAGCTGCTCGCGCCGGGCCGTGCCGATGCACGAGGCCACAGCATCTTGGTTCTGGAGCGACTGGTCGACCGCCACCGGCGTGTCCGCGGCTCCGCCGACTGATTGCCAGGTGTAGTCCAGGTTGAGCACGACGCCCGGGATTCCCTGGCGGCTGAGACAGGCATTCGTCAGGCCGGTCAGTGCTTGGAGCGCCCGGCGTTCCGTCGCCGTCGGGGTGCTCAGTCCCGGATCTGGGCACGTAGCCTCTTCGGGCACACCGTCGGGGGCGGGGGCTTGCGGCTGGATGCTCGGGCGTCCGGACGGCCCCTCGACCACCTCCGGGTTCTCGCCCTGGCCGCGCAGGCAGGCCGCGGCCTCGTCCGCTCTGTGCTGGAGCTGGTCCTGCTCGGATTGTGTCAGCCGGAACGGGCCGACCGCCCGGGCATCGATCTGTTCCGGTGCCCTGGGCGATGGTGTGCCGCCGGCGCCGGAGATGGTGAGGTCGACGTTCAAGGGGTCCACCACCGCTGCGGGGCGGGCGGGCAGCTGATCGGGGTGGGCGTTCTTCGCGGAGTCTCCCAGGAGCTGGCGATTGGGCGTAGTCAGGATGATTCGCACGTCGTACTGCGAAGCCAAGTTCCGCAGGACCTGGTCGACGCCGTCCCACCGCGGGTGGGTGGCAGCGTAGCCGATCAGGGCGTCGTAGATCCGGGAGTCACCGGCCAGGGCTTGCCCCTGTTCCTGTCTGAGAGCCGCCGTCGTGGTCTGCGTCGCCAGCCAAGCCGTCGCCGCCACCGAGCACGCCGCGACCAGGGCGAAGACGCCGAGGAGACGGCCCAGCAGGCTCCTGCGCAGTGGCAGCCCCGCACGCGGGCCCCGCCCACCGCGCGACAGCAGACCGGCGTGGGCACGGCTAGCGAGCATGATGGCGGGTTGCTGTCGTGGGGTCGGTCAGCTTGTAGCCGACGCCGAAGACGGTGAGCAGGCGCACCGGACGGCGCGGCTCGGGTTCGAGCTTCTTGCGGAGATTCGATATGTGCATGTCCACGGTGCGGTCACTGACGTAGCGGGTGAAGCCGTGCAACTCCTCCAGGAGTCTTTGCCGGGTGAAGACCCGGTCGGGTTCGGCCGCCATCGCCTCAAGGAGCCTGAATTCCGCGGGTGTGCAGTCAACGGGGACACCGTCAAGGGACACCTCGTGCCGGTCCGGGTCCACGCGCAGCCCGCCCACGGATACGCCTCGGCCAGCGGGGCTCGTCGTGCGTTTGGTGCGGCGCAGCAGTGTGCGGATCCTGGCCACCAGTTCGCGGGGGCTGTAGGGCTTGGTCATATAGTCGTCGGCGCCCAGGCCGAGGCCGGTCAGCAGGTCGTCCTCGGTGGACCGGGCCGTCAGCATCAGCACGGGCAGCTCCCGCTCCTCGCCGCGAAGGACACGCAGCACCTCGAGACCGTCGAGGTGGGGCATCATCACATCCAACACCAGCAGGTCGGGCTCATGGTGCCGGACCCGGTCCAGCACCGCACGGCCGTCGGACACCACCGTGACCGCGTGTCCCTCGCGTTCCAGGTACAGCCGCACCAGACCGGCCTGTTTCTCGTCGTCCTCGGCGACCATCACATCAGCGCGCATGTCGCGATCGTATGTAGTCCACCATCAGCGTCTTCGCCAACCCTCTTCATCTACGCCGGGCCCGCCGACTCCTACCACGATCACCGACCCCGGACTGGACCCCACCCAGCAGATCGCCGTCGTCACGGATAACGGCATCTGAGGGCTGCTCCTCGACACCTTCGCCCAGGACCAAGGCCGGTCCGCCGCCCGTGGCTACGATCACGCCATCGGCCTGGGCACACTCACCCCGGCCTGCTTCGGCTGACGCATCACTGCACCGGGTTCCCGGGCGGCAGCGGTGCTCGGCCGCCCGGGACACACCGTCAGCTCGCGTCGAACTCCCCGGCGGCGACTCGTTCGAGGATCTCGACTAGCAACTCCGGGCTCTGGGCCCCGGGGACGGCGACCTTGCCGTCGAACACGAAGGTCGGCACGGACGAGATCCCCAGCTGTGCGGCTTCGCCGAGCTCGGCCCGGACTTCGGCCTCTCCCTCGTGCGAGGCCAGGAAGGCCGCGACTTCGTCACGGTCCAGCCCGGCCGCCGCGCCGGCGGCCGTGAGCTCCTCGATGCCGCCGATGTTGCCACCCTCGGTGAAGTGGAGCGCCAGCAGGCGCTCCTTGACCTCCGCTTGAAAGTTGTGGCGGGCGGCGAACCACAGCAGCCGGTGGGCTTGAAGGGTGTTGGCCGAGATCGCGTCGTTCATGCGGAAGGTGAGGCCCTCGGCCGCCGCCGCCCTGGTGAGGTGGTCGAATATCGGCTGGGGGTCGGTACTGAACTTACGCCCGTAGGCCGCGGCCGCGGGCTCCGGCGTTTCCGGGGTGGCCGGGTTGAGCTGGAACGGCCGGTACACGACCTCCACCTCATCAGCCCCCGCGTAGGAGGCCAGGGCCTGTTCGAACCGCCGCTTGCCGATGTAGCACCAAGGGCACACCAGGTCCGAGTAGATCTCGACTTTCACTGCTTCTCCTGTGACGTGCTGCCAGGGCTCCGCCTTGGCTTCGGGGTTACGCGGCGGCGAGGTGGACCAGCATCTTGCCGATGTTGGCGCCGCGCATCATGCCGAGGAAGGCGTCCGGCGCCCGGTCGATGCCCTCGAACACGGTCTGCTCGGAGCGCAGCGCGCCGCTGGCGAGCCATCCGGCCGCGGCCTGGATGTACTGGGGAGCGAGGGGGAAGTACTGACCGACGAGCATGCCCTTCAGGGTGAGCTGCTTGCCGATCGCGGTGACGAGGTTGCTCGGGCCGGGCACCGGCTCGGTGGCGTTGTACTGGCTTATGGCCCCGCACAGGGCGATGCGGCCGAGCGGGCGCATCGCACCGATGGCCGCCTCCAGGTGTTCGCCACCGACATTGTCGAAGTAGACGTCGATCCCCTCCGGCGCTGCCGCGGCGAGCTGCTCGGCCACGGAGCCGGCGCGGTAGTCGATGGCGGCGTCGAAGCCGAAGTCCTCGACCAGCTTGCGGGCCTTCTCCGGGCCGCCCGCCGAACCGATCACCCGCGAGGCGCCGAGCTGCCGGGCAATCTGGCCCGCCACGCTGCCCACGGCGCCGGCGGCACCCGAGACGAACACCACATCGCCCTTGGCCACGGGGGCCACCTCGACCAGGCCCGCGTATGCGGTCAGGCCCGGCATGCCGAGGACACCGAGGTAGGCTTCCGCGGGTGCCAGCGAGGTGTCGATCGGGGTGACCGTCGTCGCGTCCAGGACGGCGTAGTCGCGCCATCCGAGCTGGTGCATGACGGTAGTGCCCACCGGGGTGGCGGCGGCACGGGACTCCACGACGACACCGGTCGCGCCGCCGCTGAGCGCCTCCCCGAGGGCGAACGGCGGGATGTAGGAGTCGGTGCGGTCATTCATGCGGCCACGCATGTACGGGTCCACCGACATCCAGGTGTTGCGCACCAGGACCTGTCCTTCGCCAAGCTCGGGGATCGCGGCGTCCACGACGGTGAAGTTCTCCGGTCCGGGCTCGCCCACGGGCCGGGAGACAAGGTGGACCTCGCGGTTGGTGCGGGGGGTGTCGGTCATGGCGCGACTCCTAGAGGCAGGCAGAGGGTGATGCGGCCAGCCCTGTTGTTGACCGCTCGTTCCACAATTTAGATGTTCTGGAACATTCGGTCAAGTACTGCTGGGTCCAGCCTCGCCCATTCGGTACCGTGGCTGCATGGGACGACCGAGAGAGTTCGACGAGGAAGAGATCCTCAACCTCGCCATGCGCCTGTTCTGGCGCAAGGGCTACGAGGCCACCACCATGAGCGACCTCGTCTCCGAGCTGGGCCTCGGCCGCGGCTCCATCTACGCCGCCTTCGGCGACAAGCACCAGCTATTCCTCAAGGCCCTCGACCGCTATCTGCAACACCAGGCCACCCTCCTGGCCGGCGCCCTCAACGACACCGCCCCGGCCCTCCCCCAGCTGCGCCGCCTGCTTGAGGTCCTCCTGGTCACCGACGCCTCCTGCGGCCCGGCGGCGGGCTGCTTCAGCGTCAACAGCATCGCGGAACTGCTCCCCCACGACAGCGAGGTCGCCGCACTGGTAAGCCGCAGCCTCGACAACGTCCGGGCCGCCTTCACTACCCAACTCCGGCGCGCCCAGGACACCGGAGAGCTCTCCGACGCGATCGACGCGGCCGAGGCCGCGCGCCTGCTGGTCACGCTGACCCAGGGCATCCAGATCACGCGCAAGGCGGCCCCCGGCGACCCGGCCCTCACCGGTCCACTCGATCTCGCCTTCCACCTGCTGGCAGGCCGCGCCGGCGCAGCGACCGCACCCACCGCCGCCGAACCCGAACCGGTCGCGTAGGGCAGCCTCCCGACGGAGGACAAAGGCCCCCAGGTCAAGCCCGACGAGCTGCCCGGCCTGCCGGGCGAAGGCCCGTCAGCCGATCAGCATGTTCCCGTCCTCGATGATCTGCCGCTTCGCCTCGTCCACCGAGGGCTGGTCCGTGTTGTGGACGCCCGTAACGCAGGCGGCGGACTGGGTCTGCAGATCCTGCATGACCGCGTTCCATCGGTATCCGGTCACGGCCGAGCCGCTCAGAGCATGCCCGACCGCCTGACGTGCGTCGTCACCGAGGGCATTGCACAAGGGGATGAGCTTGTTCGGGTCCGAGCCGGAGTCCACTGCGATCATGTTGTTGATGTCCAGCTCGACCGCCCAGCCCGGGCCGGCCGCCGGGTTGGGTGCTGTGGGGTAGGACCTGGGCACCTGGGCATCGGAGACAACCGGGGTGGAAGGCACGTTGAAGGTAGCGCTGCCGCACGCCGCCGCCAACAGTGCCGTCGCGGTGAAACCTAGCGCCGCCACCGGGAGCGTGCGGCGACGACGGAGATTGTTGTCAGGCATGGGCGGCCACCTCGATAGCTGTCGGACCCCCCCACAGGGTGCCGCGCCCCCGCCTGCTTCGCCCTGCCCGAACGGGCAGGTGACAGGGTGACGGACCGCGGCCGGCCAGGGGCGGGCCAAGCCGGCAGCCCGTCGTGCCCTGCGCGCGGAAGAACTTATGCCGGAGTGAAGCCCCCCCCTGAGGACCACCCGAAGAGGCCCGGGCCGGTTCCCCACGGCCCGCCGAAACGCCCCTGTCAGGCGGGGGGAAGCGGCTCACGGGTGCGCGGCTGCGGCATGGACGGCAAGGACGGCATCCTGGTCCTCGTCCGAGCGGGCGCGGCGGCCTCGTGATCCTGCAACCAGGAGGGGACCCGGTCCGGTGGCAGGGCCGCACTGATGTACCAGCCCTGTGCTGCGTCGACGCCCATCGCCCGCAGTCGCTGCCAGATGAACTGGTCCTCGACCCCCTCGGCGACGACCCGCATACCGAGCAGATGGGCAAGTTCGACAGAGCAGCGCACCACTGCGGCGTCGTCCTCGTCGGCAGCCAGTCTGGCGACGAACCAGTGGTCGAGTTTGAGGGTGTCGATCGGCAGACTGCGCAACCTGACCAGGGAGGAGTAGCCGGTACCGAAATCATCGAGGGAGATCCGGACGCCCTCGCGCCGCAGTTCGTCGAGTGTGGAGACGGCCGGCTGCCAGTCATCGATCAGGAGTCGTTCGGTGATCTCCAGTTCGAGGGCGTGCGCGGGCAACCCGTTGCGGGTGAGGCGGGCGAGAGTGGCGGCCGCGAATCCGTCCTGGGTGAGATCGCGCGCGGAGACGTTCACGGCGACGGGGAGATAGATCCCTCGCCGCCACCAGTGGGTGGCCTGGCGCACCGCGGCGTCGAGGACGTAATCGGCCAGGTCCGGGGCGAGGGCGCTGGCTTCGGCCAGGGGCACGAAGTCGTTGGGAGGTACCGGGCCACGTCCCGCGCAATCCCAGCGCAGCAGAGCCTCGAGAGCGGTGGTGCGACCGGTGAAGTCGACGATCGGCTGATAGTGGAGCCGTAGCTCCTTGCAACGCATGGCACGCCGCAGTTCGGTGAGCAGTCCCAGGCGCTCGGCACTGTGCACGGCGTCGTGTTCGCTGTCGTAGACCTCGAACCCGCTGCGTCGGCACTGCGCGTGGCGCAGCGCGATGTCGGCGCGGCTCAACAGGGCGTCGGCGTTGTCGGCGTCATCGGGGTGGTAGCTCAGGCCGGCATTGACCTCGAGGGCGAGGGCGGGCCATGCGTCCTGGGAGTACGGGGAGGACAGCTCGTCGAGGAGCCCGCGGACGGTCTGTTCGAGAGCTGAGGGGTCGGTGACGTGGTGGATGAGGACGGCGAACTCGTCGTCGCCCAAGCGTGCGACCGTCCCTCGTTCCTCGGCGATGCGGAAACGTCGTCGAAGGCCCTGCGGCGCGGGCACAGTCTCACGGAACCAGCGGTTGAGACGTTGGCCGGTCTCCTTCAGCACCTGGTCACCGGTACTGGTACCCAGCGAGTCGTTCAGGGCCCGGAATCCCTCCAGGTCGAGCAGGACGAGTGCAGTGGCGCCGGCGGCGCCCGGCCCGCGACGCCGGGCCATCCGCTTGAGGTTGCTGTCGGCGAGTTCAAGGAGGCCGTGTCGGTTGCGCAAGCCGGTCAGAGGATCGCTGAGCCGGCCGAGAGTGTTGCCGGTGGCGGTGCCCACGATGCCCGCGAGAAGCAGAAGCACGACTGCGACGATCCACAGCGCCCGGGAACGGGGGTGCTGGGTGGCGACAACGAGTGCGACCACGCTCGCCAGAGGGGCGATTCGGCTGGTCCAGAACCAGACCGCGGTCAACGGTGCGTGGCTGAGGGCGTGTTCGACGCGTTCGCCGAGCCCGCGCATCCAGCGCCGCAGCACAAGGTCAATCCGGGGGCCTGGCACCAGGGGTGGTGACTGGTTCATCGTCCGGTGCCTCCCGGCGTCTCTGCCGCGGCCACCACCGCCGGCGACTCCTTCATCGACTTCATCGACTCCGGCAGCTATGCAGCCGCTCACGCTTACAAGTGTCGGCGCGGAGAGGCTTGTGGAGACGCTCGCACACTCCTCCCTTTTCGAACCTGCGGCTGTCCGATCGCCGGACCGATCGGGCAAGTCTGGCCGGTCGGCGGCGTTCACGATCAGGTTCGGGCACACACAGGTACGCCCCAGGTAGTCGGGAGGCCAAGGTGACCGAGGAGTATCCGTCGGTACGCATGTCCGGCGCGCAAGGCGCACCCCGTCCGTCCGCCTTCCCGCGGGCCCGGCTGACGAGTCCGGCTGTGCTGTCCGGTGCTCATACCGATCACGCCTTCGACCTGGCGCGTTGCCTCCTGGCGAGGGAATTCCCGCAACGGTGGGAGCACTCCCAGGGCGCAGCCGCCGGGGCTTCCCGTCTGGCCCCGATCCTGGGCAAGCACAGTGAGGTCGTTCGCGCTGCAGCCCTGTTGCACGACATCGGCTACGCGTCCACGGTGAGCCGCACAGGTTTCCACCCGCTCGACGGTGCCCGGTACCTGCGGGGCCTCGGCGTCGACCAACGCGTGGTGTCCCTCGTCGCCCATCACACCTTCGCCCTGCTGGAAGCCGAGTTGCGGGAGCTGCGGGAGCCGCTGGAGGGCGAGTTCGAACTGCCGCCGCAGGAGTTGCAGGATGCGATGGTCTACTGCGACATGACCTCGGCGCTGAACGGACAACTGACAACGTCGCGCGTCCGTACGGCGGAGATCCTCATCCGCTACGGGACCGAGAGCATCGTGGGACGGTTCATCACCCGGGCCGAACCCTTGATCCACGCGGCCGTGGCACGGGTCGTCGACCGCCTGGACAGGGCTGGGGAGTCGGTCTGAGTGCACGCCGCCGAGCTGGCAGGGCTGCGGACATCGAGCAACACCCAAGCAGGCGCGGCGCGGTTCCGGGCAAGAAGACCGAAAGGGCAGTCGAACACCGTCAAGTTGTTCCTGAGGAGCCGCCCTTCGAGCGCGCCGTCAATGCGCCGCCTGCGCAACGGTGGGGTCCTGCCGGTCTTCACTGAGCCCCGGGGCTGTGGCGCCTCGAGGCCTGGGCTCCAGAAGAACAGGCCCCCGATCCGTGCCAGGCAGCCCGCTCCCCCGGCGAAGGCGTTGAAGTGATGAAGAGGACGCGAATGGACTTCCTTGCGCGGGGAAAAGGGCAGCGGAGAATGTGGACGACCGCTCTGGCCGTCCTCGGTGCCTGCGCCATGATGGTCATGGGTATCCTGCTCGTCTCCCCGCCGGGTGGCGGCCGGGCTTCCGGGGTCGTACCCGCAGGCGTGTACGCGTACGTCGCCAACGAGGGATCGAACACGGTGACTTCCGTGGCCACGGCGAACAATGCGGTGGCGGACACGATGAACGTCGGCGGCTTTCCGACGGGGGTTGCCGTCAATCCCGCCGGTACCCGCCTGTATGTGGCCGATCAGAGCACCAACGATGTCCGCGTCATCAACGCCGCCACCGACATCGCGGTCGGCGCCCCCATCCCCGTCGGCAACGGTCCGGTAGGTGTCGCGGTCAGCCCTGACGGCAGCCACATCTACGTGAGCAACCAGAACGCCGACAACGTGTCCGTCATCAGCGCTCAGACCGATCAGGTAATCGCCACCGTTCCCGTCGGCACCTTGCCCAACGGCATTGCGGTGAGCCCTGACGGCGCGCACGTCTACGTCGCCAACAGCGGCTCCAACAACATCAGCGTCATCAACACCGCCACCAACCAGGCGACCCCCACACCCATCATTCTGCCTCCGGGGGCATCTCCCCACGCTGTCGCGTTCAGCCCCGACGGCAAGCTGGCATTCGTCAGCCTGCCCGGTTCCGGTGCGGCGCCCGGACAGGTATCGGAGATCAACACCAGCACTCAGACCACCCTGCCGAACCCGATCACGGTCGGCCTCCTGCCAGAAGGCCTTGCCGTCTCCCCGGACGGCACGCACGTGTATGTCGCCAACCTCGGATCGAACACAGTTTCGGTAATCAACCCGGCCGCGGCCGCCACCGTCGGCACACCCATCGCGGTCGGCACGGCTCCCCACGGCCTGGCCGTCACCCCTGACGGCAACCACGTCTATGTGGCCAACCAAGGAGCCGGTGCTGTGGCCGGCAGCGTCTCGGTGATCGACACAACGACCAACACCACGACCGGTGCGCCCATCACGGCCGGTACGACCCCGACCGGCATCGTGATCGGCACCGTCCATGCGCAGACCCTCAACGTCACTCCCGCGACGGCGTCAGCGAAGATCGGATCGCCTTTCGCCACTCCCATCACGGCGACGGTGACGGACGGCGGCGGGACCCCGTTGGCCGGGATCACGGTCACTTTCACCGCCCCGGCGGTTGGTGCCGGCGGAACCTTCACCGGGGCGACCAACACCGTCCAGGTGACAACAGGGACGGCAGGCACCGTGCAGGCACCGGCCTTCACGGCCAACAACGTGATCGGGAGCTACCAGATCACCGCAGCGGTGACCGGAATCAGCAATCCAGCCGTTCTCACCTATACGAACGACCCCTCGAGCCTGGTCTCTCCGGGCACGTATGCCTATGTCGCCAACAAGAACTCCGACACGCTGTCGGTCATCGGCATGGCCGACAACAAAGTCGCCGTCACCATCGGAACCGGTGCGAGCCCCTCCGCCGTCGCGGTGAGCCCGGACGGCAGCCGGGTCTTCGTCGCCAACGCGGGCTCGGGCTCCGTCACGGCTGTCGACGCCATCACCGACAAGGTCACTGCGACGATCAAGACGGGTGGTAGCCCAGCCGGTGTGGCAGTGAGTCCGGACGGAACAAAGGCCTTCGTCTCCGATGCCACCTCCAACTCGGTGAGCGTCATCGACACCACCACCGATCACGTCACCACCACCATCCCTGTCGGGTCGGTCCCTGCCGGCCTGGCGGTGAGCCCGGACGGAAGCGAACTCTTCGTCGCCGACAGCGGCTCCGCCGCGGTGAGCGTCATCAACCTCACCAGCTCCCAGGTGGTCAACGCCGTCAGCGTCGGCAACACCCCCGAGGCGATCGCCGTGACCCCGACTGGCAACCAGATTTTCGTCACGAACAACGGCTCCAACACGGTCAGCGTCGTCAACGCGGCCACCAATCAGGTGAGCCAGACCGTCACCGTGGGCACGGGACCGGACTCGGTCGCCGTGAGCCCGGACGGAAAGCGGGTGCTGGTCGCCAACAACGGCTCCAACACCGTCAGCGTCATCGACCCCACCACCAACCAGATCACAGGCAGCGTTCCGGTCGGCACGCCGACCGGGGTGGCCGTGAGCCCGGACAGCAGCCGCACATTCGTCGCTGACTCAGGAGGTGACTCCGTCTCGGTGCTCGACGCCTCGACCAACCAGAACCTTGCCTCCGTGGCCGTCGGCAACGGCCCGAGTGCCGTGGCGGTCGGTGGTGTCATGCCGGACACGGTCACCACAGTCGCCGGGAGCACTCCCCAATCCGCCACTGTGGGCACGGCTTTCGCCAAGCAGCTGGCCGTCACGGTCACGGACCAGAACAACGCGCCCGCCGCAGGGCTCACGGTGACGTTCGTCCCGCCGACCACGGGAGCCTCAGGCTCGTTCGCGGGAAACCCGGGCAGCAACTCCGTGACAACGAGTGGTCAGGGAACAGCCACGGCACCGGCCTTCACCGCGAATGGCACGAGTGGCACGTTCACAGTCACGGTCCAGGTGAACGGTGTCCTCACCAGGGCCGCATTCGCTCTCACCAACAAACCCTCCCCCGCCCCCTCCCCGCCCGCAGTGACCCCTCCTGCCCCCTCCGGCGTCTCGCAGGTGAACCTGAGCCGCAAGGTGGCCGCGCCGGGCGGTTTGGTCACCGTGACCGGGCAGCACTTCGCACCCGGCCAGACAGCCCTGGTGACGATTTCCGGGACCACTCAGTCCGTCCAAGCGGTGGTGGCGAGCGATGGCACGGTGACGGCCAGTCTGGCGATCTACTCTGGCCAGCAACCCGGGCCGCACACGATCACCATCCGCGTCGGTACCACCTCGGCCAGCGCATCGGTGCTGGTGGTTCAGGCATCCGCTCAGCCACCGGACTTCGTCTCCCGTGGCTGAGCCGTCCCTGCGACGATCCAGGCCGCGGGTGCTGGGCATCGACCAGTTCGCCCTGCGTAGCGGCCATGTCTACGCCACCATCCTGATGCCCTCGAAACCCGCCCCCGTCGTCGCCGCGCTGCCTGACCGCTCCACCGACACCGTGTCCGCCTGGATGGCCGACCGCCCCGGCATGGAAGTGATCTGCCGCGACCCGCTCCGCCTCGTTCGGCAAGGCGGGCACCCGGGCGCACCCGACGCGGTCAACGTCGCGGAACCGCTGCCACTTGTGGCACAACCCCGCACCGCTGCGGGCCCGTAGACCCCCGATCATCCGGGGCCCGCGCGTGCGGGCACCTCATCACGGGAGGACCCAACCCACAGTGAACACCCCTGCGCGGATCAACGCGCCGATCTACGCCCAGTTGGTGCGCGGGCGCGGCGACAACCCTCCGAGGCCAAGACAGTCGCGGAGGAGGCATTGCGACGGTCCGCCAGCGCTGTGGATTTCCGCCTTCCCTGGAAAGTGAGCCAGCACCGGTGCGGGGCACTGGCGCGCCCACGCGTCGCGCCGGCCCGGCGTTCCGTCAGACGGAGTCCTCCCGGCGACGCTGGTCAGAAGACCGACCATCCGGTGCGTCCTGGCCAGCGACCGGGCATCGCAGGCCGCTGACGAGAGACAGCCCCGACCGACAGAACCCCCGCCGGACCCGTAATCCAGTGGGGTTCTGGCCTGCAGGGCTGCAGGGTGATTCTTTTTGCTCTGTGGCGGGCGCCCGCCCCGATTCTGGGGGCTGTTACTGGAGTGCGGCGAGGAGGGCTGCCCCGTCGGGGACGCCCAGGCCGGTGCACGCGTCGTACCCCTTCTGGACCGCGTAGCCCACGCCGGGCTGCGGGAAGGAAGCGTTGTCGTGACCGACGCCGATGTCGGCCAGGGCACCGTTACAGTAGCGCCGTTCTGGTAGAGCAGCGGTGTGAGGAAGCGCTGCTGCTTGCCTGCCGGCAGCTGGGCGTTGATCCGCGTGATCAGGGCGGCCCACAGCGGGAACCGAGGCGTTGGTGCCGCCATTGGGCTTCGGGCGGCCGTGCAGGATCAGGTCGTAGTACGGCGGGCCAGCCAGCGCGGCGACGTCGGGGACTACCCGTCCCGCCTTCGCGCCCTGGTTCAGCGTGATCTAGCGAGGACCCCCGGCCGTTCACGGCCGGGAGGAATCGCTTCCTGAGTCACGGTGGCGCGGATGGAACTGGAACGGCTGCGCCCCACCGTGCTGCGCGGCACGTTCCACGCCTACGAGCTGGCAGCGCTGGTCGCGGCGGCCCGGTACGTCGCGACGACCGCCCCCGCGGACATCCCGCCGAGTCGCTGGACCAGCTCCGCCAGCTCCTTACCGACTACGGCCAGCAACTGCGCCAGCTGGGCCCGTCATGATCCTGATCGGCCGGCTGGCGCGCATGCTGTGCGGGCTCCTCTCGCCCCAGCGAGGCCGTGCCTGCCGCAACGCCGCCAGGGCCGCGGCACGGATCTGTGCGGAGCGCCCGGCCCACCACCTGGCAGCGCAGTGGTGAGCGCGAGTACCAGGTGGTCGCGTGTTCGAGAGCGTCGACGACCTGGGTGATGGTCAGTTCGCTTTCGCTGGTGCCCGGGCCGTGGCCCGGGCGAAGCGGAACGCGCCGTTGTGATCGAACAGGGCGAGCAGGGTCCAGGGGCCTTCGGCATCAGGGCGCTGCAGGATTGCGGCTGCCTCGGTCTCAAAGCTGGCTGCGCGTTCCGTATCGAATGCGGCGCCATAGGCGCAGGAGGCGAATGTGGCACTCACCTGGGCGCGCCGGGCAGGCAGCAGTCACCAAAAGACGGAGCTGGGCGTCGAACGCCGGGCGGGCCACGTGGGAGGAGGTTCATGCTCCCGTGCGCGTCAAGGCCGTCACGGTTCCAAGCACAGGTCCATGAGGTTGGGGGCGACGGGGCTGGGCATCGCCTTCGGGTCGGTGGCCAGGCGGCACACGGCGGTGAGGCGCAGTGCGACCCATTCCGTGCGATCCTCCGCGCTGTCGGGGCAGTCGGACGGGGCGGCTGCCGGGGAACCCTGGCCCAGTGAGAGATCGACCTCCGCGGGCATCCAGCCGTTGGACCAGGCAAGGTCCAGCAGGCCGTGCAGGTAGCGGTTGAGGGTGAAATAGGTGACCTGTCCACCATTGCGGCGGATGCCGGCGCAGACCCGGTCGATGTGAAGGTCGACCTGGACCGTGCGGACGAGGTCCTCCGCGGCTCGTGCGACCAGTTGACAACCGGGGCCTGAGGCGAAGGCCATCAGGATGGGCCACTGCGGAGGCAGCTGCGGGGATGCGACAGGACGGCAGGTGGCAGACTCGGTGGCCTGCAGGGTTTCCAGGCTGGTCATGGCGATCTACTACGCGGCTTAGTAGGAGTTCAGTGGGTGGTCAGTACGGCAGCTGCCGACCGGCGGGGGTGCGCAGATCGACATCCCTGTCGTCCCGGCGCTCACAGGAACGGGTCTTTCGTATCTGCAGCTGACGCATGGCACTCACCTCATCCTTGCCGCCCCTGAGGGGTTGGCTCTATGGGAACTTCGACTTCGTGACCTCATCGTGCGCGCCGTATGCCGCACAAAGCCCCAGGGATAGCGCCTAGTCCTTTCCCTCAGTGAGTCGCAGCGCCCAGCCCGGGGTTTCCAAGGGGGTCTCCCCTGCCTTGCCCGGCCGTCGCATCTCCTGCCCGTTCGGGCGTCCTTCCGCGCACACCAAGCGGTGGGGAGAACGCCTTCGTTCCGCCCAACACAAGTGCCATTCAGCCGAGTTGAACCCAAGCAGGCCTCGTCTGCACGGTTTTGGACCCTGGGGCGACGTCGCACAGGAACCCCGTCATGCCCGCGCACACTGCTCGGATGTCGCGCCTGCACCCCGGGGCGTCGCCGGGCTTGCCTGTTCGGCTCTTCTCCTGGCGGGTCCCGGGCCCCGTAACCGCCCAGGACGAGGGGTTTGACCTCGGTATGCTGCCCCCCCGGGTCGTCGCCGCATCCCCGCCGCACCCCCTTCCGGTGACCGCGCGCCCCAGGGTCGCTGCCCGCAAGGGCTCCCCGGATCCTAGGGCAGGGCTAGGGGCGAACCCTAGGGGCAAGGCGGCACCCGACAAGGCATGCTCCAAGTAGCCGCAACAAAGGGACCGGCCAACGACTCCTATCGGGCGGCGTCAAACAAAGAGGGACACCAGTAACAGCCACCGCGGGCACCCACCCGGAGGCTTTGTCCCCCAGGCCAACCTGATCACTAGGAGCTTTGGTGAACCAGCGCATCCCCGTTTACGTACACGCCGTCGACCCGATCTCTGAAGCCGGACTTCAGGCCGCTCTGCGCCCGCGGCCCGAGGTGAGCCTGGTCAGCAATGAGGAAGTCGACGAGCACACCGTCGTCATCGAAGCCGCCGATGCCCTCACCGAGGACACCATGCGCACCCTGCGCAGCCTCAGCCGACGCGGCTGCCGTCGCATCATCCTGGTCATCGGGGCCCTGGACGAGGCCGGACTGCTCAGTGTGGTGGAGGTGGGCGTGTGCGCCGTCGTCCGCCGCTCGGAGGCGACTGCCGGGCGCCTGGCCCAGCTCATCGTGAGCACCGCGGCGGGCGAGGGCACCCTGCCCCCCGACCTCCTGGGCCGCCTCCTGCAGCAGGTGGGCCGACTGCAGCGCCAGGTCCTCTCCCCCATGGACATGCACCTCACCGGTCTGTCCAACCGGGAGGTGGAGGTACTGCGTCTGGTCGCGGACGGCTTCGACACCCGTGAGATCGCGCAGAAGCTTTGCTACTCCGAGCGCACGGTCAAGAATGTGCTGCACGACATCACCAGCCGCTTCCAGCTGAAGAACCGCTCCCAGGCAGTGGCCTACGCGCTGCGGGAGGGACTGATCTGAACGCCCGGCCGCGCCACGAAGGCCCGGCCTGATCCAGGTGCTCCTGGATCAGGCCGGGCCCTTTTCATTTTGCGGCGACGCCGGGCACCTGGTACGGGCGCTCAGACGGGAGAGACCCTCGAGGCCACGGGGCAGCCCATGGAGGTGACCTGGTCCGCGTTCCAGAGGCCGCGACGCGGGTCAGATGACACCGGGCGCGCGGTTCGATCAACACTTCGAGTGCCGCCGGCTCGACCGGGATCCGGGACCGTCCAAGGTCGGCGGCCGGCCCGCGGAGCCCGGTCCGGACTGGTCGGCATCGGTTTCCGCCAGTTCGGTCATGGGGCGCTTCCCCCAGGTCGTGGACACCCTGATCATTGGATCGCGAGGATCCGTAGAACAGGAGTTCCCGTTGGGGACGTCGAAGTACAGCCCTGAGTTCAGGGCCGATGCCGTCGCGCTGTACCACGCCACGCCGGGCGGTACGTACGCGTCGGTGGCCCAGGACGTGGGCGTCAACCACGAGACGCTGCGGATCTGGGTGCGTGATGCGGAGGCGGCTGCCCGGCCGGGGGCCGGTGAGGCGAGCGCGATGGAGAAGGAGAACCGGCAGCTGCGGGCGCGGGTGAAGGAGCTCGAGCTCGAGCGGGAGATCCTGCGCAGGGCCGCGAAGTATTTCGCCCGGGAGACCAGCTGGTGAGCAGCCGCTTTCAGTTCGTCGAGGATCACCGGGACGCCTACGGCGTGAAGCGGCTGTGCCGGATGATGCAGGTCTCGCGGTCCGGGTTCTACCGGTGGCTGGCCGGCGCGGACGCGCGCATGGAACGGGCGAGGGCGGACGCGGAGCTTGCCGAGCGGATCGCCCGGATCCACACCGACTCGGACGGGACCTACGGGGTTCCGCGCGTCACCGCCGAGCTGCGGGATGCCGGGGACCGGATTAACCACAAGCGCGTGGAACGCGTGATGCGCACGTTCGGCATCGTCGGGCTGCACCTGCGCAAGAAGGTCCGCACCACGATCCCCGAGCCGTCGGCGACACCGGTGCCGGACCTGCTGGACCGTGACTTCACCGCGGCCAGGCCGAACACCAGGTACGTGGGCGACATAACCTACCTGCCCATCGGTGGCGGCCAGTTCCTTTACCTGGCCACGGTGTTGGACCTGTGCTCGAAACGGCTGGCGGGCTGGTCGATCGCCGACCACATGCGCACGTCCCTGGTGACCGACGCCCTGCGGGCCGCCGCGGCCGCCCGCGGCGCAGCCGGACTGCGCGGGGCGATTTTCCACAGCGACAACGGGGCCCAGTACGGGTCCAGGGACTTCGCGCACGTCTGCGCGGAGCTCGGCGTGACCAGATCGCGCGGCGCAGTGGGCACCAGCGCGGACAACGCCGCCGCGGAGAGCTTCAACGCGACCATGAAACGCGAGACGCTCCAGGGACGGAAACGGTGGAACGGGGCCCGCGAAGCCCGACTCGCCGTCTTCCGGTGGGTGACCCGCTACAACACCCGGCGGCGGCACTCCAGCCTCGGCCAGATCAGCCCGGTCACCTACGAACAACGATCAACTACGCTGGTCGTTGCCGCATGACAACCGGTGTCCACGAACCCGGGGAAACGCCCATGCCGTGGGTGTCGGTAAAGCAGATGCTGCGGCCGGTGCCAGATGGCGTGCCCGCAGAACACGGCACAGGCCTCGCATGGCAAACCTGGGGGACAGCGCCGGGCCCGGCCGGATCACACCGACCGGGCCCCGCTTATCGAAATGTCAGGCCGGAGATGACGCTCAGGCGCGGAACCTGCGATAGAGGAAGACTCCTCCCAGGATCAGGCCGATGCCGAAGACCGCGAGACCTCCGATGCTGGCACCGGTGTGAGCCAGGTTGCCGCTCGGACCGCTGCTGGTCGAGCTGTTCCCCGGGGTGGGGTTGCCGGACCCCTTGGCGGCGGGATTGGACGTTGTGTTGTTGGTGGTGGAGTCCTTCTGGTTGGGCGTCGGCCCGTTGCTCTTGTTGTTGTTAGTGGTGTTGTTGTTCTTCGTAGGGGCCGAGACGGTGAGTGTGAAGCTCTGGGTCGTGTGTCCTGCGGCGTTGGTGGCCGTGAAGGTGAGGGGGAAGGTGCCGGCCGCGATTGTTCCTCCGTTGTAGGTGAGGGTGGCGGTGCCGTTCGTGCTGTTGGGGGTGAAGGTGACCCCGTTGGGGAGGTTGCCGGTGCTGGTCAGGACCGGAGTGGGGGTTCCGGTCGTGGTGATGGTGAAACTGGCTGCCGTGCCGGAGGTGAAGGTTGTGCTCGCCTTGCTGGTGATGCTCGGTGGTTGCTGGTTGTCGAGGGTGAAGCTGGCGGGCGTGGTGATGCCGGTGGCGCTCGCCTTGACCGTGTACTGGCCGCCGGTGGCGTTCGCGGTCAGGGCGGGGGCCGTGGCGATGCCGTCGGTGCCGGTGGTGACCTGAGCAGTGGCCTGCGCTCCGGAGGCAGTGGTGAAGGTGCCCGACGCTCCACTGCTCGGCGCGGTGAAGGTGACGGTCACGCCCGGTACGGGGTTCTTGCTCGCGTCCTGAACCAGAACGGACAGCGGCGTGGTGAAGCTGGTTCCCACAGCGGTCTGCTGCTGGTCACCGGCATGGACGACCATCTGGTTGGCTGTGGCCGGATCATTGGTGAGGGTGAAGCTCGCCGCGGGGGTGATGGTTCCGGTCGTGGCGGTGACGGTGAACTGGCCGGCGGTGCTGTTGGCGGTGAGCGTCGGGGCGGTGGCGACGCCGTTGTCGTCAGTTACGGCGTCGGCGACGCTCTGGGCACCGGTGGTGTTGCTGCCGCTGATGACGGCGGCGGCTCCGGGGGTGAGCGCGCTGGTGCTGAAGGTTCCCGTGGCCCCGTTGGTGGCGGGGTTGATGGTGAACGTGACCTTGGTTCCCTTGGCTACGGGGTTGCCGTGGGCGTCGGTGACCAGGACAGCGAGGTTGGTGGTGTAAGCGCCGCCGATGGTGGCATGTTGGTCGCCACCGGCCTGGGGCGCGACGGCGTTGGGGACGTCGGGGGTGTTGGAGAGGGTGAAGGTCGCCGGCTGCGCGCCGTTGACGGTGACTTCAAGCGGGTAGCTGCCGGTCTTGTCACTGGCTGTCAGGACGCCCGCGCCGCTTCCGGTGCTGGCGACACCGTTGGCGGTGGTCGTCGTGAAGGTGTCGCTGGTCGTGCCCGCCGTGGCGCCGGGGAAGGTAGCCGTGGCCGCGGAACCCGCGGTCAGGCTCTGCTGGACTTGGAACTTCACCGACACACCGTCAGCCACGGGGTTGCTGTACTGGTCGGTGACCTGCACGGAGAGCGGGGCGAACGCGGCACCGACCGTGGCAGCGGCGTTTCCGCCGGCCGGATTGGTGATCACCACGGTGGCGGCTGCCCCGGCCTGGTTGGTCACGGTGAAGGTGACGGGCTGGGCGCCGGTGGCGGCGACCTGGACGGTGTAGGTGCCCGCGGTGGTGTTCGCGGTCAGCAGGCCCGGGCTGCTGGAGCTGGTGGGGTCGGCGGTGGAGGCCTCTCCATTGGTGTTGGTGGTGGTCTGGAAGGTGGTGGGGGTGCTGCCCGGGAACGTGGCCCCGGCATTGCCGTTGGTGGCGGGCTGGACGGTGAACGTCACCGGGACGTTCGCGCCGACCGGGTTCGTGCCGTCGGTGACCTGGACCTTCAGTGCGGCCAGGGGCTGGCCGACCTTGACCGTCTGCGGGTCGACGGACTCCTTGGTGATGCCACCGACCGCGCCTGCCTGGTTGGTCAGGGTGAAGATGACGGGCTGGGCGCTGCCGGCGGTGACCTTCACGGTGTAAGTGCCGGCCGTCGCGTTGGCAGTCAGCAGCCCCGGACTGCTGGAGCTGGTGGAATCGGCGGTGGAGGCCTCTCCGCTGGCGGTGGTGATGGTCTGGAAGGTGGTGGGGGTGCTGCCCGGGAACGTGGCCCCGGCATTGCCGCTGGTGGCGGGCTGGACGGTGAACGTCACCGGGACGCCCGCGCCGACCGAGTTGGTGTTGGCGTCGGTGACCTTGACGGTGAGGGCGCCGAAGGCATTTCCGACCTGGACCGTCTGCTGGTCGCCGGACACCTTGGCCAGATTCGCGGCGGTCCCTGCTGTGTTGGTGAGCTGGAAGTCGACGGGCGTGGCGCCACCGACGGTGGCTTCGAGGGTGTAGGTGCCGGCGAACTGGTTCGCCAGCACGGCGTCCGCCGACGAAGAGGTGGTGGCGACACTGGCGTTCCCCTTGGTGTCGGTCGGGACCAGGATGGTGGTCGAGCCGAGCACGTTCCCGAACGTTGCCGACGCCCCGCTCGCCGCATCAGGCTTGATCGTGAAGGCGACCGAGGTCTGGACCGGGTTTCCGCTGAGGTCCGCGACGTGAACGGTGAACGGCTTGGCGAACGCCGTCCCCGCTGGTGTCGACTCCTGCTGGGGATTGGTCGGCGAGACCGCCTGGAATGTGGCGACAGAACCGGGCGAGTTCGCGAGCTGGAATGTCGCCGTCGTCACCGTGCCGGTCGGCATGGTGGCGAAAGCCTGGTACTGGCCTGCGATGCCATTGGCTTGCGGCAGCGGCGTGGTCGCCATCCCGTTGCTGTCCGTGGTGACCACGATGTCGTTCGGGCTCTTGGCTGTAACCCCTTGCGGCACGTTCGTCCAGGTGGCGGATGCGCTGCTGGTCGGGGTCGTGAACTCCACCGCGACGCCCGGGACCGGGTTGCTGTGCGCGTCTGTCACCTGGACCTGCAACGGGTCAGCGAAGGTCGTGCCCACTGCGGGCGACTGGGCTGATCCCGACACCACCTTCAGATACGTCGCATCGCCATGGAGGTTGGTCAGCGTGAACGAGGTGGACAGGGGTTGCGGCGGAAGGAGTGACCCTCCGGTGTCGCCGGACGCGCAGCCCGGGATCCCGTTGGTGGAAGTCGTCGTGGTGGTCACGGCATTGACCACATACTGGCCGGCTGTGTCGTTGGCGGTGAATGTTCCCGCGTCCGCCACGCCGTCCGTGCCGCTTGTCGCCACGCATTGGGCGCCCGCAGTACCGAAGGAGCCCGAAGAGCTCGCGCCGGGCGCGCTGAACAGCACTTGCACGCCTCCGATGGGGTTGCCGAACTTGTCCTCCACGACGGCCGCGACGGGCTTCGTGTAGGGCTGATCGATCTTCGTGGACTGCGGCGATGAGCCGCCCTGGGGGACCAGCTGTGTCGGCGGGCCGACGACGTTGGTCAAGTTGTAAGTGACGGCGGTCAGCGAGCTGTCCTTGGCGTCCTTGAAGGTCAACTGGTAATGGGTGTTGGGCTGGGAGGGCTTGGCGTTGGCGAAGACGGGTGACGACGAGGTGTCGACGGTCCCGTTGGCATTCGTCGTGAGCGTCTCGGAGAGCGCACCGGACTGACCGAAGCTGGCCGAGGCCCCATCCGAGGCGGGTGTGATGGTGACGTTGATGCTCCTGTTCGGCACCGGGTTGCCTGAGCTGTCGGTCTCCTGGACCTGCATCTCTGGGAACGGACTACCGACCGTCGCACTTGCGCTCCCGTTGAGGGTGTCGGTCGATTTCAGGCTGCTCGCCCCTCCCGGCGCGTTGGTCAGATCGAAGGCAGTCTGGATAGACGTGCCGTCGACACTTGCTGTGACCTGGTACTCGCCAGCCACACTGTTCGCCGTCAGGTTCGGAGACCACGCCAGCCCATTCGCATTGGTGGCGATCCCGGTGGGCGACGTGGCGAAAGTCGCCGAGGCCCCCGGGCTGTTCTGTGACGGCTGCGCCTTGAAGCTGACGTTCACTCCGGAGACGGGGTTCCCTCCGCTGTCCGTAACTTCTACCTCCAGCTTCGAGAATGCGGTGTTGACCTGAACGGTCTGACCGGAGCCGGAGACAGGGTTGATGTTGGCGGGGGCAGCGACCAGGTTCCGCATGTCAAGAGCCGTTGTCAGCGTCTGAACCGGCGCCGCTTTTGTTACAGCAGAAACATTGATGGAATAGTCGCCGACAGCAGCGTTTGCCGTGAACGTAGGAGAGGCCACACCACCGAGGCTAGTGTTTACCGTGATCGACGTCTGGCCGTTGGAAAATGTTCCAGAGGCACCCGAGGGAGGGGCAGTGAAAGTAACAGGGTAGTTGGGGATGCCATCTCCCTGCGAGTCCTTGAGCACCACGGACGGACCCGGGCCGAAGGGGGTGCCGATCTTCGTCTGCAAGAGATTCCCCGACAGCGGGCGAAGCGCTGTCAACGAGGACACGTCAAGGGCCGTCAGTGAATAATTGAGAAATCGCCTAGAGCTGCCCTGGTCCGTAATTGCGATCTGAACGGTGTCATTCCCCGGCGACGTGGATGCTATGGCAGGCGTCGAAGCGATCCCGCTCGAGTCGGATTGTACCGTCACGGATGCGACCGGCGGCCCGCCAGGGTTTTCCGGATCGGGGAACATGACACCATTCGTCGAGCTGAATGTCACGGAGACGCCAGCCAGGGGATGAGCTGCTACACCGTCTACGCTCGGGGGGTCCGCCACTTGCACCTGGAGCGAATTCTTGTAGGTCGCACCTATCGCGGCCGATTGGTTGTTTCCCACAAGCTCTCCCACAGCAGCATCGCCTAGGGTTGCTGCGGCCACGTCTGTGAGAGGGGTCGAGGTTCCGGCATCAAAGTATTTAACATTGCCATTTTTGTCGATTGAGGTGAGATAGTCGTTCAAGGGGACCGCATTGGAGGTGCCGGCAAACCATGTAGTGCCGGTATCCTGCGAGGAACCCGCACCATCCGATTGGGCCATCGGGAAAGTCGAATATTGCCCGGGAATTGCGACCAGGCCATCCGCGCGAGCATTGTCAGCCATGTAAACCGTACTGCCAATAGCTGTCATGGCACCCGGAACGAAGCCGGCCTGCAAGTCTGTGTATTTGGAGAAAGCAAAAGAATCGGGCAGCGGTGACGGCGGTGCCATGAAAGGGCTATGGAAAAAGTACAATGCCGGACCGGATGTCGTGAAATATACTTTGGAATTTCCGTCGCAAGCGATATGGAGCATTCCGGTGGAAATTGTCTGAAAGGTCGAATTGACGACGTTCAGCTCATAAACATCACCAGTGAACCTGTCACCCACATAGGCAAATGGAGTGGCGCCGGGGTCATTGATGCAAATGTCACCCGCGCTGTTACCCGGCACGGGCATCAGTGTTGCATTCGACCCGTTGACTTTCGTTACTGCAGCCGTCCCCGAGGCCAGCGGGTCATTTCCGCCACCAGCATAGTAGGCGGCAAAGTAGCCAGTGTCTCTCTTATCGGTGGCCACACCAGTGATGTTACATGGCGTCCCAATCGGCGCATTTGGCAGACTGACCTGTGTGATCGCCAGATTGTACACGTTCATTTCATAGGCGTTGCAAGTGCCCGTCTCGCCTATGTAGAGGGTATCGCCAATTCCATTCACTGGGGCGGCCAGCTTCAGAGCGAATTGAGAACCTCCGGTGACAACGTTTGGCACACTCACTTGCGTGACTGGCTTGCCGGTGTCAGCGTTGAACACGGCAATGTTATAGTTGGTGTCGGCGGCGAAAACGTAATGACCCGCCAGAAGGAGATCTGGCGGCGGGGTGGCGGCGTGCGCCGGCTGGGCTGCCTGCAGTGCGACGACGCTCGCACCGGCGACCAGGAGCACGCTCAGCTTCGCCGAGACAATCCGTCGTAGCGCATGCTTCCTCCGCGCGCGGCCCTCGGCAGGGCGGCGCAAGCGTCGTGACACGACAGCTCCCCGCTCCGCCCTTCCTCGCGCTCTCAGCTGCGGTCCGGGCCGCAGTCCGTGGAGCATGCTCGCCAGCCGCCGAACAACCCACGGCACAGCGGTGACGACGCGGTGCCGCACGGCGAGCGCCACCGCAGGCAACAGGAGGCAGACCAGTTCCCAGGCACGGCGGACGACGGTGCCCGGCGCGCTGTGTGCACCCTGGCCGTTCGTCGGTGTGGTCGGCGCTGTCTGATCTTCGGGTGCTGTGGCCACGGTCTGCCCCTGTCCTCTGCGAGCTGTCCTGGAGCACAGCAGTCTCCTTGGGTACGGCGGGCCCCTCATGCACGATCGGCCAGCCTTGCGGGTGCAGTGCGGGGCCCGCCGTGTTGTCACGCGTCACGCGTCAGACAACTGCCAGGTTTGCCGGTCCCGGAAAGTCGGGAGACGAGCGGGCCCGCGCCCAGGGCCGGATCGATGCCGTCGATGGCCGCCGGTGGGACGTCCGCCGCCAGAGCGCTCGGTCCAGGGGCCATGGCCGTGCCCGCCCCGTGAGCAGATCCGGAACGCCGCCTGGGGCCGCCAGCAGGTTCGGTCCAAGCGCCGCCACGAGCCACCGCACTCTCGCGTCGCGTGCGCCGCGCGCCTGCTCCCCGGACTCTTCGTCGGGCGGGATCATGGCCTCGATTCTCAAATGTCGGGGTTCATCATGCTAAGCGAGGTGAGTCACGTGCCGGATCCGGCCCCTGGCCTGCATCGGCGGGAGGTACTGCGCATGGGCGTCGGCGCAACCGCGCTGATCGGCGCCGGCTGGTTGACAGCCGGATGCACCTCCCACGCTCCCACCGGAGGGGCCAGCGGTGGCCCGCCGCATCGGGGTGGGAGTCTGCGGGTGGGTGTGACCGGCGGGTCGACCGCGGACGTGGTCGACGCGCACGCCACCGTGTCCTACCCGGACATCGCCCGCGTGATCCAGTTGTACGACAGCCTGGCCGTCTACAACGCGAACTACGAAGTCGAGTTCGCGCTGGCCGAATCGATCCAGCCGTCCCTCGACGCCAGGGCGTGGACGATCAGACTGAAGTCCGGGCTGGAGTTCCATAGCGGCAAGCCCGTCACCGCCGACGACGTCGTCTACACACTGCGCCGGATCGTCGACCCGGCCGCCCCCAAGAACGCCGCACAGGCCCTGTCCGCGGTCGACCCGAACAACATCCAGATCCTCGACTCGCTGACCCTGCAGCTGAACCTCAAACGCCCCGACGTGACCTTGCCTGAAGCCCTTGCCGTCTACGATACCGGGATCGTGCCGGTGGGCTACGACCCCCGGCACCCGGTGGGCACCGGCCCGTTCACCTACTCCAGCTTCACCCCCGGCCAGCAGAGCGTCTTCCTGCGCAACAACCACTACTGGCGTCCCGGCGAGCCGTACGTCGACCAGGTCACCATCATCGACTACCCCGACGACACCACCCGCGTCAACGCCCTACTCGCCGGAAAGCTCGACGCGATCGACCAACTCCCCATCGGACAGGTCGACACCATCACCCCCCGACCCGACCTGCACGTACTGGAATCCCAAACCGGCGCCTGGATCCCCTTCACCATGCGCGTGGACACCCCACCCTTCAACGACCAACGCGTCCGCCAGGCATTCCGCCTGGTCGTGGACCGCGACCAGATGGTGCACCAAGTCCTCGGCAGCCACGGAGTAGCCGCCAACGACCTCTACGCCCGCTACGACCCCGCCTACCTCTCCACCGCCCCCCAACGACACCAGGACATCACCGAAGCCAAAAACCTCCTCAAACAAGCCGGACATGAAAGCCTCACCGTCGAACTCGTCACCGCACCCGTCGCCACCGGACTCGTGGAATCCGCCCACCTCTTCGCCCAGCAAGCCGCCGCCGCCGGCATCACCGTCCACGTCCGCGAGGTCGACCCCGGCGTCTTCTACGGCGACAACTACCTAAAATGGCCCTTCGCCCAGGACTTCTACCTCACCCGCAACTACCTCCTCCAGACCGAGGCGGGAACCCTGCCCGGCTCGCCGTTCAACGAGACCCACTGGAACGATCCGACCTACACCAGCCTCGTCACCCGGGCACGCGCCACCGTCGACCAGAACACCCGCACGAACCTGCTGCATCAGGCCCAGCAGATCGAATACGACCGCGGCGGCTACATCATCTGGAGCTTCCTCAACCAGATCGGCGCCCACACCACGAAACTCCACGGCTTCGTCCCCCACAGGAGCGGCATCCCGCTGAGCGGATACGAATTCCGCCGAGCCTGGTTCTCCGGCTGAACCGCCCCGCGCAAGGTCCCCACCAACCCGGGTCCACGAGCACCCAGGAGTCGTGCGACATGCCAAGCCCACGACGTCGCCCCTGGGAGGGGTCACTTGTTGGGGCTGCGCCCTGTCTCGCTGAGAAGTTCTCCCTGCAGGGCAGCGAGGGCCTGGCGGGCCGCACGGTAAGCAGTCTCGACGGCTTCGGCGGCTTCGGCGGCCGCGGCGAGGTCGCCTGCGGCGGTGAGGTCCTCCAGGGTCTGGCAGAGCGGGGCCAGTTGTTCTAGGCCGAACGTTTCGCTGTTCGATTTCAGCGTGTGTGCCGCCCTCCTCGCCAGCTGAACGTCTCCATCCCTGATGCCCTTGGACAGACCGGTGATCAGCTGGGGAGAGTCCTTGAGGAACGCGTCGATCAAGCCGAGCGCGAACGGTTTGTCCAGCGATGCGCTCAGGTCCCGCACGGCCTGTGGGTTGAGGACGACGGGTGCCTGGTCTACGGCCGGGTCGACTGCCTGGGTCAATCGGTCGAGGGGGCGCGGCGCGGACTGGGCGAGGGCGGCGGACAGGGCGGCCAGGTGCAGGGGCTTGGTCAGGTAGTCGTCCATACCTGCCGCCTTGCAGGCTTCCTGGTCCTCGCGCATCGCACTCGCGGTCAGGGCTATGATGCGCGGTCGCTGGCCGGTCGGCCATTCCCGGTGTATGACCCGGGTTGCCTCCAGGCCGTTCATCACTGGCATGTGAACGTCCATCAGGATGACATCGTAAGAACTTCGTCGCAGCGCCTCGACTGCCTCGGCGCCGTTGGTGACCGCGTCCGCCGAATAGCCACTCTTGCCCAGCATGCGCAAGGTCAGCTGGGAATTGATGGCGTTGTCCTCGGCGATCAGGATCCGCAAGGGGTTGGGCGGAACGCCGGCAGCGTGGCGTGGCGCCTGGGCCGGAGCGGTTTCCTCGGGCTGCCCCAGGGCGCTGCGCAAGCTGGCGTAGAGGGCGGCGGCTCGGATGGGCTTGGTGTGACGGGCGGAGAAGTACGTCAACTCCTGCTCCCGGGGCTGCGGGCCGATGGAGGTGAGCAGCACCAGGGGCAGGGCGCCGGCATCCCGGTGCCGGCGGATTTCCCGGGCAAGTGCGATGCCGTCCATGCCGGGCATCCGCAGGTCGAGGACCGCGATGTCGCAGGGGTCGCCGCGCCGGATCCATTCGAGGGCCTCGTGGGGCTCTCCGGTGCAACGGACGGCCATTCCCCACGACTCGCCGATCAACCTCAGGATCAGGCGGTGAGTCGGGTTGTCGTCGACGGCCAGCAGATGCTTGCCACGCAGTTCCGTGGCAGGCTGCGGTAGGTCCGTCCCTGACTCGTCGTGGGCGGCGCGAGTGGTGATGGTGAAGTGGAATGTGGAGCCCCGGCCGACTTCGCTCTCGGCCCAGATGGTGCCGCCCATCGTTGACGCGAGTCGGCTACTGATCGCCAGTCCCAGTCCGGTGCCGCCGAAACGGCGGGTGGTCGAGCTGTCGAGTTGCTCGAAGGGCTGGAACAGGTGGCCGATGTGGTTTTCGGGTATCCCGATGCCGGTGTCCCGGATGGAGAACTGGAGCGCGAAGTCGTCGGGGGCCCCAAGGGCGGCGCTCTCACCGTCCGCCGTCTGCGCGGGGGCCCGAAGGACACGCAGGGCGACCTCGCCGGCCTCGGTGAACTTGACCGCGTTTCCGAGGAGGTTGATCAGGATCTGTCGGAGCCTGACTCTGTCGCCCATGATCTCGCCGGGGACGTCCTGGTCGATGAGATAGGAGAGGTCCAGGTCGGTCTTGCTCGCTGCCTTTGCGGCGACGACATCGAATGCTGATTCGATGCACTGATCAAGGTCGATCGGCTCGTCCTCGAGCTCGATTCTCCCCGCTTCGGTCTTCGAGATGTCGAGGATGTCGTTGATGATCGCGAGAAGGTTCTCTGCGCTGTCCTGAGTGATCTTCGCCAGGTTCCTCTGCTCGTCGTCGAGGGTCGTGTCCAGGAGCAGTTCGGTCATGCCGATGACCGCGTTCATGGGAGTTCGTATTTCATGGCTCATGTTCGCCAGGAATGCGCTCTTGGCGCGGTTGGCGGCTTCGGCCGCCTCCTTGGAGCGTTGCAGGGCGGCGTTGGAGCGTTGCAGCGCGGTGGCGGCTTCCTCACGCTCGCGCACCCGGCCCAGCTGACCGGCCAGGTCGGTGATCAGCGCCATTGTGGAGGCGTCCGGGGCGGTGAGGTCACTGGTGAAGAACTCAAGGACCGCGGCGACCTCCCGGCGGGCAATCACCGGAAAGACGACGACCCCGACAAGGTCGTCGGCCACTGTGGGCGGCTCGGCTGAGCCGGCCCGTCGGACACAGGCCACGGGCCCCAGAGCCTGGCCGGTGGCCAGTGCCTCATGGGCCAGCTGCGAGGGCTGCTGGGTGCCGGGGCGGTCCGCGTCCCATCCCAGCTCGGTACCCCGGCTCAGGTACCACACCGGAGAGGGCTCCAGGGCCTTGCCCTGGGCGCTGTCGTTGGAGGTCACGACGACGAAGGCATGCCCGGCCCGCCATTTCATGTGTTCGGCGATCAGGCGCAGGCCGGTCTCCAAGGCCTCGTTCCAGGTAGCGGCTTCGTTCGCGGCGGTCGCGACACCCTGGAGCAGCGCCAGCGATCTCGTGCGCAATCGCAGTTCCCGGGTGCGCACGCGCACCTTGTCCTCGACAGCCGCGTAGCTCTGCTGCAGCCGGTCGGCCATGGTGTTGAACGCCGCGGCCACTCTCCCGACCTCGTCGCGGCTGGCCACTTTGGCTCTGCGGTCGAGGTCGCCCCCCGCCAGCGCGTCGGCGGCAGCCGCGACGCTGGACAGGCTGCGGGCGATCCGGCGGGAGATGAGCGTGGTGAGGACCACGATCAGAGCGAGAGCCGCGCCGATGCTCGCCAGCAACTCCGTGGTCTGCTGCTGGATCGCGGCGATGCGGGTCCTCAGCATGTGGTCTTCCTGGTCGAACATCGCTTGCCACAGTTGTGTGTTGGCCTGCAGCGAGTCGGTGACCAGCGCCTGGTACGAGGCCGGCGGCACATTGCTGCCAGGAGCCGTCGTGGCATTGACCAGCGCGGTGACGGTGCCGCTCGCATTGTCCAGGAGCGGCCCGAGGGTGGGCAAGAGCGCGTCGTCGTGGTTGTAGGAGGCCGTGCCGGCGAAGGCCCGTTGTAGCGAGTCCTGCAACTGGGCGAGCTGCTGGGTCAGCAGGCCGGTGGCGTGAATGAGGTCGTTCCGTTCGATGCCGCTGACGGTCCCCACCCGTTGCAGACCGGCCACGGTGTCGCCGAGCTGGGCGATCTGGTTGACCAGTGGAGGCTCCGACAGCAGCAGCCCGGTCATCGTGTAGTACGTGTCGATCTGGGGGTCCAGGATCAGGTTCGACCGGTCGCCGACATAAGCGCCCAGCTGCAGCACGTCGCCGATCAGCGAACCCGCTGCACCCAACCGTTCGGCTTCTGCGGGTGTCATGGCTTTCAGGGTCTGCCACTCCGCGCTGAGTGCCGCAGGCAGGATCACGCCTTGAGTACCGGGCGCGGTCTTGAGCGCATGCTGCAACTGGGCATCGATGCGGGTCAGCTGCGCCATGTCGTTGTCAATGGCTTCGGTCAAGGCAGTGGTCTGCTGCGCCGACGCAGGTTCTCCCTGGACGGCCCGCACCCCGAGGCTCCGGTAGTTTGCAAGGTCCACAAGCAGGGCACTGAGAGGTCTCAGGTATTGCGTGCCGTGCAACTCGTTCTGAGCGAAGCGCGTACCGGAGTTCTCCTGGTTGACCAGAAAGGACGTCGCCAGCGCGAGCGGGACGATGAAAGCGAAGGCGATCGCCGCGAGCTTGTGCCACAGGCGCAGCTTGAAGCGATGGCGGTCCTTCGCGGCAGATGGGCCGCGCTCCAGGTCGCGGACGTCAGCGGGTTCTTCCTTCGCCCGGTACCGCCCCGCCCTGGCCGGTCCCGGCACCTGCCGCAGACGGGACTTTCCGCGGCCCATACGCTCCAGTGTGCCTGGGGACCAGTTCGGCCGCAGGATTCGGACAAGCCTTCGCACCGCTACGCCAAGGCGTGGCGTTACCGGCGCTCCTGGCCCCACCTGAACCGGTTCCGTGTGGACTCACGTGAGTGTTCGATTCCGGCTTGAGCCGGCCCCACTTGGGCCCGTCGATCCTGGTCAGCAGTGGGGCCAGTGCAGGCCGGAAGTGGTCGTGATCCCGTTTTGCCCTGGAGCCGTGTCAAGCCGGGAGGGTGGGGCCAGCTGCGGGTTCAGGCACGGGCCGACAGCCCTTCGGTGTCTTCCTCACCATCGACAATCACCCCGAGGCCATCGGCCTGGCCAAGATCACAGCCATGCCCCCGCTGTATGGAACTCCCACCAGTCGGCACCCGCGTCACCGGACGCGTGCTGTGGCATGCCGACCACAACCACCAGGTGGGATCAAGCTCACCGAGTGGGACGACCACGCCGACCTGCTCCCGCCGTTCGCCAACAGGATCGGCCAGGCCGTCACCGGCCAGGTCACCAAGCTCGCCCCGATCGGCGCCTTCGTCCGCATCGCCGACTGCGTCGAAGGACTCGTCCGTCTGGAAGACCTTCCGGTCGAGCCGGTCGTGGAAGGGCAGGAGCTGCCGGTCACCATCCTCGCAGTTGATCTCGATCGACATCGCGCATCCCTGTCCGCGATGCGCGGGCGCCGAGCGGAGGGCCAGATGGAGGAGCCAATTCGGATGGCTGAGTTGCGTTGCGATGCGAGGCGGTTCGTTGGGTGAACGATGAGCCATGGCCCGGTTGAGTGGAGGTTCAGTTCACGGACGCGGCGGGACAACGCTGGTCGCTCTTCGACAAGCCCCCGATCTTCGCGGCCCTGGACGAACTCGGCCCAGATTCGGAGTATCCGATGGAGGTCACCGTCGCCTGCGTGGTCCGCGAAGGTCACGATATTCCGGAGGACGACGAGATCATCACTGTCTCCACCTCACCGCATGGCGTCATGTCGCCAGACGGACGCGACGAGTTCACGGTGCGGCGGGATCAACTCGTCCGCTGAAGGGCGAGGCTCAGCCGAACCTTCCGGTCATCAACTCAGTCAGAGGCCGTGTCCCTCCAGGCTGCGGTGACGCACCCTTCCTCCCAATGCCACCAACCCTTCGTCTCGCCGTGATCCAGCAGTCTGCGGATCTTCGGCAGGTTCGCCGTCGGTGGGACGTCCAGCGCGACCATACGGAACTGTTCGATGCCCTCGCCAGTTGTGCCGAGCCGATGAAAGGTCTCAAGCACCGTCTGCCGGGCAGCCTCCGATCCGCCATCTTTCCGCACGATCAATCGGATGGTGCAGTTCTCAGAGGCGAGCACGGTCTCCCCGGTCCAGCGCACGCCATCCTCGTCGACCTCGACACGGATGATGTCGTCGCTGGCGACCCCGCGCACGAACCAGGGAGTGTCGTCGAGGCGTACCGTCCCGTCGCCGAGGTCCACGGCCCACAGGCTCTCGACACTCGCCGGAGGGCACCCATCCTCGTCCACCTCCAGCCGGAAGTGGACCTTAACGTGGGCATCGCTGATGTTCGTCACCGCGCCATCATCCACGTCGAGCCGCGCCGCCGGCACGGTTGAGGCGCCGGGAAACGATCACAGTCGAACCACGGGCGGTCAACCGCGTGCTCAGTCCAGGCTCGCCGCCCAATCCGACAGCAGCGCGAAGTCGTCCGGGCTCGGCCCGAAGCGCGGGTCAACCCGGTGAAGCAGCGCGCGGCCCTCATGGTGCTCAGCTGCCCAGACGCGATCCGCCTCGGTGATCTCGTCGTCGAGCCACGCGAAGGAGCGGCCACCGGCCCACGCCACGATCCCCGGCGTCTTCCAGAACACGCCGTCCCCAGGCGTCGGCCGAGGTACCGGCCACGGGATGAACGGCAGAGCAGGCAAGCCCAGGACCGGCGCGACGAAATCGTTGGCTTCCTCCTCCCAGGTCGTGGCCCACACCAGCTCGAACGGCAGCGCGGCCAGCGCGCGCCCGTGGTCCGGGTTGAGCCACACACGCAGCGGCTTGACCCGCTTGTTCGGCAGTCCCCACTCGTTCAGGCGCCGACGCTCGGCGGCCTCCCACCGCGGCGTGACCAGCCGGTGCGTCTCGTAGCCCTCGGGCCGCCGGTGCGGCTTCGTGGCTTACGGATTCAGCGGTCGGTAAAGTCCACATCAATCAGCAGCACCGGGCGCACCAGCCCACCCCCCTCGTCGTTCCCGGCACGATACCGACACTCGATCGGGGCGCCCAGTCGATTTCCTGCCGGGTAGCGATCTCCACGGACACGGGAAGCGATCTTCAACGGCCTGCGAGATCGCAGGCCAGACCTACTCGTCAACACCCCTCACCCTGACCGTGCAGCCCGAGCGGCAACGGGCCCGCCGTGCCCTATACCGCTCCACTCGCGCCGGCACCCGCGAACGGCGTCCCCACGCCCTGACCCCGTGCCCGACCCCGAATCACGAGGGGCGGCACGATCCGCGAACAGCCGCTGGGAGGGCCTCATGGAGGCAGGCCGCCGGAACCGGGTTGCGGCTTGCTCACCGGCGGATGAGGGTGGTGGTGGGCCGGGCGGGCGGCCGAGAGCACGAACCACCCAGTGTGGACCGCTGTCGCCCTGTGCCGCAGGCGGCGGGGCCCTTCGGGTGGTGACCGGCCGCTGGAGCGGAAGGGACGACATGAGCAGGCGTGTGTACATCCCGGCACTTCTTGCCGCGGTTCTCGTCGCCGGTGGCTGCAGTTCCGGCAGCCCGTCCACGCCGGGTGTGACCGCGACTACGGTCACCATCGGCAGCCACCAGCCTCTGAGCGGCCCCTCCGCAGCCGGGAGCAGCGAAGAGGCGCCTGCCGCCAAGGCATATTTCGAATTCGTCAACGACCACGGCGGCGTCAACGGCCGCAAGATCATCTACGACTACCAGGACGACGCGGGCAACCCCGCCAACACCGTCACCGTCGTCCACCGGCTCGTCGAAAAGGAGAAGGTCTTCGCCGTCTTCGATGGCTTCGGTACTCCGACACATCAGGCAGTGGCCGGTTATCTCAATGCCCAGGGAGTTCCTGACCTTTTCCCTGCATCCGCGTGCACGTGCTGGAATGATCCCGCAAAACTTCCGTATACTTTCGGCTGGGTCACTGATTATCATCGCGAGGGAAAGATTCTCGGCACTTACGTGGCCAAGGCGTTCCCTGGAAAGAGGATCGCCTACTTCTATCAGGACAACGACTTCGGGCGGCAGGCAGTCCAGGGTCTAGATACGGTTGTTCCCGCTGCTTCGGTTGTCGCCCGGGAGACCTACCAGCCCACGTATCGCGACGTCACGCCACAGATGAGAGCCATCGTCCGAGCCAGGGCCGACGTCATCATCAGCCTTTCCGCCCCCAGCTACACCGCTTTGCTGCGCCTGGCCCAGCAGAAGCTCGGGAACACGGCGCAGCTGGTTGTCAATGTCGGGGGCTCCGACCCGGTGTCTTTGTCCAGCCTGCTGAGGTTCTCCGGCTCGGGAACCGCCGCCGGCCAGGGGAGCCCGCTCATCCAGGGCGTCATCACTGATGCTTATCTCACGCCGACGAGTGACATTTCGAGCGGTTGGACGTCTCTGGCCAAAATGATTCATGATCGCTATATTCCGGCTGCCCCGTTCGACCATTACACTGTTTATGGCATGGCGACCGCCTACACATTCGTCCAGGCTCTCCAACGTGCTGGGAAGAACCCGACGCGCCAGTCCCTGATCGCCGCCATCGAGCGGGGCGGACTGTCGCCGGGGCCGGGGCTGACTCCGCTCGACTACAGTCACACCTCGCACGGCGGCTACACCGGCGCCCAGATCGGCGTGGTCAAGGGCGACACCGTCGTCTTGCAGGGACAGCCGCTGACCACGGATGACGGCAAGGGCCCCGTCGTCCCTTACACCACCCCGCAGGCGCCGGCCCCCGCGAGCGGCATCCCCGCCCCTTGAAGCGACATGTACGGGCGCGATTCCCCGAGGGTGACCTGAGTGGGCATGTCGTCGCCAAGGAGGTCCTCGTATGCGCAGGCGTCGCAGCGTTCCAGCGGTCCTGGCGGTCCTGGCACTGACGGTCGCAGGCTGCAGCGGATCGTCGGACGGGCCCCAGGTGCCTGGAGTGACATCGACGACGGTGACGATCGGGAGCCATCAGGTGCTCACGGGTCCGGCCGCTTCGGGTCTGAACGAGATCGCGCCGGCTGCGAAGGCCTACTTCGACTACGTCAATGCCCGCGGCGGCGTCAACGGCCGCAAGATCCTTTACGAGTACCTGGACGATGCGTACACCCCCGCCAACACTCCAGCACTCGTACGGAAACTCGTGGAACGGGACCAGGTGTTCGCCGTCTTCAACGGAGAGGGCACCGCAGACCACAGCGCGGTGGTCGGATACCTCACCGCCCACAAGGTTCCCGACCTGTTTCCCGCGTCCGGGTGTGTCTGCTGGAACCAGCCTTCGACGCTCCCCTACACCTTCGGCTGGCAAATGGACTACATCCGTGAGGGCAAGATCCTCGGCGCCTACGTCGAGAAAGCGTTCCCTGGGAAGAGAATCGCCTACTTCTACCAGGACGACGGCTACGGCCAGCAGGGCGTCCAGGGCCTGGAGAGAGTGATCCCGGCGTCCTCCGTGGTCGCCCGTCAGACCTACAAGGCCGGTTACAACGACGTCAGCGCTCAGATGCTCGCCATCAACCGGTCCCGGGCGGATGTGATCATCAGCTTCTCGGTGCCGGCCTACACGGCCCTGCTGCGTCTGGCCCAGCGAAGAACGGGCAACACCGCCAAGCTGGTGGTGTCCTTCGCCGGTGGGGATCCAGTGACGCTGGCACGGCTGCTGCCCTCGCAGCCAGGCGGTGGCGGGGCAGACGCGGGGGTCTTCGACGGCGTCGTCACCGACACCTGGCTGGTTCCGGTGTCCCAGGCAGCCAGCGGCTGGGTCGCTTTGCTGAAGGAGGTCCGCGACCAGTACCTGTCAGGTCAGCCACTGGACGCGTGGACCGAGTACGGGGTGGCCGCCGCCTACACCTTCGTGCAGGCGCTTCAGCGAGCGGGCAGGAACCTGACCCGCCCGTCCCTGTTGACCGCGGTTGCGCAGGGAGGATTCTCCCCAGGGTTCGGGCTCACTCCCTTCGACTACAGCCCCACCTCGCACGGCGGCTACACCGGGACGCAGATCGCCACGATCCGCGACGGCGCCTACGTTCTGCAACGCCGGCCCGTGACCACCGACGACGGTTCGGGACCAGTGGTTCCCTACACCGGGCCTGCCGTCCCACCCGGCCCCGGCGGCGTCCCCAGGCCCTGAGTGCGCAAGCCCGCGTGGCGTTGGGGCTGGCAGGCGCAGGCTCGGACATGCGGTGCAGACTGGATCTGGCGGCAGGCGTTGCCGGCTTGCGGCCGATGCCGAGGACGTCCTGATGAATCACCGTGCTCCAGACCCTCCCGTTCCAGCGGGCCACCCCCCTTCACCGCGCGGGAATCCGGTGCGGCGGCTTCGGCTGCGGATCGGGCACAAGCTGGCCGCGATCGCCTTGGTGTTCCTGGTGCCACTGGTCCTGGCCGGGGTGTACATCAGCGGGCAGCTGACCGGCACCGTCAACTCTGCCTACGGCGAGCTGCACGGCGCCCAGTTCGTCCGCCAGCTCAGTGCTCTCACGTTCGACCTGCTCCGGTTCCGTTCCCTCTCGGTCGAGGCCGAGCACGGCATCCCGGTGCCGGCCGCCCAGATCACCGCCGCTGAAGCGGCAGTGGACCGCGATCTCGCACAAGCCAGCCGGACCGATCCGACCCTTCAGCGGCAGCTGAACTCCGCCGTGCAGATCGCCGGCCAAGATCAGCTGGCGCCTGCCTCCCTGGCCTCCGAATGGCAGGGGGTCAAATCAATCCCCCCAGCGGACGCCATGAGCGCGGGCTTCACACCGCAGCTGATCACCAACCTGCTGGCGCTCTACTCCTACCTGGGCGACACCGCCAGGTTCAACCTGGACCCGCAGCTTGACACCTACTACACCGGCACGGCCATGCTGACCCAGCAGTCCACGTTGGTGAACCAGGTCGCCCAGGTGGGCGACCTGCTCGGCACGGCCCCCCGCAGCGCTGCGGGCGACAGCGGCATCTCCCAGGTGAGCGGCCAGCTCACTCAGCAACTGGACCAACTGCAAAGCTCCCTCGGCCGCGCCTTCGACGAGACCCCCGCCTACAACAACAACAGCGCCCTGCAGCCCACCCTGGCACCGCTGCTGGACCAGTCCGGCAGCGCCGTGGACGCCCTCGTCTCCGCGGCAAGCCGGCAGAGCTCAGGCACCGGCCCGCCTCTGCCACGGGATACCGCGCAGACGCTGACGGCCGCCGCCCTGCAGGCCGACGCGCGGCTGTGGTCCTCCACGATCGACCAGGAGGAGCGCATGTTGCACACCCGGATCGACCACGCGGAGACCCGGGACACGATCTTGCTGGCGGCCATGGGAGCGGCACTGCTGCTGATCATCGCCACGACCACGTTGATATCCCGCCGCATTGCCCGGAACCTGTCCGGCGTCGCCGAGGCCGCCAGCGCCCTGGCAGAAGGCAGCCTCGACCAGCGGGCCCGTGTGACCAGCCACGACGAAATCGCGACCTTGGCCCGTACCTTCAACGCCATGGCCGACCGCCTGCAACGAAGCTACGCCCTGGTCGAGGAGGAGGTGCAGGAACGGACACAGGAACTGCGCACCCGCACCCTCACCCTCAACCTGCTACGAGGCGTGGCCGCGGCCGCGAACAAAGCCGGCACCTGGGACGAAGCGCTGACCGCCGCGCTACCCCTGATCTGCGCCCACATGGGCTGGCCCGCCGCCCGCGCCACCACTCTCCCGGCCGCCGATGAACGGCAGAGCCGCACCGCCACGGTGGCATGGCACACCGGCGAACAGTGCTCCCCCCTCGTGCGCGGGCTCGCACAGGGGGCGCCGGATGCGACACTCTCCCCTCTGGCGCAGCGCGCGCGCACCACCGGTGACCCGCAAGGCCCCCAATCGCCGGACACGCGGACAGATCCGCACGGCGCACTGTTCGCACGGGCCGGGATCACCTACACGCTTGCCTTCCCCGTCCTGGTGGGCCGGGAGAGCGTGGCCGTGGTCGAGTTCTTCACCGCCGACCCGCAACCCCCGCCCCGGACGGCCACCGCCTTGATCACAGACCTGCTGACCCAGCTCGGCCGGGTTCGGGAACGGGAGATCACCGCCGACGCGCTGGAAGCCGCCAGCCGGGCCAAGGGCGCGTTCCTGGCCACGATGAGCCACGAGATCCGCACCCCGATGAACGCCGTCATGGGCATGACCGAACTTCTGCTCGACACCCCGTTGACCGCAGAACAACGCGGCTTCGCCGAGATCGTCCACAACAGCGCCGACGGCCTGCTCGCGATCCTCAACGACATCCTCGACTACTCCAAGTTCGAAACTGGCAAGTTCGAACTCGAACAGACGCCGGTCGACCTGCGCGACTGCATGGAGTCCGCGTTCGACCTCATCGCCCTCAAGGCCCGGGAGAAGCAGGACCTGGACCTGGCCTGCGTGATCGACCCCGAGCTGCCCGACGAAGTGATCGGCGACGGGCTGCGCCTGCGCCAGATCCTGATCAACCTGCTCGGGAACGCGGTCAAGTTCACCGAAACCGGCGAGGTCGTGCTCACCGCCACCCGCCTGCCCGCCGGAAATCCGCACGCACCCCACAGCGGCGCCGGCGGCCATAAGGAGGGCGACACGGCCCGCGACAAGACCGCACCGCTCCCGGAGCCGGGCCCGCCGCCGGACAGCGCGGGCGAGTTCACCGTGCACTTCGCCGTCCGCGACACTGGCGTCGGCATCCCACCTGAAGGGCTCACCCAGCTCTTCCAGCCGTTCGAGCAGGCCGACTCCTCCACCACCCGCCGCTTTGGCGGCACCGGCCTGGGACTGGCCATCAGCCACCGCCTGGTCGACCTCATGGGCGGCACCATCTGGGCGGAATCCCACACCGGCCGGGGATCCACCTTCCACTTCACCATGCCCACCCACCAGGTTCCCCTGTCCCAGCGACACCCGCGCACCGCACCGCCCACGACATTGCACGGCAGGCGCCTGCTCGCAGTGGATGACAACTCCACCAACCGCCAGATCCTCACACGCCAGGCCCACACCCTCGGCATGGACGCCCGCGTCACCGGATCACCGAAGGAAGCACTCGCCTGGATCCGCGACGGCCTCCGGTTCGACGTGGCGGTCCTGGACCTGCGGATGCCCGGCATGGACGGTGTCACCCTCGCCCAACGGATCCGCCGCCACCGCCCCCATCTGCCGATGATCCTGTTGTCCTCCCTCAGCGGACCGGACACCGGCCCCGAGGATCCGCCGCTGTTCAGCGCCTACCTGTCCAAACCGGTCAAGGCCGCCCAACTCCACGCAAGCCTGGCCCGGGCCGTGCTGCCGCAGGCTCCGGCCCAAGACGGCCGGCCCGCCCCCGCAGCCCCCTCGTCGCCGGTCCCGTACCCGACGCCGCTACGGATCCTGCTGGCCGAGGACAACCACGTCAACCAGCAACTCGCCCTGCGCATGCTCGAAAAGATCGGCTACCAGGCCGACGTGGCCGACGACGGCGCCCAGGCACTCGACGCGCTGCGCGCCAAGCCCTACGACGTGGTCCTCATGGACGTCCACATGCCCGTCATGAACGGCCTGGAGGCTTCCCGCGCCATCCACGACCAGTGGCCCGAGGACCAACGCCCCCGCATCATCGCGCTCACCGCCAGCGCCACCCGCGAAGACCACGACGCCTGCACCGCCGCCGGCATGGACGACTACCTCACCAAACCCCTCACCCTGACCGCCCTGCAGACCGCCCTCGCCAGCTGCCCCAGCCCAGCACCCGCCGTACCCGAAACGCGTCACATGACGACAAGCACCAGCAAGGAGGCGGAGCACCACCCGCGCACCAGGACAAGCCTCAGACGACAGAAATCACCACAAGACTGACGTCGTCTCACGGCCAGGACGAGCCCCGGCGCCGTAGAACTCGGTCCGCTGGCCTCGTTACGGCCGCTTAGGTCTGAGCATGTCGCCGGGGTTCGGTGGTGCGGGGGTGCCCCTATGTGTTTGGTCAAGCTGGACGGGTGCTGGTTCGGGTCGTCTGGAACGATGTGCCTGCGCATGTTGATGATCAGGTCGGCGACGGCGTCTCTGCAGAGCTCGCGGGGTTTCTCCGAGACGCTGTCGATGACCGCCCGGTGAGGATCGCTCCTTCCGTGTGTGGCGTGTGTGGCGGGCGCCTGTTCTTCGTGCTCGTTGATGACGTCGAGGGCGGAGCTGAGCGGGAATGCTCTGGCTGTGGCAGTCGTGCGTTCGTCGCGGACAGCGAGGAGTTCTGGGAGGACGTGGACCCTGGCGCGGCCGCCTGCCCGTGTGGGGGCGAGGAGTTCGAGGCAGCTGTTGCGTTCTCGCTCGCCGATGACGGATCGGTCCGCTGGGTGACCGTTGGCCTGCGGTGCCGACGGGACGGAGCTGTAGGTGCCTATGTCGACTGGAAGATCGACTACGGACCCACCGACCACCTGCTGAGCATGGCCTAAGCCCTCTGGGCTGCAGCCGCGGTCAGCGTGACGGTTCGTAGAAGGTGCCGTCGCGAAGCATGGCGAACAGGACGTCGGCCTTCTTGTATTTGAAGTCGATGGTGAAGTTCGCGGCGTCGAAGCCGAGCTGTTCGCGGGCCTGGCGGGACTGGTCGAGCAGGACCGGGGTGATCAGTGCGACGCCGCGCTCGCGGGCGGTGACGATGGCGTCCGCGCTGGCGTAGCCGGAGTCGAGGTAGTGCTCACCGGGCAGCAGGCCGCGCCGGTGCTGGCGCCGGTGGATCGGCTCCAGCGCCTTGACGTCCGGGACGGTGGACGCGGTGGTGGCCACGTCGGTGATCAGGTTCGGGGCGGTGCGCTCGTCCTCGGCCACGGCCGTGCATGTCTCGGAAACGAGCAGCTTGAACCCGTTCCAGAACATGTCCCGCTTGGCCGACCAGCGGGTGTCCAGGTCGTAGGGGGAAGCCAGGCGTAGGTGGCCGGGTGGTAGCCCGTCACCTCCGTCGTCCTGCTTCTCCCGCCGCTTGACCTGTTCCCGTCCCCGGGCGTCCGTGGCGCGCGTGTAGTTCTGCAGCAGCACCGTGCGCAGGGTCTGCACCGCGGGCAGTTCGCGCAGCCAGTGCGGGGAACGCGCGTCATGCACGGCCTCGAGCAGGGCGAAGCCGTCGCGGGCGTAGGTGAGCGCGAGCTGGTCACGCTTGGTGGTCGAGGAGGGCATGCGCCAGGTGTCGATCCGGGTGTCATAGCGGTGGGACCAGCCGGTCACGTCGAGCACGGTGGCGACCCAGTGCGGCGCCGCCACCGTGAGCGCCTCGACGGCGGCCCGCACGCTCTCCCCGGCCAGCTCGAGCCGGTTCAGGTCCCGCACCGCGGAGACCACGTGCGTGGAGTCGGTGCGCTGCTTGCCCCCGGCCGGGAGCATTCCCAGGCCCTTCAGTCGCTCCAGCAGCAGGTCCAGGGCCTTCTCCTCCAGACCGTGCTCGACCACACGGGTGCGGAACTGGGAAAGCACGGAGAAGTCGAAACCGGTGTCCTCCAGCCCCAGACCCAGCGCGTACATCCACGACAGTTTGTCCCGCACCGCCTCCGCGGCCTGTCGATCGGTCAAGTTCTCCGCCATCTGGAACACCGTGATCAACGCCAACCTGCCCGGTGACCAGCCTGCCGGCCCGGTCGGTCCGAACGCCTCGGCGAACTCGGCGTCGGGGAACAGCTCCCCGAACCGGTCACGGACGGCCACCGGCAAGGGCACCCGCCGCCCGTAGTTCTTCGCCCGAACCGCCCGCGCCACCTCGGGCGCCGGCTCCGGCCACGGCTGAGGCTCCATCGACACGAACGCACCCACCCCTGCGGCCGGGGACAGGAAAGGAACCGGCCACACGCCAAGCCTGCCCCGACCATCAAGCCACAACCAGCCCCTTCACCGAATGGGCAACAGGGTCCTTGTTGCCGCGGCGGGAGGGTTGTTCGCCTCGGATCGAGGATCCGGAGCTGCGGGTCGCCGGGGCGAGGCCGGCGTAGGCGGCGAGATGGGCTGCGGTCGGGAAGCTGCTGCCGTTGCCGACATCGATGAGTATTCTGGCTCCGGTCCTGACGCCGATCCCGGGCATGGACGTCAGAACCTGCGAAAGAGGGTCGCTGTCCAGGAGTTCCTCGATCCGGGTGGCAACGACCTTGCGCCGGTCCAGGACAGCGGTGAGCGAGCCGGCCAGGCTCGGGACGATGAGCGCGGCCGCGGCCGTGCCCGGGACGACGACGGTCTGCTCGTCCAGGGCGGTGAAGATGTCCTCGACCAGCCGCTCGGCCATCCGTGGGGCCTTCGGCCGTAGTAAGCCGACCAGGCGACTGCGTCCGGCCTTGCGGATCTGGGCCGGGGAGCCGAACCGCTCCAGCAGCTGCAGGACGGCGGGATGCTGGATGCGCGGGCCCAGGACGCGTTCCAAGTGCGGGTGGATCTGGGTGAGGAGGCCGCGCAGGCGGTTGCTGATGCGGGTGGCCACGCCGGCCAGGTCGTCGTCGAAGCCGACGATCATCTCCAGTTCGGCGATGGTCTCGTTTTCGAGGTCGACCGAGCGCAGTGTGTGCGGCATGACGCGGGCCGCGTCCGCGATGACGAACGCGTCGCGGGCGTCGGTCTTGGCTCAATGCCGGGAAGATTAGGCAGGTCGTCGGGGCAGGTTCACTGGCAGCTCGATGACGATCTTGATCGTGACCTGGTGCATGGGATCGTCCTTGCGGGTGGCGTTGTAGGCGAAGGTCGAGATCGGCCGCTTGACCCGGCGGGGCAGGATACGGAGCCGACGGTGCTCGGGAGCGAGTTCGCGGGGGTCCAGGACGGCCTGGGTGATCCGCGGCATGCTCGGTGAGCCAGGACCGGGCACGGTGGTTCCGGAGGCGTTGACCACGGTGAGCCGTGCCGTGCGCAAAGTGACGGTCAGGGAGATACGGTCGGGGTCGACATCGTTGCTCTGCCCGGCACGGCCGGCGATCTGCCGGGCGGCCTGGTAGACGACAAGCAGGCCGAACAGTTCCTGCCGTACTCCGTCCAGGCTCTGCGAGCGCAGGACGCGGTCGCTGCCCTTGAGTGTGACCTTCAAGCCCAAGAACGCGGTCTCCGCCTGCCAACGCTCGTGGTAGAGCTCGACGAGCTCGGCCGCCGGGTACGTGCGGTGGTCGAGCAACGTGGTGACCAGGCGGATCTCGGAGCTGCGGATGCGCCCGTCATCGGCACGGACGGTGACGGTCGCCTCGATCACCCTCAGTGCCAGGCCCTGGGCCTGCGGCGGGACACCGCGGCGGTGACGTGTCCAACGCGCCAGACGCGCACGCTCGTTCTGGCTGGTGGCCATGGACAGGTAGGTGCCGTCCGGCAGCTGGTGCAACACGGGCGGCAGCCGGTCGACGCTTGTCCTCCACAGCAGATGGGCACCGGTCGCGGCGGCCGCGCAGACGAGCGGAACACCCTTGCTGCCGCGGTCGGCCAGCAGCAGCATCCCCGGCCGCAGCGCGCGGCACAGCACCATGCACTGGTCCTTCTCCGATTGCGTCCACGGGCCGGCGACCACGTCGATCAGGGCACGGGTCCCGCACTCGACCAGGGCGGTCAACCGGAACAGCGGGAAGCCGCCCAGGCCGTACTGCCCGCGGCCGCTTCCGCATTCCGCACGGTTCTCCGGGCTGTCGGGGACCTGCAGTCCGGTGCCGTCCCAGGCCACGGTCCGCAACCCGCGCCACCACGATCCTCGAGCGTGTTCGGATGCCACCGTGCCCTTGACCTCGTCGAACAGGGCCACCAGCGGCGCGGACCCGACGCGGCGACGCGCCTGCCGCAGGGCAGCCGCCGACGGAGCGAGATCCGGAACACCGGGTCCGGCCACCAGGCAGGCCCACACACCGCGATACCCATAGCCCGTGAACAGAGCCATCGCCAGTACGAAGTACACGACCACGCGCGAAGGCAGTTTCCTCACCCGGGACTGCACCCGGCCGGACCCCTCCAGCACGGCGTCGACGAGAGCAGGGGTGATGACCTGCGTCAACTCACCCAAGTGCCCCGCGCCAAAAGCACATCCACCACCACGGGCACGCACAGGCATGCCAGACTGAACCATCGGGGCTCCCCTGCAGACGGTGTCTTGGTCGACTCCCGTCCTACGCGGAGCCCCGTCCCGTCACACGGGCTTCGCCGAACAGCTTGACAACCAGCCCCGACCTCAAACTTCCCGGCATTGGGTCTTGGCTTCGCCCGGGTAGAGGTCGGCGATGCGTCGCATCGTCAGTCCGGGCAGGTGGGCGACCGGGCAGCCCATGTCGCGGGCTACTGCGAGCGGGAGGGCGCCGATGGAGGCGGGCTGGTCGACCACGACGAGCACGGTGCCGTGCTTGGCCTGGAGCTTGCCGAAGACCTGGCGGAGCCTGGGTTCGCTGTTGGGCAGGCCGCTTGTCGAAGGTCTTCTTCCCGGCTGGTGTGACGGCGGTGGGTCCGGCACTGCTTGTCCCCGTGCGGCATCGGGCCTCGGGCGGTGCCAGTCAGGATTGCGGGTCGCGGGGCGAGGTGGCGCTGCCTTCAGACCTCTCCAGTGGGTGCTTGCGCCTGTGGCGCAAACGGTGGACGACCACCGCAGCGACGAGGATCGCGGCAACGGCCAGGAAAGAGAGCTCGTAGCGGGTGATCTCGGGATAAAGCGTGCCGATGTGCCGCCCTGCCAGGTCACCCACCGTGACCCAGACACCGACCCAGAGCGCGGCGCCGAGCGTGTTGAAGGCGAGGAAGCGCGCCCAGGGCATCCCGGTCAGTCCGGCGATGATTCCGTTGGCCTGTCGTAGGCCCTCGATGAACCGGGCGACGGCGACGACCTTGCCACCATGACGTGCGAAGAACCCCTCCACCTTGGCCACCCGAGGCGGGGTCAGCAGCACATATCGGCCCCAACGGGCGATCAGGCGGTGGCCGCCGAACCTTCCAACGGCGTAGCCGAGATTGTCTCCGACGACCGCAGCAACAAAAGCAAGTACGGCGACTGCGGCGAGGTTGAGGCGACCCGCTCCGGCATAGACGGCGGCGGCCAACATCACCGTCTCGCCGGGCACCGGGACGCCGACATCCTCGACGAAGACCAGGAGCGCGACCGCCAGGTAGCCCCAGTGGTCGAGCACCGGAGCCAGGTCGGCGAGTACTCCGGGCAGTTGTGGGGGTCGAGCCATCGCGAGCATCCCTCGGAGTGAGGCGGCGGGGTCAGCGGGTGGTGTGCGGCGCTGTCCCCACGTGGAAACGACGCGTAGCCGCCCAACGCGGGACAGGCATCGACGAAGCAGTCGTGCGGCAGCGAGGAGGAGCGAAGCATCCCTCCGCCTGAACCACCGCCATCACCCCCGCCCGCCTCGAACCGACACCGACGAGGCTCATGATCCGCACAATGACAAGGCCGGAGCAGACCGGTAGCGCAGCAGAACGGGCAGCCATCGGCTTCCTGGAAAGGGCACTGTGCTCGGATCCGGTCGACGACGTGTCAGCCGGCCACCGAGTGGCGTCGATGTCCAGGACCAGGCACGCAGAAGCGAGTTGGTCGATGGGGGAAGCTGGCCCAGGTGCCGTTGATGTTGCGGAGCCCACGCCCCCAGCACGCCAATCCCCCAGCTCAATCGACACGAATCAAAACAACCAGGCTAGGACAAGGATGAACTCACCGTGTGCTGGCAACAGCGTGAGCGGTGGACGATGATGCTGAAGTTGTCCACGTAGGGGCCGTCGCCGGGACTGTGCCACCACTGGTAGCTCACATCGAAGCGGTAGGTCGGAGCGACTGCGTCAGACTCGTCCGGCGGATAGGCCGCGATCTGCAATAGCTCCTCTCCAGGGGCGAGGGTCTCTCGCAGGATCCGGAAGAAGTCGCCGGCCGCCCACATCGGCACTTGTGCCAGATCCCAGCCGCAGGGACGGTCCGAGTGCAGGACCGCGTGCACAGCGGGGGGACAGCCCGCCTCAGCCGCGGTCACGCGGCTCGCCGGCGGGCGTACCTCCACCTGGCTGGTCTTGTTGTTATCCGTGCAACCGGTCACCATGGGGCCCACCGAGCGTAGGTCGAAGACATCCGTCGGGTGCACCGTAGGAGTGGGGTCACACAAGGAGTACGCGTCCAGGGGCAGACGATCGGGCAGTGCGAACCCGGAGCGCTCAGGAGCGCGGGCTGGGCGGAGCCGCGGCGACCACCTTCCGGGGCGGCTGCTCCTGCCGACCAGGAGCGCCCAGCGCCCGGCGGCAACCAAGCAGCAGGGCTACGGCACTGCCTGCCACCACGGGATCGGAACGCCGCACCGACCGGTTCTGGCTCGCGACGTCCCCGATCGGCGCGGTCGCCGGTGAGGCCCCTTGAGCTGCTCCCGCCCCGGCACTGCCGTGCGGCGTCCCGCCGGTCGAGGGTTGCGATCCCAGGATGGTGCCGCCGCCGTCGGTGTAGGCAATCGGCGGGGGCGCGGGCAGGTGGGCAGGCACCGCGCCAAGCTCCAGCAGCGGCGAGTAGAAGCTGGTACCGGAGGGGTTGACCGGCGGACCAGCCGTCTGCGGGCCCGCCCCGCGCCCGATGTTCGTTCCCTGGGTGACGGCACCAGTCGTGCCACCAAGCGCGCCACTGGACGAGGAGCCCGCTCCGCCGTCCTGGATGAGGTTGTAACGCATCGGTGTGAAGCCACCGCTGGCGTAGGAGGCGTAGTCGGCGTCGGTCACGATGTGCGCAGGGACACCTGGGTGCGACTCCTCGTACATGTCGAATTTGGTGTGCCCGGTGTCGCTCCAGCCCGCGAAGAGCACTGTGTGCGAGGAGGACAGCAGGATGTCTCCGGGCATCAGATCGGCCTGGGTGATTTGGTGCGAGACCGTGCCCAGGTTCCCGGTCCAGAAGTCGACGCTCTGATCCAGATGCCAGGCCATCGAGACATATCCCGAGCAGTCCTGCCGATAAGTCCCGAGTGCGTCGGTCCACCAGTCAGTCTGACTGTACGGGACCGACTCGTCGACCCACTGCTGGGCCCGCTTCAGCGTCTCGTCGCGGGTGATCGGCTGGAGGTTCGCGGTGGCGGAGCTGTACGGGGCATTGGGTGACGAACTGCCGCCGATCGGCCCGGCCGTGGTGGTCGGCAGCGCCGCCGTGATTCCCGTCGGCGGCGGCGTGCTGCCCGGGGCGGACGCCGCTCGCGGCGGTTGTGCCGCCGGCGGTTGTGCCGCCGGTGGTTGCGGCGCAGGCGGTTGCGCCGCAGGCGGAGCGGCAGCTGGCGGGGACGAGGGCGGCCGCGACACCGGCGGCGGAGGGGCGGGCGTGGTCCGCGTGGCGGACGGTGCCGGCGCGGGCTGCGTCGAGACGGGCGGTGACGCAGGTGGGGCGGTGGAGGGCACCGAACTGGCCGAAGGTGCGGGTGAGGCCGTCGACGGTACGGGAGCGGCTGAGGTGGGCACAGGCTGGGACGGCGTGGCGGTGACACAGCCCGAGGCAGGCGTCGAGGAGGCGGAGGGGCTCGGGGTCGGGGAGGCTGAACCGGTGTCGGTCGGTGTCGGACACACCGAGGCGGACGCCTGCGGAGTGACGTCCTGCAGCACTGCGGCCGCGGCGGGCGCCAGCCCAGCGATCCCGAGGAGAACTGCAACCGCGCCAACCCCGGCAGCGCCCCGCGCGACGCTACGGGCCGACGGCCGTGCCGATATGGCGGTGTCTTTGCGCAACGAACTCCTCCAGACCGGCGACAAGCCACGCCACGCAAGGCCTGGTGGCATCGATGGACGTGCCGGCCTTCCAGCCGCGAGGCGGACTGGCTGGCCACGTTAGGGCCAGCCCTCCGGCCACGGAACGGTCTGCCGCCGGAACTGCCGCTTCGGGCAGCGCCATGTGCCCGCTCCGCCGCGGACAGCGTCACCGAGCGGGCAGGACATGCCGGTCCGGCGGGCACGTACCGGCTGTGACTCCTCCCCCGGCTGGGCCAGGGGCTTCTCGCTAGCGGTGGTTTGTTGACGGCGGGTCAGGGCCGTAGTAGGCCGATAGCAGAGGAACCTCGCTTCGCTGCCGGGGGAGCTGTGATGACCCGTCGTGTGCCGTGTCCGCCTGCCCCGGGCCCGCTGGAAGCCTACGCCGCTCGCTTCGATGACCTCTTCTCCACGTTGGCACAGCGGCGCGGGTTCCGCGAGTATCTTGCGGGGCTGCTGCTGCCGCGGGACCGCAACAAGACGCTGACCTGCCTGGTCGGCACCGAACCCGTCGTCGGCGCCCAGCACGCGGCGGTGCAGCGGCTCCAGTTCTTCCTGTCCGAGTCGACCTGGGACCACGAAAAGATCAATGCCCGCCGGGTGGCACTGCTGCTCGGCGACCCCGCGACCAGGCCGCACCCGGACGGGGTGCTGGTGATCGACGACTCGGGCGACCGCAAGGACGGGAAGAAAACCGCGCACGTCGGCCGACAGTGGCTGGGCCGGCTGGGCAAGACCGACAACGGCATCGTCACCGTGACCACGTGCTGGGCCGACGAGAACCTCTACTACCCGCTGCACGCCGTGCCCTACAGCCCCGCCCACCACTTCCCCAAGGGCAAGAGCGACCCCGGCTTCCGCACGAAGCTGAAGATCGCCGCGGAACTGGCCCGCACCGCCAGGACCGCCGGAGTGACCTTCCGGGCCGTGGCCGCCGACTGCGCGTACGGCGACCAGGACGGCTTCCGCCGAGACCTCACCGTGGCCAGGCTGCCGTTCGTCCTGGCGCTGAAGCCGAGCCACGGCGCCTGGGCCTACGGCAAGGACGCCTACACCCCCGTCGACGCCGCCCGCGCCCTGACCTGGACCGACGCGGAGGATCCAGGGGACTGGACCCCGGTCGAGCGGACCTTCCGCGACGGGCACACCGAGACCTGGTGGCCACGACCAGGCGGACGTTTCCGTCCGGGCCCCGGTCATCCCGAGCGGCACCCCGGGACTTACCACCGCACCCACAAGGTCCGCTACTTCCACGGCTGCTACTCGATCGGCGACGACGAGCTGTGGGGCGTCAATCGGCGGGAGAAGGGCGCTGGCTACACGCTATCCGCGCCTTGCCACCAGCGGAAATCCGTTAAGGGCTTGCAGGACAACAACCCGTAGCTTCCGGTGTCTCGGCTCGTTGAATGTGGTACGAGCAGGTCACCCGAGCAACAGGCGTTACTGGCAGCGAAGTTCGAGGCGATCCTGCCGCATCTGGACGAGCGGCAGCGGCGCTTGCTGCTCGCAGCTGAGGCCAGGTCCCTCGGCCATGGTGGGATCCGACTGGTCGCGCGGGCCGCGGGCGTGCGCGAGGCGACGGTGTCGGCGGGGGTCGACGAGCTCGAGTCCGGCGACCCACCGCTGGGACGGGTGCGGCGGCCGGGCGGCGGCCGTAAGCGGATGGCGGACCTGGATCCCGGCCTGAGGCCGGCCCTGCTGGGCCTGGTGGAGCCGGACGAGCGCGGGACCCGATGTCGCCGCTGGGGTGGACCACGAAGTCGACCCGGCGCCTGGCCGCGGAACTGACCAGGCTGGGCCACCGGGTCTCGGCGGACACCGTGGCGAGCCTGATGCGTGAGGAGGGGTTCAGCCTCCAGGGCAATGCCAAGACCGTCGAGGGCAGGCAGCACCCGGACCGCGATGCCCAGTTCCGGTATGTCAACGAGCAGGCCAAGGGGTACCAGGCGGCCGGGGATCCGGTGGTCAGCGTCGACACCAAGAAGAAGGAGCTGGTCAACTATAAGAACGCAGGCCGCGAATGGCGCCCCGCCGGCGAGCCGACCGCGGTGCACACCCACGACTTCCCCGACACCGACCTGGGCAAGGCCGTCCCGTACGGAATCTAGGACCTGGCCGCCGATGCCGGGTGGGTCAGCGTCGGGACCGACCACGACACCGCCGCGTTCGCGGTGGAGTCGATCCGCCGCTGGTGGAACGGTTGCGGACGGGACTCCTACCCCACCGCCGGACGGCTGTTGATCACCGCGGACGCCGGCGGCTCCAACGGCTACCGCAGCCGCACCTGGAAGTTCGAGCTGGCCGCGCTGGCCCTGGAGACCGGACTGGAGATCACCGTGTGCCACATGCCGCCGGGGACTCAATGCCGTTGCTTGAGCCAGTGAACTATCTCGGGTGAAGCGTGATGACCTTGGGTCCGACGCGCCTGGTCGGCTGCCGGTCGCGGGTTTTGATCCGGTAGGAGAGCTTGGAGGAGTACTTGGAGTCCGGCCGTTTGAGGTGTCGGTCCGCCTCGCGCAGTCTCCTGGCGCCGTTGTCGAGCTTCCGGCGCGCCTTCGCCGCCAAGGCGGCCAGGAAGGTCTTGATCTTCTTGGGTGTGTCCGCGCACTGGCGGACCACGCTGCGCCGCGCGTGCTTGAGGACTCGCACGAACGAGACCCGGTCCGGATCGATGCCGTTGTCGCCGGCCAGCGACATGATGATCCGCGTGAGGCAGTGGTGCACGACCAAGTGCGCCCACACTTCCTGCCGCACCAGATCCGGGTCCCCCGAACGCAGGACCTCGGCCGGACCACGCTGGAAGGTCTTGATCTGCCGGAATGCCGACTCCGCCTCCCACCTGGCGTGATACAGCAGGGCCAGCTCCGCGGCCGGATACGCCTCCGGGTCCAGCAGGTCGGTCAGCAGCCTGACCACCTCGCCGCCGTCCACGCGGTACTCGATGACGCGCACCAGCACCCCGCCGGGATGCGCGCCCTTCTGCCCGCCGAGGTTCATCCGCGCCGGGTACGTGCCATCCGGCAGACGCTCGACCGGACGGGCCGCGACGCACGAACGGGCCCGGATCAGCAGGTGCGCCCCGGCTCCGGTGTAGGCCTTCCACAGCGCTACCCCGGGAAAGCCGCGGTCCATGATGACCAGTATCCCGGCCGCCGAGCCGGCCGCGGTGAGCGCCAACTCGGGCTCACCGCCGTTGAAGCCGCCCACCGCGGCGTCGATCTGCGCGTGCGTGCCGCACTCGGTCAGCGTCACCACCCGCACCTGCGGGAAGCCCGCCGCCTGGCCGTTCTTGGTCGGACCGCCGAACGCGACGCGGTTCGCCCTCGTGTCCGGCGCGTCCAGCACGAACCCGTCCACCGCGGCCAGACGCATCCCACGGTAGAACGAGCCCTCCAAGTCGACTGGGGCCAGCGGGCCGGCCAACTCGCGGAACAAGGTCTCCAGCACCAGCGGACCCAGACGCCTGCGAGCCCGGGTGATGGAGGACTTGTTCGGGATGCTGGCGCTCAACTGCGGATTGCTGCCGACAAGTTGCTCGGCTACATCGTCATAGGAGTCCTGCTGAAACAACGCCAGCGCAAGCGTGTAGTAGACCATGAACCCGGCCGGCAGCGCGCCAGGCTTCTTGTCCCGCACCCCGCACCTACCCAGCACCTCGGCGACCAGCTCCGGAGTCACCCACCGGGTCACCACCCCCAGACGCACCTGATCAGACAACCCCACCCACGGATGCATGCCAGGCCCAACGACCATGCGGCCCCGATGTCACGGACTACTTGATGGCCTCAAGCAACGGCATTGGCCGGGGACATCGAAGTGGAACAAGATCGAGCACCGGCTGTTGGGCGCTTCCCCCAGGTCGTGGACACCCTGATCATTGGATCGCGAGGATCCGTAGAACAGGAGTTCCCGTTGGGGACGTCGAAGTACAGCCCTGAGTTCAGGGCCGATGCCGTCGCGCTGTACCACGCCACGCCGGGCGGTACGTACGCGTCGGTGGCCCAGGACGTGGGCGTCAACCACGAGACGCTGCGGATCTGGGTGCGTGATGCGGAGGCGGCTGCCCGGCCGGGGGCCGGTGAGGCGAGCGCGATGGAGAAGGAGAACCGGCAGCTGCGGGCGCGGGTGAAGGAGCTCGAGCTCGAGCGGGAGATCCTGCGCAGGGCCGCGAAGTATTTCGCCCGGGAGACCAGCTGGTGAGCAGCCGCTTTCAGTTCGTCGAGGATCACCGGGACGCCTACGGCGTGAAGCGGCTGTGCCGGATGATGCAGGTCTCGCGGTCCGGGTTCTACCGGTGGCTGGCCGGCGCGGACGCGCGCATGGAACGGGCGAGGGCGGACGCGGAGCTTGCCGAGCGGATCGCCCGGATCCACACCGACTCGGACGGGACCTACGGGGTTCCGCGCGTCACCGCCGAGCTGCGGGATGCCGGGGACCGGATTAACCACAAGCGCGTGGAACGCGTGATGCGCACGTTCGGCATCGTCGGGCTGCACCTGCGCAAGAAGGTCCGCACCACGATCCCCGAGCCGTCGGCGACACCGGTGCCGGACCTGCTGGACCGTGACTTCACCGCGGCCAGGCCGAACACCAGGTACGTGGGCGACATAACCTACCTGCCCATCGGTGGCGGCCAGTTCCTTTACCTGGCCACGGTGTTGGACCTGTGCTCGAAACGGCTGGCGGGCTGGTCGATCGCCGACCACATGCGCACGTCCCTGGTGACCGACGCCCTGCGGGCCGCCGCGGCCGCCCGCGGCGCAGCCGGACTGCGCGGGGCGATTTTCCACAGCGACAACGGGGCCCAGTACGGGTCCAGGGACTTCGCGCACGTCTGCGCGGAGCTCGGCGTGACCAGATCGCGCGGCGCAGTGGGCACCAGCGCGGACAACGCCGCCGCGGAGAGCTTCAACGCGACCATGAAACGCGAGACGCTCCAGGGACGGAAACGGTGGAACGGGGCCCGCGAAGCCCGACTCGCCGTCTTCCGGTGGGTGACCCGCTACAACACCCGGCGGCGGCACTCCAGCCTCGGCCAGATCAGCCCGGTCACCTACGAACAACGATCAACTACGCTGGTCGTTGCCGCATGACAACCGGTGTCCACGAACCCGGGGAAACGCCCGTTCTCCCACATCACGATGAACTGGCGGGGCAGGCCGCTGACCAGTCACGACGTCATCGTGAACAGCATCGCGTCCACGACCACCGGCACTGGCTTACGGGTCCGTGCCGAGCTCGACCGGGCTGCTTACGAGACCGGCGTCCGCGTGAGCGACGGGCAGATGGCCGCCCTGCCCCTGGACCGGCATGCCTGGCACGGTGACTGGAACTACACCCTCCGCCCCGAGGAGCACCGCCGTGACGGCGTCCCACCGATCCCGGCCCAGGACTTTCCCGGGCCCGGCCGTGCGTGGATGGTCCACCCGGCCCTGACCGGCATGTCGCAGGCGCGGTGGAGCCGCCTGGTCGCCACCTTGAGCGCGGCACGTGAAGTCCAGCGGGAGGCAGACCTCCACCAACGACGTGGCGGCGACCGGCAGAAGGTCCCCGCTACCGGCCTCTACACCGGCCGACGCCCCGGCCTCACCCTCGTCGACCGGCTCCTGGCCACCCTCCTCTACGAGCGGCACGGGCTCCCGCAGGTGTTGATCGCCCCGCTCTTCGGAGTCGTTCCCCAGAGCCTGAACCGGGCCATCAGCCAGACCCGGCGCCTCCTCGACGAAGCACGCCACACCATCGAACCCACCGACACCCGACTGGCAACCCTGAACGACCTCACCGACCTCGCCATCCGCCACGGCATGACACCACCATCAGAGATCAAGACGGCGAGTTGATTTCCTGCAAGCCCTAAGGGCTTGCAGAGGATTAACTCGCTGTCTTGATCTCTGGTGCGATGGTGATCTCTTCTCGGGCGGCGAGGTTGTGGAGGGCGGCCAGGTCGGCGAGTTGGGGGCCGGCGGGCTCGATGGTGTGTCCGGCGGCTTGCAGGAGTTGGCGGACGTCGCGGATGCGTCGGTTGACGGTGAAGGGTGTGACGCCGTAGAGCTGGGCGATGGCGACCTGCGGGAGGCCGTGGCGCTGGTGGAGCAGGACGGCGATGAGGCGGTCGGCGAGGGTGAGGACGGGGCGGCGTCCGGTGGTGCCGTCGCCCGTGATGCGGGGCCGGTGGCCGCGTCGCTTGTCGAGCTGGTTTTCGCGCTGGGTGTCGTGCAGGGCCAGGAGCTGGGCGATCAGGGTGTCCCACTCAGGCGTGGTGAGCCCGGTGAAGACCGGGTGCCGCAGCCAGGCGAGGTCGGGGCTGGGCTGGTCGAACGGGTCGGGAGCGTCGTTGATCTCGGCGTCGTAGGGTTCGGGCCGGAGCGTGTAGTTCCAGTCGCCGTGCCAGGTGTGCCGCTCCAGCGGCAGTGCGTCCATCTGCCGGTCGCCCACGGTCACTCCGGTGGGGTAGGTGCCGGTGTCGAGTTCGGCGCGGACAGTCAGCCCGGTGCGGGTGGTGGTCGCGGCGATGCTGTTGAGGACCACGTCGTGGCTGGTGAGCGGCCTGCCGCGCCAGTTCATCGTGATGTGGGAGAACAGCCGGTGTTCGACCTTGTTCCATTTCGAAGTCCCCGGAGGAAAGTGACACACAGTCACTTTCAGGCCGGTTTCCAGGGCGAGGGCGGCGAGTTCGGTCTTCCAGGCGCGGGTGCGGTAGCTGTTGGAGCCGCCGGCGTCGGCGGTGATCAGCAGCCGGGACGCGGCCGGGTAGTCGAGGCTGCCGCGGTCCTTCCACCAGCGGCGGATCGACTCGACCGCGAACGCGGCGGTGTCGTGGTCGGTGCCGACGCTGACCCAGCCGGTGTTCGCGGCCAGGTCGTAGATGCCGTACGGGATCGCCTTGCCCAGCTCTTTGTCGGGGAAGTCGTGGGTGGAGACCTCGACCGGCGAGCCTGCCGGCAGCCACTGCTGTCCGGCGTTCTTGTAGTTCCCGACGAGCTCTTTCTTCTTGGTGTCGACGCTGACCACCGGCTGTCCGGCGGCGATGTGCTCCTTGGCCCGCTCGTTGATGTAGCGGAACTGCCCGTCCCGGTCCGGATGCCGATTGCCTTCGACGGTCTTGGCGTTGCCCTGCAGGCTGAAGCCCTCCTCGCGCAGCAGGTCCCCAACCGTGTCGGCGGAGATCCGGTGGCCCTGCCGGGTCAATTCGGCCGCCAGGGTCCGGGTCGACTTCGTCGTCCACCGCAGCGGCGACATCGGATCCCCGCGCTCATCCGGTTCCACCAGCGCCAGCAGCGCTTCCCGCAGGCCGGGGTCCAGGTCGGCCACCCGCTTACGGCCGCCGCCCGGCCGGCGCACCCGCCCCAGCGGCGGCTGGCCGGACTCGAGCTCGTCCACCCCCGCCGACACCGTCGCCTCGCGCACCCCCGCAGCCCGCGCGACCAGCCTGATCCCGCCATGACCCAGCGACCGCGCCTCAGCCGCGAACAGCAGACGCCGCTGCCGCTCGTCCAGATGCGGCAGGATCGCCTCGAACTTCGCTGCCAGTAAAGCCTGTTGCTCCGGTGACCTGCCCATACCACAACAACGAGCCGCAAAGCCGGAAGCTACGGCTTGTTGCTCTGCAAGCCCAAACGCAGCGGCGTTGGGCGAAGACCCCATCCGCTCTCCCCCCGGACGGAGGCACCTGCCCGACAAGTGGGGGCTGGCGTGCTCTCCCCCCGCGGGGCCGTCCTCGACCGCGACATCAACGCGGCGGTCAACGTCGCCAAGGCCGCCGAACTGGCGGTGCCGGCCAGTGGAACGCAGGTAGGACCGGTACACGGACCGGCGCAGCGCGGCGAAGGAGAAACCCACCGAGACGGTCACACGCCCGTGGAAGGAACCCCACGCACTAGCGCGCGGAGCGGAAGTCAAGCCGAGGCCGCAGCCGACGAGCCGTCGGCGACCGAGAATTCAGCCGCCTGCCCATGCCGCATCTGGGCGAGGAGAGGCAGCGCCGCCGGTACAGAACCGCACGTGAGCGCGAGGAGGGCCTCGACGAGATCATCCGCGTCTGCCCCGGTCGCCAGGCGGCGCAACTGGAGGCCCATCACTAGATCGACGGCGGGACCGGCCGTGCGCTCCGGGTCCGGCGCGCCAAGGGCGGTCAGAATCGAGGTGGCGAGTTGGTCATAGGCCGCGAAACACGCCGCCGCGGCGTCGCGCAGCAGTGGATCACGGCTGGCCTGGATGTACAGCTCGAGCGGGGCGATGTGCTCGTTGTCGAAGATAGTCGACCACGCCGCGTTGCACCGGACCGCCTCCGCCGCTTCGGTACCCGTCATGGGGGCTTGCTGCAACTGGGCCGCCAGGTCGGTGAATCGGCGCGTCTCCGTCTCGACGAACAGCCGCAGGCTCTCCTGGAGCAGTTCGTGCTGGGTCGCGAAGTGATAGGTGACCGACCCTAGGGAGACGCCGGCCTCGCTGGCGATGCGCCGGTTCGTGACGGCGGCAGCGCCGTCCTGACCGATGATCCTCAGGACGGCTTGGACAATCCGATCCCGAACTGAAGGCACCGTAGACATGGAACCCATCTTTGCACCATTGCACACGTCGCTGCAGTTTCCGCCCGAATACTGATCCCCCTGCGTTCCGTCAGCTTCCCGTCGTCATTCCACGCGTGGTCGCCGGGCCTCAAAACGGGGCACGGACTGCTCGAACCAACGTTCGCTGTCCTCCAGTTGCGCGGCCAGCGAGATAAGCCGAGCTTCGCTGGACGCCGGACCGAGAAGCTGAGCCCCCAGTGGGAGCCCTTGTGCGGTGAAGCCCGCCGGGACCGCGATTGCAGGCCAGCCCAGGACGTTCCACGGCCAGGCATACGGGCAGGTGGTGATGGCCGCACGGCGCATGCGCGTGGGCGACATGCCGTCTGTCGAACCGATCCGCGGCGGCGGGGTCGCGGTCGCGGGGGTGAGGATCACGTCGTAGCGGGAGAAGATCTCTCCGACCCGGTGGCGCAGCATCGGTTCGACGGCTCGTGCCGCGTGCAGTACGGGGCCGCGCAGCACGGTGCCGAGTTGGATGTTGGCTCGGGTACGCGGGTCGATGAGGGCGGGGTCGGGCAGGCGGTCGGCCCAGTCGCGCATGCCTGCCATGGCGCGGGGTGCTTGGGTGAGGCCGATCAGCCCGTAACGGGGGCCTTCCTCGGCGACGTCGTGGCCCAGCGCGACCAGCCTGTGCGCCAGGTGGGTAACGGCGGAACGGACCACGGTGTCAAGGGTGGTCCGGGTCGCTGCGAAGGCACGTCCGAAGGAGAGGGCGATGCGTAGCTTGCCGGGCTCACGGAACGCTGCGGGAAGCAGCGTCGCTTGCGGGGGCTTGTGCATGTCGCGGGGGTGGTTGCCCGAGGCCGCGTCGAGGAGCAGCGCCGCATCAGCGACCGTGCGGGCGAGTGTTCCGGGTACGGTCAGACCGTAGAAGGACTCTGCATCGGGCCAGGTGGAGATGCGACCACGCTGGGGCTTGATGCCGACCAGGTGCGTCCAGGCAGCCGGAATGCGAATCGAGCCGGCCCCGTCGGAGCCCATGGCCGCGGGGACGAGCCCGGCGGCGACTGCGGCGGCGGAGCCGCCGGAGGAGCCGCCGGGGGTGTGCTGCAGATTCCACGGATTGCGGGTGGCGCCGAAGGCGGGTCCCTCGGTGATGTGCCACTGACCGAGTTCGGGTGTGTTGGTCTTCCCCACGATGACGGCGCCCGCCTGACGTAGCTGGCGCACGAGGTGGGCGTCCTCGGTCTTGGCGGGGAAGGCTCCGCTGCAACCGAATGCGGTCGGCTCACCGGCCAGGTCCGTATCGTCCTTGATCGCGATCGGCACTCCGAGGAGGGGCCGGCGGTCCCCTGAGGCCAGACTGCGGTCCGCTTCATCCGCCTCGGCGAGGGCCGCCTCCGCACGCACGACCCTGAAGGCGTTCAACGCCTGGTCGCTGGCGGCGATGCGGGACAGCGACTGTTCCACCAGGGCCCGTGAGGTGGTGTCTCCGTCGGCGAGCGCGGTCTGCTGTGCGAGCAGGCTCCGCAAGCCCGGAACTGTCATCTGCCGGTGCCTGCCTTTCATCGATTACTGTTCGTTCGAACGAACAGTAATCGATGAAAGGCAGGCACGATGATGCATCTGACCGGAAAAACGGTGCTGTTGACAGGAGCGAGCGGCGGGATCGGCCGCGCGATCGCGCGGGAGCTCCACCGGCATCATGTTCGTCTGGTCCTGACCGGGCGCCGCATCGAAGCCCTCACCGAACTGGCGGAGCAACTCGACGCCCAGGTCCTGGCCGCCGACCTCAGCTCGGCAGCGGCAGTGGAAGGTCTGGCCGAGGTCGCAGGCCCGGTCGACGTCTTCATCGCCAACGCCGCCCTGCCCTCCAGCGGGGACCTTCTCGGCTACACGCCGGAACAGATCGACCGCGCCCTCGACGTCAACCTGCGCGCACCGATCATGCTGACCCGGCTGCTGGTCCCTGGCATGCTTTCCAGGGGAAGCGGGCACGTCGTGATGATCGGCTCGATCTCCGGCAAAGTAGCCTCTCCCTCCGTACCTCTCTACAACGCGACCAAGTACGGACTTCGAGGCTTTACGCACGGCCTGCGCCAGGACCTCCACGGCACGGGTATCGGCGTCTCCCTGGTCCAGCCCGGCTTCGTCCGCGACGCCGGCATGTTCGCCGACACCGGCGCCACTCCCCCAGCCGGTACCCGTACGGTCGCTCCGCAGCAGGTCGCGACGGCCGTGATCGAAGCCATCCAACGCAACCGCGCCGAGGTCAATGTCGCGCCGCTCGAGATTCGGCTCGCCAGCGCTCTTGGCGGGGTCTTCCCCACACTCGCGGAGAACGTCCAGCGCAAGGCGAAGGCCAAACAGCTGGCTGAACAGATCTCGAACGCCCAGCAGCACAAGCGCTGAGTCTCTCCGAGACACGAGACAGCGGGAGGCCAATCTTTACGGCTGTAAAGATTGACCTCCCCATGGGGAGCCCCTGCCCCGACGGTCCCACCCTCCCCTCCCGCGCGGATGCCCGATCGGGCAGACATGACCGTTTTCTCTCGCCCACTCTTGGTTCGAACGAATCGCCGAGGTGGAGGTTGGTCATGTCCGAAGTCACGAATCAGAAGATGAGTGTGCAATTCCGCCGCGACGGAGAGGGCGTGCACATGCACCTCGCTATCGAGCCCCGCCTCCTGCAGCTGGTCATGGACCGCGGGCGGGTCACCGTCGTGGCCGAGGACATCGGCATCGACACGCTTGGCCTGACCAACGCTCCAGCTGACCAACCCCGCTACCTCGTGATCGCACTCAACAGCTGAGACGGGCCCCCTCGTGGCTCGCCTCAAGCAGAACTCCCGAACCGGCGGCCCCTTGCCGTGATGGGAATCGATCTGGCCATCCGCCAGGCTCTGCGCTCCGAGTGTCGATTCCGGGTGGGCGCGGTCGTAGCCTCCCGTGGGCGTGTCTTCGCCGCAGCTCCCAACAAGCGGCGCAACTCCCCCACAATCGACTTCCGCCACAGCACCTTTCATGCTGAGGAGGCGGCTCTTCGACGCGTCGCCGACGCCTCCGGCCGAGAGATCTATGTGGCCCGCGTCGGCGCATCCGGCACACCGATGCTGGCGCGACCGTGTCCCCGGTGCCTGAAGCTGCTCGCCTCTGCGGGGATCGCAAGGGCCTACTACACGATCGGCCTCGGCCTGATCGGCATGACCGTGCCGGGCACAACGTCATCCCCTCCCGATGACGCCATCATCGAAATCAGTGCTGCGGCACGTTCCGGCAACCCAGGCAGCCGCCACCCACTACCCGCCAAAGACCACCACCCGTACGCATCGGTCGCCGGTTGACCAGCTTCTCCCTCGAGGGCCGCGGCTGGATCTTTACGGCTGCAAAGATCCAACGCCCTACTCCTGCACCCTCCGGGCACACCCGCTGTGCGGACCCGCCCGCCCCCCGCGAACAGCGGCACCGCCTTCCCCTCGCGCGCCGTCACGAGGCCGGCACCGGCCAGCCGCTGATCGACGCCCGGACACAGACGGTTCCAGCCAGCCCGCGCTCGCCTGCCCCGCAGATACTCACGGTGGCCTCGTAGCGGACGGCGAGCTGTCGTATCTCGTGGCCACCGCACGGTGGCGTTTGAGGCGATTGATCCCGCACTCAACTGCGTGGCGCGCCTTGTAGCCCTCCTTGTCGAATTTCGGTGGTCGGCCACCGTGCGAGCCGCGCTTCTTGCGGTTCGCGATCTGGTCGAGCTTCTCCGGGATCGTGCAGCGGATGCCGCGTTGGCGCAGGTAGGCGCGGTTGGCTCGGGAGCCGTATGTCTTGTCGGCGCGGACCTTGTCCGGCCGGGTGCGCGGGCGGCCCGGGCCGATCCGGGGCACCCGGATGAAGTCCAGGACGGTCTGGATGTCGGCGGCGCGTGAACAGTGACCCAGTTTGGCCGGATGAAAACGGTCCCGGTGCTGGTGGTCGGTGTCGTTGGGGTCGGTGGGGACGCGTCCGAGTTCGCGGCCGCGCATGCGGTAGGACTCTCCCTTGAACGTCACCAACGGAACGCAAACGGTCTTCGCTGGACGGCGTGGGACGGCGTGGGCGGGGGTCGGATCGCGTGGGCTCGGCTGGTGGGTCGTCCAGGGGGATCCGTAGGCGGATCTTCACTCGCCAGTCGCTTACCTCGATCTCCTCGACCACCAGGCGGAGGAGCGTCTGCTGCTGGTCGAAGTCGAGGGCGTCGAGTCCGGTGAGCACGCGCTGGGCGAAGCCGTCCAGCCTGCGCCGCAGCTGACCCGTCTGCGCGAGCTCGTGCCGTCGGGCGGTGAGTGCGTCTCGGCGGCGGGTCAGGTCGCCGCGCCGGTGCTCGAGGCCATTGGCGCGTCGCTGCAGCTCGGGCAGGTCGATCAGAGCGGCCTGGTAGAGATCGGCCAGGCGACCCCGCTCGGCCTGGGCGGCGGCGAGCTTGCGGTCAAGACCGGCCAGCTCACGGTCCAGCAACTCAGCGTCACCGGCCCGCGCGGCGGTGGCCTGCTCGCCGGCCAGGAGGACATCGGGACGCAATAGGGCCTGGCGCACTTCGGCGAAGACGAACGCGTCCAGTGCGTCGGCCCGAATGTTGCGTTCCGGGCAGCGGCGGTCGCTGCCGCCGGCGCGGATCGGATCGTGGTTGCGGCAGTAGTAGTAGCGATGCCAGGTGCCGTTGCGCCCACGCATCTTGTGGCAGTTGGTGCCCACGTGACAGGACCCGCACTTGACCAGGCCCCTCAGCAGCCACTGGCCAGACTCGGCCCGCCGTGGGCTCCACTGGCTGTTGTCGTAACTGACCCGGTCGACGGCGGCGAACGCCTCCTCGGTGATGATGGCGGGCACCGCGATCGCGATCCACTCCTCACGCGGCCGGGGGATCTGCCGGTAACGATGGCCGGGCCCTGGGTTGGGCACCGCCTCGGTGCGGTTGAAGTAGACCCGGCCGACGTAGGCCTCGTTGTGCAGGAGACGTCCCAGCGTGGACGTGCCCCAGGTTCCCTTGCCGCTCCGGGGAGTGGGGATCCGGTCCGCGGCCAGCCCCCGGGCGATCTGCCGCATCGACAGGCCCCGCTCGGTGTAGTCGGCGAAGATCCGCCGCACCACCGCGGCCTCCGGCTCGAAAACCTCCAGATGCGCGGGCAGCTCGTGGTCACGCGGGACCCGCCGGTAACCGTAGGGCGCCCGCCAGGACAGCACCTCGCCGGCCCGGGAACGGAAGAGCTTGCCGCGCCGGTACCGCTCGGCGATCTTCGCGCGCTCGTACTCGGCGATCATCCCCTGGACCTGGGTCAGCAGCGTGACCTGCGGATCGTCCGCGACCGGCGGCGCGTCGGTAAAGCACACCTTCACCCCAAGACGGGCCAGCTCGTCCAGGACGACGACCTGATAGGCGTAGACGCGCGCCAAACGGTCCGGGGACAGGCACCATACCCGGGCGAACAGCCCCGCCTCCGCTGCGTCTCGCAACGCATCCAGTCCCGGCCGGTCCAACCGGGCCCCCGAACAGCCGTCATCGGTGAACTCCGCGACCAGCTCGTCGCCCTCCGCCGCCACCCGCGCGCGCAAGACCTCCACTTGGGAGCCGATCGTGCCCCGGGCCTGCTGCCCCTCGGTCGACACCCGCGCATACAACGCCGCCCTCATCGCGCCCACCGCCCCCACCACTCGCTTCGGGCATCGAGCCGCCCCGCCGCCTCCAGCAGCACCGCGAACACCGCGGCCAGAGCATCCACGCGCGCGTCGTGATGCGGACTCCACCCGGGACGACGGGCGCCCAGCAACTCGGCCCGCCACGCGCGCTCACCTTGCGGCCACTCGATCAACCCCGCCAGCCCGCGGCGCGCGAACCGGGCCGCAGCCAGCGACGACGGCAGCCGCCCATGCTCGATCACGTGTGCTCGCAGCACCTCGTACTCGGACTGCGCGGGCTCGCCGGGCCGGTCGAACCAGCCATACTGCGCGTGTCCGGAGCTCATCCGCGTCGGATCCGCTCCACCGTGCGGCGGTGCAGCAAGACCCCGAACTGCCGCTCCACCTCGTCGGCCAGTACGGCGCCGGAGGTTCCCGGCGGGGCGGCACGCAGGAACGCGGCGATGTCCTCGGTGACCTTCAGTGGGCCGCGTCGTCCGGGCTGACCGTCCAGCAGCCCGGCCATGCCCGTCTCCTCGAAAGCCGTCTTGACCAGGTAGAACCCGGACCGCGAGTAGCCATGGGCCGTCGCGGCGGCACCCGCGGTCCGGCCCTCGACCGCGTGTGCGCGCAGCATCTCGTACTTGACCTGGACCTTGTCCTGGGCCAGGAAGAACCCGCCGTCGCCGAACAACGGTGCGCTGACCGCGTCGGCCCGCGGATGAACCAGTCCCGCGGCCTCCAGCGACTTCAACCTCGACACCTCGCCCATCACATCCGCCTCCTACTGCGGACGCTAGGACGGCGATCCCGACGTGTCGACGGTTTCCCGCCGCATGCCCCCAATGCGCCCCTTCTACCAACAGCGCACGCCCCGCAGTTGGGACGAAACGGTCCATCGCAGGGCTTTCGGGCGGCACAGCCCGCTGGACAGCGCGGTGAGGATCACTGGACATCGTGGACTCCCTCCACGACAGGTCGACGCAGGCGTCGACGGTGGTCAGGGTGCAGATACAGCCCCTCCACCGGCCCACCGGAGTCCAACGTGACCGACAAACTCAGCTTTGCGTTCCGTTGGTGGAGTGGACCTCGGCGTGGTGGACGAGGCGGTCGATCATGGCGGCGGCGACGGTCTCGTCTCCGAAGACCTCTCCCCATCGAAGGGCTTGTTGCTGGTCACGATCACGGACGCGCGTTCGCATCTGTTCGAGATCAGCTGGAAGAACAGGTTCGCGCCTGCTGTCACGGTCCTGGTGGCCCCGGACTCTGCGCCACTGCACTGGGTTGGGCACCCCGTTCTGTCCGGCTCTGTGGCGCAGGTCACGACCGCCGTGTGGATAGTGACGGGCTGTCCAAGGCCTTTCTACCTGTGCAAGGCACTGGACAAGGGGAAGAGGTGGGGCGCATGGGCGCTGACAGGGACGGCTTCGACGCGTTCGTGCAGGCCCGGTGGACCGCTCTGCTGCACCTTGCCTGCCTGCTCACCGCGGGAGACGCCCACCGGGCCGAGGACCTGCTGCAGGACGCACTGGTAAAGCTCTGGTTCGCCTGGGGCCGTGTCGGCCGGGAGAGCCCGGAGGCCTACGTGCGCCAGGTCCTGGTCCGCGCGGCCGCCAGGTCCCGGCGGCGGCGCTGGTGGGGCGAACACCCCACCAACGACCTGCCCGACCCCCCGGCGTCAGCCGACACGGCCGAACTGGTGTCGGACCGGCACCGGCTCACCGCGGCGCTTGCGCTGCTCCCACCGAAACAGCGCGCGGCCGTGGTCCTGCGCTACTACCAGGACCTGCCCGAGGCGGCCGTCGCCGAGGCCATGGGCTGCCCGGTGGGTACCGTGCGCTCGCTCACCTCGCGCGGCATCACGAGGCTGCGGACCGCACTGACTCTCTCCCCGGTGACCTGAAGGAGGAACGGATTCATGGACGATTTCGAGAGGGAACTGACAAGACTCATGCACAGCACCCAGGACACCAACCCGATCAGCCCCGACCAGAGCGCCCGCCTCCGGGCCGGCGTCCGCACCCGGCGGCGCACCCGCACCGCGATGGTGGCCGGCAGCTCGCTGGCCATCGCGGCCGGCATCGCCGCCGTTCTGCCCTCGGCGTTCGCCGCCCCCGTCAACACGACCGCCGCCCACACGGCGCTCACCGCGAGCACAGCCCCCGCCCCGGCCGGTACTGCCTGGATGAAGGGCTACGTGGCGGGGACGTTCAAGTCCCTGCTCCCCGCCCACTCCAGCACCGCGCCCTTCTCCCAGGACGGCGGGGTGCCGTTCCAGGTCTCCGCCCCCGAGCGGGCCATGTCGGGGCAGTGGTACGCCTCGGTGAGCACCGACCTCACGACCCCTGGCGGCCGGTCCACCACCGGGCTGACGATCGTGGCCTCGGCCAAGAAGCCGATGCACTGCGTCACGCTGGCCGGGGTTCCCTTCGAGACCTGCACGACCCTCCACCTCGACGGCGGCACTGTCGTCGTGGACAAGTCGTTCAAGGACCCCGTGAAGGGCACCGGCGCCGCCTTCTTGGACGTGTTTTGGAACGGCCCTCACGGTCAGCAGATTCACTTCGGCGAGGCGACCGACAAGCCCAACCACCCGGCACTGACCGTCCAGCAGGCCATCACGATGGTCACCTCACCCGCCTGGAACAAGGTTCTCGTAGCACTCGCCGGCAAGTAACGGGCCCCAGGGAGGGCCCGGCAGTGCACGCCGGGCCCTCCCTGGGCTGGAACCAAATAAGGAGGCCGACAAGCACGTCATCCGCGGCTGGCAATGACCTACTCTTACCCCCACCGGACGCGAAGTGGCCGCCCCGCGACCAGACCTGCGACGGCACGGCAGCAGGCCCCGCCTGACCAAGCGCCACAAACCCGCAACCGCGGCCACAGCCACCTGCGTCATCTCGGCAGACGCGTAGTAGAGCTGCGCCATCGCGAACCTGTGCCGTTCCTCCCTCAGCAGCAGTCCGGCGGCCTGCGACGGCGCTCCCGGAGGGCGGACAGAGGCCCTGCCGAGCTCTACCATCTGCGTCATCATCGTCAGCGCATGGTCGGTGCCCAGGTGTTCCACCAGTTCCGACCGCACTTCGGCGACCTGATCAGGCGTCGGCGGCGACCAGGCAATGACACGGGGCTGCGGTGCCCCCTTCCCTGCGCGGTTCCGGAATGTTCGGGCCGTCAGGCATGCGACAAGCAGTACCACGCACCCCTGACGGTGTGTGCCCCAACAGAGGCAACAGCCTGCCGGGGCACTCACGGCGGCGCTACGCTGCGGCCGTGATACCGCAGGGCGAAGACACAGACCTGATCCAGCCCCCTCACCGAGACCGGCCGCGGATCGCTGCTGGGCACCTGTTCGACCAGCCGCGCAGGGAGAAGCGCCGCGACGTCATACATGTACTCGCCGCAACGGTGCCGACGGCGGCCATGGAGAAGCGGCGTCGCCACAATGGGCCCCACTGCTGATCACCCGGGCAGCTAAGCTCCACTCAGCTCACCGTCGCTGAACGCTTCATCACGCTCGCACGGGATCGCCCGGCACTCTGACCGGTGCCGGGCTTCTTCATGCCCGCCGCCGGGCCACCCGTTCGCCCGCCCTCCGCATGCCAGTCCGACCCGCGTGGTGCAGCCTGGTGAAAGGCGCTTCGCCACGGGCGCCGCCGCGTCCGCGCTTCCTGACGGTTCCGGCGCCGGGGCTCACACTCCCCAAGTGGTGCCCACAGGGCTGCGGACAGGCTCCCCTGCGGGCAATCCGGCGGGCGCGGTGAACCCCCGAGCACCGCACCCGCCGGGCCATCCTCAGCCGATCACCAGACGGTCCCACTCCCAGCTGACGGTGGCATAGCCGTCGTTGGCCTCGGAGAACCCCTCGGGATTCATCCACGGTCGCACTGTGGCGGTCATAGGCCAAGCTCCTCGGAGGTCCTCCCGAAGTGCAGGTAAGGCCCGGCTACCGCACCCCCGCGGCAGCGAGCATGTTGCGGACAGCCCCGGCGTCCAGGCCGGTCCGCGCGGCGATCCGGGCCACAGACACGCCGCTACGGCGCGCCGCCTGCACGGCCGTAGCCAAGACGCGCCGCGCCGCGTACAGGTCCCGCTTCGCGGCCTCGACCGCCGCGGCAGCCTGCTCAAGAGCATCATCGTCGTTCACCGGCTCAGCCTTCCTCTCTGGCATGCCGCCGGTCACCGGCAGTCCCGGATTCGTCGGGCTGATTCTTCCTCAGCCCAGGGCTCCCGGGCGCACCGGTAGACGCTGCGCGCAAGCACGGCACGGCCGCTGATCTCCCGCTGCTCGGCCGGGCTGTATATGGGACGGTTCGGCATGGGATGCAACCTATGCCATCGACAGGGCGGCATGAGAACGGCCCCGTCAGCCGCTGCGACGCATCGGGGCCGACGTCAGCGCGTGTCCATGGCGAGGGTGCCCGGCTGGGTGGGCTTGGAGGGAAAGACTCGCCGGGGGTGCCACGGGCCGGCCGGGCGGCGGCAACCGCGTCGGCTGTCGCGCATCCGCTCGTCATTCCTCCGGGCTCGCGCACGGATCGGTCGCCTGCCCGGACCGCCAGGCGTGTCCTGCGCGCCGCCTCACCGAGCTGATACCGACCGCTCACGGATCCGGCCCCACTCCGGGCCGACTACCCGGAGCCGTGCCCCACGGTCCGCGGCCAGCTGCCCGGGGGCACAGCGGCGGGTGCGGCGAATCCACGTTCAGCCGATCGCCAGACAGTCCCACTCCCAGCAGGCCGCCAACTACGGCGTCTCCCAGGGCCGCCTCGCTGCCGCGACCGGCATGGCCCAGGGCCGGATCAGCGAGATCGCCAACAAGCGGCGCCGGGTGGAGCGGCTGGACCTCTTCGAGCGGATCGCCGGCGGGCTCACCATGCCCGACGACGCCCGCCGGCTGCTCGGCCTCGCCCCCGCGCGCGACAGCACCGGCGCCGCGTTCGACCTCGGCACCTGGCCCGAGGTCGTCCGCGTCTACGACACCCAGGCCGCGGCCGCCGCCGAGATCGGCCAGGAGGCGGCCACCGCCCGCGAGGTCGACATCCTCGCGGTGCGCGGTTTCGGCCTGCTCGCCCTCAACGACTCACTGCTGCACGCCCACCTGACTCGGCCTACTCCCCCACGGCTGCACGTCCTGCTGCTCGCCGGCGACTCCCCCGCCCTCGCCCGCCGCGCCGCCGAGATCGGCGAGTCACCGCTCGCGCTCGCCTCCGGCATCGACCTCGCCCAGGAGCGCTTGCACGACCTCGCCGCCGAGGGCGACGTCCAGGTCCACCGCTACCAGGCGCTACCGGTGTGGAGGCTGATCCGCTGCGACACCGTCTGGTACGTCGCCTGCTTCGCCGCGGGTTGGGAAGGCCACGCGTCCGCGGTGTACAAGATGGTGGAGGCACTCGCCGGACCGCTCGTCGCGGGCTTCCGCCGGATGTTCGAGGCGATGCTGGACGAGAGCGAGCGCACCGTCGGAGACGGGCGCAGCACATGGGGAGGCCCACGTGATCGAGGCAGAGGTCAAGGCGAAGGTCCACGACCCGAAAGGCGTCCTCGACGCCCTTGAGCAACGCGCCGAAGCCAGGAGCGAGGTCTACGCCGACACCTACTTCGACCAGGACGGCCGCCTGGACGCCACGGACCGGGAGTTGCGGATCCGCACCGTCCACGGTGCGACGTCGACCCGCTCCGTGCTGACGTACAAGGAACCGCGCGTCGACGCCGTCTCCGGGTCCAAGCCCGAGTGGGAGACTGTTGTCGCCGACCCGGCCGCGCTGCACACCATCCTCGGACACCTCGGCTACTCCCCCGCGCTCGCATTCGAGAAGCGCTGCCGCAGCTACGACCTGGCCATCGATGGCCGTTCCTTCGCCGTCACCTTCGTCCAGGTCCCCGAACTCGGGGGCCACTTCTTCGAGGTGGAGACCAGCGCCGACACCGAGCAGGAACTGCCCGGGGCACTCGACGCCGTGCGCACACTGCTGCGTGAGCTCGGCATCGGCGCCGAGGACGAGACGAACGAGCTCTACACCGACGCCGTCGCCGCCCGCCGACGGACAGGCTGACCGATGGCGGGGCCGGTCGTGGACCTGTATTGGAACACCAACGTCGCCAGGCACCCCGGCATCCTTCGCGCCGTCCCGGCGGGGTGCCGCGACGCACTGGACGTCGGCTGCGGAGACGGCCTGCTCGTCCGGAAGCTCAGCGGGCTGACGCAGCGTGTTACCGGCATCGACCTGTCGCCGGACATGGCCGCCCGGGCACGCGAACTCAACACTGAGCACCCAGACGTGACGGTGATCGAGGGCGACTTCCTCACCGCCGACCTCCCCGCCGGGGGCTTCGACTTCATCTGCTCAGTAACCACGATCCACCACATGGACTTCGAGGCCGCTCTCACGCGCATGCGCGACCTGCTCCGGCCAGACGGCACGCTGGTGGTCGTCGGCTTGGCCCGCGATGCGACCGCGACGGGTTGGGCCGTCAGGATCGCGGCCGCCCCGGTCGTACGTGTCGCCAAGCTGGTCCGCCACGCGCACGGACCGGAAGGGATGCCGCTGGCCGACCCATGCATGAGCTACGGCGAGGTCCGTGCGGTCGCTCGGCGCCTGCTCCCGGGCATGCGATACCGCCGGCACATGTTGCGCCGTTACTCACTGACGTGGGAGAAAGGCCCTGCAGCTGCTTCGGGTGGCGCCTGACATGACTGCTGTGTGCGATCTGGGCATGGGGTTCAGGCGCCGGGTGATTACGCCGTAATCACTCCGCGGTCGCGTCAGGGTGAGCCGTAGGGTCGAGCAATGCGCGCCAGCAGCCGTCCGCGAGTGCCTGCCTCAGCTCTCGGACCAGCGGCCCGCGTGTACGGCCAGGCAGCGCGCCTCGGCGTATCCGGGTCGTCTCCGCCTCGCAGTAGGGAGCGAAGGCAACAACCAGGGCATGCATCTGTTCGGCGTGGCGCTGCCCTAGCTCCTCTCGGGCGGCCCAGCTTGCCTCATACCAGGGCCGCCGCAGATCCTCGCTAACCTGCGCGACCGTCCGTCCCAGCTGTCGGATGAGCATCTGGCACTCGCGCCAGCGTTGGGCCAGGGCCCGAATGAAGCGGCGCCGATTGATGACATCCCAGGCGTCTTCGCTGCTCTCCGCGCGCAGTTCCCGCATGTTGAGCGTGGAGAGCGAGATCGTGAACTGCGCGGGGATGCCGGCCAGCTCGCAGTGGCGGTCCCGTAGATGCTCGAGAGCCGAGGCCCAGGGGCGCAGAAGCAGCGGGTGGCGCAGGTCGGCGACTCGCTCCTGCTGGTCTGTCACATCCCCCGCCGCGAGATGGGTGATCTTGTGTGGTGGTGCTGCCAGCAGGGCGTGGATGCCAGGGCTCGCAGGTGTGTCGATCAGTCCGCGCTTCGTTGCGTCCTCGATGGCGTCCATGACGTTGCGGTAGCCGGTCCCGTAGAGCGGTGGATGGGTGGGCAAGCCCTGGCGGCCGAGTTCCTCAGTGAACAGTTGATCGGCTTCCTCGCGGTAGTGCTTCGCGAGGATAGCCAGCGCCATGAGCCGCGCGTCCTTGAGATGCTCTGGGAGCATCTCCCAGCCCTGGTCCTGTTGCCGTGCTTTGAGGAGGGCGTTTACCTCGCCCATGCGCTCTTGCACGGCACCGGATTGACGTCTGACTTTGGCCAGGCGTGTGTCGCAGGTGTAGGTCATGCGCTCGACGCTGGATGCGAGCTCACCAGCGCCGGCGTAGAGGGCGTCTGCCCAACGTTCAGTCCAGGCGTCACTGTGCAGGGCTTCAGATGCCGAGGGGTGGATCGGGCCGGTGGCCTCTGCGATGGCCGTGGTGACCAGGACGTCGAAGTCGACTTCCCACCAGCGCGCCAGCTCGCTGTAGGTGAGGGCCCGTACGTCGCCCATCTTCATGTAGCTCGGCACGATGCCCACTCCCCGATGTGTCGTGTACGAGTAAAGGCATTCTGCCCCGGTCAACCGACAACCAAGCGAGGGCGAGATCGGGTTGAGTGCAGTACCGATCTCCCACCTCCTGCTGAACCGGGGGTCGACTGAATCCTCGTCCAACTGCGAGAGCAGAGAAGACCTCGTTGCACGAGCTCACCGAGAGGCTGCTCTGCGACATCGGCGGGCCGAAGGCCCTCGACTACGGCACCGTCAGCGCGCGGATGGTCACGCTCGACTGAGCCAGCTCCGGCGGGAAACGGCCAGGCATTGCGGCAGGCGCACCGGCACCAGGTAGACACGCGCGCATCCAATGCACCCAAGTGGCCGCGATGCCACTATGGTGACGTCATGGCGACTCCATACTCTGACGGTGCTCGGGAAAAGGTTGCGTCGAAGCTGCCAGCTGCCCTGCGCCAGGAACTCAAGACCAGAGCAGCCCAACTCGGCATCGATATGCAGGACGCAGTCACTGACGCCGTCGAGCAATGGCTTGCCCGCCCTGCCGAGGGCACCTCCACGGTGGACACCGCCGGCGCGGAGAGCTGGAACACCTGGCTTCCTGCTGGCCTGTACGACCGGTTCAAGACCGAGTGCGGCGCCCGGGTCATCTCATACGCCCAGGGGCTCGCTCAAGCCATCCGCGTCTGGGTCGACTCCCACACCGTGCCGCTGACTGAGCTGACGATCCCCCAGTACTCGCGCCGCATCGTGGTATGCAACCAGAAGGGCGGCGTCGGCAAGACCACGATCGCCGCGGGCATCGGCCAGGCCATAGCGCTGGGCCTGCCGGCCACCACCGGTAAGCAGCGACTGGCCGCCCTTCCGGGCCGCCGCACGCTTCTGGTCGACTACGACCCTCAGGGCCACCTCACTTCCCAGCTCGGCGTCAAGCAGGTGCCGCCCGGCGAGGAAAGCCTGGTAACGCACATGGTCGACCGGGAGCGGACCACGGGGACGCTACTCGACCAGGTCGTGCCGATCACGCCGGAGCACTTCGACAACCGCCTGTTCCTGCTGCCGTCCAGCTTCGACGCCTTCCTGCTCGACTCCCGCCTCGGCTCGATCCGCGGCCCGCGCGAGACCTCCCTGCAGCGAGCCCTAGCCCCGCTCGAGGAGCACTTCGACACCATCGTCATCGACGCTCCCCCGAACCTGGGACTGGCCATGGACGCGGGCCTGTTCTACGGGCACCGCCGCAAGAACGAGGCGGTCGGCGCGTCCGGCGTGCTGATCCCCGTGGAGGCCGAGGACTCCTCCGCCGACGCCTACGCCATGCTCGACAGCCAGATCCGCGCCGTCAGCCTGGACTACGACGTCGACATCGACCGCCTCGGACTGGTCGTCAACAAGTTCGACAAGCGCAAGGGCTACGTCGCCACGCACTCCCTCGATAACTGGCACTCTCTCGGCACCCCTCCCGTAGTCGCGGTCGTCCCCGACCTCAAGGAGCAGCGCGAGGCAGTCCACCTGAAGCAGCCCTTGCTGATGTACGCCCCCACGTCCACGCAGGCGCAGCGCATGCGCGAGATCCGCCGGAGGCTCGGATGAGCATCGCGAAGAAGCTCCAGGGCGGAGGCGGCTCCTTCGGTGCCCTCGCCCATCCTGATGAGCGGGGACAGGCCGAGGCAGCTGCCCGAAGCGAGGCACTCGACGCGACAGGGCGGGTCCGGCGGTCTTCCCGTGCCCCGCTCTCGTCGATCGTGTTCAACCCGCTCAACCCGCGTAAGACGATCGTGGACGAGTCGATCGAGGAGCTCGCGGAGAGCCTTCGCCGGCAGCAGATCGTCCCGATCACGGTGGTGAGCCGGGAAGCTTTCCTGGACGCGCACCCCGAGCAAGCTGCGGCGATCGGCGCCGCCGACTTCATTGCGCTGGACGGCAACAGGCGTCTGCTTGCTGCCAACCGCGCGGGCCTTGAAGTTCTGCGCGTCGACCTCAATGACGACCTGGTCGCCACGGCGTCGGACATGATGGAGGCTGCGCTCGTCGCCAACGCCCACCGCGAGGATCTCCTGCCATTCGAAGAGGCGCAGGCGATCGAGCAACTCCTCGACACCGTGTACGGCGGCAACCAGGCTGAGGTGGCACGAAAGCTCGGCAAGTCCAGGGCCTGGGTCGGCCAGAGGCTTTCCCTCTTGCACTTGACGCCAGAGTTGCAGGAGCAGGCTGGGACCGGTGAGCTGCCGATCAAGGAGGCTCGCAAGATCGGGGCCGAGGCGCGGGCCGGGAAGCTCTCCCCCGCGCAGCAGAAGGAGCGGGCACAGGCGGCGAGGGAAGCGGCCCAGACCAAGGCTTCGGCCAGAGCAGCGTCGGGCGTGCAGGGAGCGACTCAGGACCAGGCGGATGTAAACCGGGTTTACACGGGGGGCCCGGCCACCGAGCCCGAGGTCGGCAGCAGGCCCAACGAAGCCGCCGATGTAAACCCGGTTTACACGGGCCTCTCGATCAGTGAGCCGGCTGGTTCTGACGGACCTCGTGAGGGCGGGGATGTAAACCCGGTTTACACGCAGGGGGTGCCGGAACAACGTCCGGCTGCACCGGAAGGATCAGCAGGCACGGTCACGTTGCTGCTCAACCCGCTCGACGCGGTCGAGACCGCGAAGGCTATCCGTGCTGAGATGGACTCACGGCAGGTGAGTCACCTCGTTTCCGCGCTGCTGACTGACGGGGTGTCGCCCGAGGAGGTCGCTGGTGCCCTGGCTTGGCACCTTGCCCCCCTCGACCTTGAGCGGGTGACCCAGTCTCTCCAGGAGCGCCGCCAGGAACGTTCCATGAGTGGCTGACGATCCGTCCACGTGCTGCACAAAGAAGGCCCTCACATCCCTACCGGGAGCGTGAGGGCCTTCGTGATTCGTCAGAGTCAGACTTTGCAGGAAGGCCTGCCCACCCATCTGAAGTCCGCTTCAACGATAGAAGGGGGTGCCTCCCCAGGTGGGAGGCACCCCCTTCGTCGTGCACGCCTCAGGCTGCACGGCGCAGGGCTTCGTCGCGGGACAGGCCTTCGGCGCGCATGAGGAACCCGGTGAGGTCGCCGGTGGAGCCGCAGCCGAAGCAGTTGTAGACGCCTTGGTGTTCGCTGACGTAGAACGTGCCAGCGCTGCTGGTGTCCTCGTGGAACTGGCACCGCCCTTGGAGGGTGCGGCTGTCGACGCGGACGAGGTCGGTGTGCCTGGCGGCAGCGGCGGCGAGGGTCAGTGCGGGCATGAGTGGATGAACACCTAATTCCCCTGTAGCCACTTCACGGGCCCCGCGGTTCGCCGGGGTGGTTCGAACGGGTTGTGATGCCTTCCTCACTACCTGGCTACGGATGTCTCAGGCCAGAGCGGCAGGCAACTCGATCACTTGCGGCAGGTCGATCTTGTGGACCTCGGGCGATCACTGTAATTGACCTGGGTGCTCAGTCCTATTGGCAGAGCGTGGCCCCGAGTTCCTCACGATCGACCTGGCGCAGGCCGAAGCGGCGGCCTCGCAAGCACCGGACGTACGCCAGATCGCTACCCGGCACCGATGCCCATCAGGAGAGCGGCGGCGTGCGGTGCTTGCGAGGCCACCACCGCCCGCTACATCTCTCTGGCGGCCCGCGTGGGTACCGAGCGTCAGACCTAATGAACACCTGGCCTGCAGGCCTCCGCGGAGACGGGCGGTGCTCGGTGCTCTCGCGACCGCCAGAGGCGTCAATGCCATCCACTCGATCACTCGTTGGTGTTGGCCGCGCGGGCAGAGGGCTGTTCGTGGACATGTTGTTAGTGGTGCGAGCCCGTCGCACGGTGACCTCTCGATACCCCAGAGCCCTTCGGAGCTCCTGAGTAGACCGGGGCCCGTGCGGTGAGCTGGTGCCACGAACGGCTTGTGTGGTGTCGGTCCGACCCTCGTGGTCGAGGCCTGGAATTAGGTCAATGCCGGGAAGTTTGAGGTCGGGGCTGGTTGTCAAGCTGTTCGGCGAAGCCCGTGTGACGGGACGGGGCTCCGCGTAGGACGGGAGTCGACCAAGACACCGTCTGCAGGGGAGCCCCGATGGTTCAGTCTGGCATGCCTGTGCGTGCCCGTGGTGGTGGATGTGCTTTTGGCGCGGGGCACTTGGGTGAGTTGACGCAGGTCATCACCCCTGCTCTCGTCGACGCCGTGCTGGAGGGGTCCGGCCGGGTGCAGTCCCGGGTGAGGAAACTGCCTTCGCGCGTGGTCGTGTACTTCGTACTGGCGATGGCTCTGTTCACGGGCTATGGGTATCGCGGTGTGTGGGCCTGCCTGGTGGCCGGACCCGGTGTTCCGGATCTCGCTCCGTCGGCGGCTGCCCTGCGGCAGGCGCGTCGCCGCGTCGGGTCCGCGCCGCTGGTGGCCCTGTTCGACGAGGTCAAGGGCACGGTGGCATCCGAACACGCTCGAGGATCGTGGTGGCGCGGGTTGCGGACCGTGGCCTGGGACGGCACCGGACTGCAGGTCCCCGACAGCCCGGAGAACCGTGCGGAATGCGGAAGCGGCCGCGGGCAGTACGGCCTGGGCGGCTTCCCGCTGTTCCGGTTGACCGCCCTGGTCGAGTGCGGGACCCGTGCCCTGATCGACGTGGTCGCCGGCCCGTGGACGCAATCGGAGAAGGACCAGTGCATGGTGCTGTGCCGCGCGCTGCGGCCGGGGATGCTGCTGCTGGCCGACCGCGGCAGCAAGGGTGTTCCGCTCGTCTGCGCGGCCGCCGCGACCGGTGCCCATCTGCTGTGGAGGACAAGCGTCGACCGGCTGCCGCCCGTGTTGCACCAGCTGCCGGACGGCACCTACCTGTCCATGGCCACCAGCCAGAACGAGCGTGCGCGTCTGGCGCGTTGGACACGTCACCGCCGCGGTGTCCCGCCGCAGGCCCAGGGCCTGGCACTGAGGGTGATCGAGGCGACCGTCACCGTCCGTGCCGATGACGGGCGCATCCGCAGCTCCGAGATCCGCCTGGTCACCACGTTGCTCGACCACCGCACGTACCCGGCGGCCGAGCTCGTCGAGCTCTACCACGAGCGTTGGCAGGCGGAGACCGCGTTCTTGGGCTTGAAGGTCACACTCAAGGGCAGCGACCGCGTCCTGCGCTCGCAGAGCCTGGACGGAGTACGGCAGGAACTGTTCGGCCTGCTTGTCGTCTACCAGGCCGCCCGGCAGATCGCCGGCCGTGCCGGGCAGAGCAACGATGTCGACCCCGACCGTATCTCCCTGACCGTCACTTTGCGCACGGCACGGCTCACCGTGGTCAACGCCTCCGGAACCACCGTGCCCGGTCCTGGCTCACCGAGCATGCCGCGGATCACCCAGGCCGTCCTGGACCCCCGCGAACTCGCTCCCGAGCACCGTCGGCTCCGTATCCTGCCCCGCCGGGTCAAGCGGCCGATCTCGACCTTCGCCTACAACGCCACCCGCAAGGACGATCCCATGCACCAGGTCACGATCAAGATCGTCATCGAGCTGCCAGTGAACCTGCCCCGACGACCTGCCTAATCTTCCCGGCATTGGGAATTAGGTCGTCTGCGTGGCTCCGCATGCGCTCTCACCAGCGCGAACGTCCCGAACAATGAGAGGGGAAAATGATCTACTGCGGCATCGACTGGGGCGAGAAGACCCACGCGGTCGCCCTGGTCGACGACGACGGCCAGTTGCTTGCCAAGCGCCAGGTCACCGACGACGCGGCCGGCTATCAGATCCTGATCGACCTGCTCGCTGAACACGGCGACACCGAGGCTGAGCCGATTCCGGTAGCCATCGAGACCTCCCGAGGCCTGCTGGTCGCAGCTATGCGGACCGGGATGCGACAGGTCTACGCCGTCAACCCGATGGCCGCCGCCCGCTATCGCGACCGCCACGCGGTCACCCGCAAGAAGTCCGACCCCGGCGATGCGCTCGTGCTGGCGAACATCCTTCGGACCGACCGGCACGCGCACCGCCCGCTCCCGGCGGACAGCGAGCTGGCGCGGGCCATAGCCGTTCTCGCCCGCGCCCAGCAGGACGCAGTCTGGAACCGGCAGCAGCTGTCCAACCAGCTACGCTCGCTGCTGCGCGAGTACTACCCGGCAGCCCTGGCCGCTTACCTGGAGCGCTGGCAGAACGGGCTCTGCCGCCCCGAGGCCCGGATCCTGTTGGAACTCGCACCAACCCCGGCGAAGGCCTCCCGGCTGTCACTCGCCCAGATCCGCTCCGCGCTCAAACGGGCCGGCCGCCAGCGCCGCATCGACACGGAGGCCGAGAGCATCCGCGAAGTCCTCCGCAGCGACTACGCGCATCAGCCGGTGCTCATCGAAGAGGCCATGGGGAAGCAGATGCTCGCACTACTCCAGCAGTTGGACGCCGCCTGCACGGCGGCCGACCAGCTGGCCGAGGCGGTGGATGAGGCTTTCCCTCACCACCCGGACGCTGAGATCATCCTGAGCTTCCCCGGACTCGGGACACAGCTCGGCGCCCGGGTCCTGGCCGAGATCGGTGACGACAAGAACCGGTTCTCCACTGCCCGCGGCTTGAAGGCCTATGCCGGAGCCTCCCCGGTGACCAGGGCCTCGGGGAAGAAGTCCAGCATCACCAGACGGTGGGTGAAAAACGACCGGCTCAACCATGCCGGCTACCTGTGGGCCTTCGCCGCCCTGACTGCCTCACCAGGGGCGAAAGCCCACTACAAGCGCCGCCGCGAAGCCGGCGACTGGCACGCCGCCGCCCAGAGGAACCTCTTCAACAAGATGATCGGCCAGCTCTACCACTGCCTCACCAAGCACATCCTGTTCGACGAATCCCAAGCCTTCCCGGCCGAACTTCCCGCCGCCGCTTGACCCGTTAGCGCCGTGTGGTGTCTCCGCGTTCGTCTGCGTGACGTCGAAGGGCTTGCCGGTGGCGTCGGCGCCAGTCGCGTTGTAGCGCAGCCTCCAGTCTCCCACGCGGCAGTCGGCGAGCACGCGGATCTCGCTGGACTTGTCGGCGTTCTCGAGTTGCCATCGGGTGCCGGCGGCGGAGTGGTACTCCAGGTAGAGGCCGGCGTGGTGGGAGAGGGGCGGTTCCACGCAGGTGATCTGCGCCCCGCCGGTGATCGCGCCGGAGTCGGAGAGCTTGGGGCCGATCATCGCGAGGACGCACTCGTAGCGGTCGGCGGAGTCGTTGTGGTCGCCGCTGCCGCTGTCGGATGCACCTCCGCAGGATGCGGCGAGGGTGGTCCAGACGAGAGCGGTGGCGAGCGCGCTGATGGCACTGTCACATTGACGGGTGACCGTGAGACGATCTTGATTTGAAGCTGCGGGGGAGGGGATCGCTGGTGTCGTCGACGTTGCCGTCGTACAAGGGCCACCGGTACCCGGCGGAGGTCATCGCGCACTGCGTGTGGCTGTACTTCCGGTTCCCGCTGTCGTTCCGTGAGGTGGAGGAGCTGATGCTGCAGCGCGGCGTGATCGTCTCCAACGAGACCGTCCGGCGGTGGTGCGCCAAGTTCGGGCAGGCCTACGCCGACCAGTTGCTCCGGCGCCGCCCACGGCCGGGCGATAAATGGCATCTGGACGAGGTCTTCGTGAAGATCAACGGGGAGCGCCACTACCTGTGGCGGGCCGTCGACCAGCACGGCGACGTGCTGGACATCCTGGTCCAGACCCGCCGGGACAAGGCCGCGGCCAGTCGCTTCTTCCGGAAGCTGCTGAAGAAGCAGGGCCGGGTGCCCCGGGTGCTGGTGACCGACAAGCTCCGCTCCTACGGCGCCGCCCACCGCGAGATGATGCCCTCGGTCGAGCACCGGCAGTCGAAGTACCTGAACAACCGCGCCGAGAACTCCCACCAGCCGACGAGACAGCGGGAGCGGCCATGAAGGGCTTCCGCTCTGCCGGCTCGGCACAAAGGTTCCTGTCCGCGTTCAGCGGCATCAGCCCCCACTTCCGACCCCGCCGCCACCTCCTCGGTGCCGCCCGGAACCGCTTCGAAATGATCATCCGCTTCACCGTCTGGGACCACATCACCAGCACGCCCGGGGCACCCACGGCCTGATCCCAGGGTAGCCACCCGGTTCCCTCATGCCCCGATGCAGCGCCAGACGATCAAGCAACCGACAACGTGACAGTGCTCGGGCAGCCCATGGTGACGGGGCTGCCCGTCACGGATGAGCCTGTCGGCGAGCCAGGGCGAGGACGGCCTGGTGTGGCGTTTGCCCTCGGCTCGCTGACGCTCGGAGAGCCGGCGGATCGGAACTCATTGCCCTGGAAGGCTGTACCTTCGGGCAGCACAGGCGACCCGAAGCACCCTGGGGCCCGCCCTCAGGGGCGGTCTCCCAGGGGAGTCGAGCGGGACGATGAAGAAGGATCTATCAGGACTCGTCTTCACAAGGACATCAATGCTCGACACCCTCTATGCCCGCGGTCCGATTCCAATCACGCCGCGCAGCAAGACGATCACCATACCCGCGGGGGGCCGGAGTTGGGAGAGCGAGCGCTCCCTGCGCTCGGCCTATGACGCCGCCGCGGTGCTTACCTCCTTCGGGCACCGTGCCAGGGTCATTGACACCGCCAACCTGGCCTTTCCCCAGCAAATGCGGGGAGCTGATGTCGCCCTCCTGGCTTTTGTGAACTGCCACGCGGAGGACGGCTCGTTGCAGGGATATCTCGAGACGTGTGGCGTCCCCTACACAGGGTCGGGGGTGCTGGCGAGCGCCCTGGCCAGGCACAAGCCGACGGCCAAGACCGTCGCGAAGGCCGCCGGAGTGCCAGTCCTGCCAGACGTCCGTGTGGCTCCCACCGTGAACAGCGACACAGCCGCTCACGAGGTTCTCACAGCCCTGGGCATCCCTGTCATCGTCAAGCCGGAGACAGGCACGGAGTCGGTGGGTATCACGGTGGCACGGTGCCAGGCCGACCTCGCGGCGTGTCTCGCAACCTGCAGCGGCAGCGAAGAGCAGCTCTTCGCCGAGCCCTTCATCGCAGGACGAGCGGTGGCTGTCGGTGTGCTCGAAATCGATGGTACGCCGGTCCCCTTCCCTGTGGTCGAGACCGCCTTCCAGGGTGAGTTCTACGACCACGACGCGAAGTGGAACCCCGCTCTTCGGACCTACAGCTGCCCGGCGGAACTCCCCGCGACGGTTTCATCCAAGCTGGCCGACGCGGCCCTGAGAGCCCACGTCGCCCTCGGGTGCACCGGCTATTCGCGCAGCGACTTCGTCGTCTCGGACGACGGCAGCATCCACTGGCTGGAGATCAACGTTGTGCCAGGCCTTCGCCGTCAGGCCACCTTTGTGGTCGGCGCTGAAACCGCAGGGATCCGGTTCGAGGACATCTTCGACAACCTGATCCAGGCAGCAGCCAGGCGATAACTACCCGCGAAGCCATTGCAGTTGACGTGGATGGCAGCGGTTCACCAGCGCGTCCCCGCGAGAACACCGGGGGCGGCCTCGCGCAGGATGTCGCTCTTCTGCCCCACCTCCAATCCTCTTGCAGGGGCGGCCGGCTCAGCTTGCACCGGTCCTTGGGCATCGCCGTCGCCGCCGTCCTGGACGCCCAGTGTCACCACGAACCGGCCCTCACCCCGCTGGAACCCTGACCGGCAGGATTCGTGGGCACCCACCGTGATCACCCGCAGCCCTTGGCCCGCGACGTGTACCTGGGAACAAGGAGTGGCGCGCACAAGGACGGATCAGATGTACTTCCGGTACATGAGTGCCGTCCGTAGGAACGGTTGAGTTCGCCCTCCGGCTCAGGGGGCGAACTCAACCTCGTCGTGAGAGCCATCAGATTGCGCGGCGCATCGGAACCACCGTCTGCTCGCCGAGTGCCTGGGGCGAAAGGCGGAAGTAGGTGATGTGCGCGAACTTCTCGGACTCCTCAAGCCAGCCGGCCTGCACCAGTTGCTTGCGGATACGACTGAACACGGTGGGGGTCATGCCGAGCTGCTCAGCCAGGGCCTGGCCCGTCTCCCGTACGACACCGCCGCGGTCGGAGTGGGACAGGGCGTAGAGCATGATGACGAGCCGCTGAGCGGGGGTGAGGTCGCTAGTGCGGCACAGCAGTGCCCGGTATTCGTTCTTTTCGGTCATGGCTGCGGGTCCTCCCAACGCTCATGGGCCGGAGTATCGGTCCATCCGGGGATCTCTGGTGGGTTCCAGGATTTCACGGCCTGGCGCTGTTCGATGCCAGGTCCGTGGAAGGCGATGTACGGGCTGATGCTGTACATGCTGATGCGACCGATCTGGCCGGTTTTGACGATGATGCGGTGCTTTGCGAGCTTGCGGAGCATGCGGCTCACTGAGTCGGCGGTCATGCCTACTTCTTCGGCGATCGCGGTGGCGGTCATATTGACCGGCATCATGCCCGGCGGGGTGCTGCCGACGAACCACAGGACAAGGAACTTCTCGGCCGGCGTGAACGCCCTCGAGGCGCAAATCGCTCGGACGCGCAGCTTGTCGGCGGTGGTGTGCCAGCCACTGTAGAGGTAGGGCGCAGTGGGGACGGAGTTGCCGTGCTCGTCCACTACGCGCCTGAGGGGGCGTGCCGCTGACACCGTTCCTCCACTCGGTGATGAGGAGTACATCTGACCCGATCGAAAGCCGGGATTGATGAACGGATCGTACATGAGCAGAGCGGCGATGAGGTGGAGCTCGCGTGCCTATTTGCCCGGTTTCAGGGATCGTCAGCTCTCTGGCGATCCCGGCAGATCGTTGGATCCGTTCTGAGGAACGCTTCAGATGTACTTTTGGTGCATCTGATACGGGTCCAGGATCGTGTTGAGACGTTCTCAGGATCGGGTCAACCCCGTCCTAGGAACGGGTTTCACGTCCGACGGAACGGGTTTGCCGTTTCCTCAGCCGTCCCCCCGGAACCGTTCTGGCAGGTCAGGCTCTGCTTCCTCGTTCCCACCTCTTCTGTAGCGAAGCGGCTGGATCTCACCTTCGGTCATGCCTCCAACCCCGTGCCCGGCATGGTCGCCGTCCGCAAGGCCGCCATGCCTGCACGCCTTCTCCTGGAAGCCGGGCTGCCCCAACACGTCATCAGCCCCCGGTTCAGGGGCAACTGTCCAGTAAGGGCCGCCAGGCCCGAGCGGTGCGGGATGCGAGCTTGCGAGTGTCCCGCAGGGCAGGCGGCAGGGGCGGTCCAGCGCGCCCTAGGCGCTGGCGGGGGTCCGGGGGCAGCGCCCCCGGGTCGGAAGGCGCACCGACCGCCTGCAGCTACCCGCTTGTCTTCTGGGGAGACTGAGGGGTCGGTCCCGTTCAGTCTTGAGGACCGGTCCACTGTTCCAGGCTGCCAACACGAGCGGCACCAGAACCAGACCGTGAACCACGCCCAGGAAGCCAAGCTGATCGTGTTGGTCGCAAAGGTATTGAGGTCCAGGCTGGGGCAACGTGGTGGCCTGGGCCGGGCTTGTGGACGTGCATGCTGTGGGCCTCGCGGGAAGGCTGCCGGCACATGGTCTGCAGGGTGATGTCGCCCGAAAGGAGCGGCGATCTTCGCGGGTCTTCACAGGCAGGTTGGGTCGTCCTCCAGCAAAGGGCGAGGAGGCGTCGTCGTCGACACCAAGCCCAGATGGTGTGGGGGTCGTCGCGGAGGACTGGGCGCAGAGGGGCCCGCGCGGTCCGAGGGTGCCCGGCTCGTTCGAGGGACGGTCCATTGTCGATACCGGTGGATCAGTTGGGTGAGGGCTTCCTGGCTGCGGTCATGGGCTGGCAGTAGACGATGGTGGCGTCGTCATGGCGTTTGCCCTGAAGGAAGCCTGTCGGCATCGCGCGTTCCGCTGCGCGGACGGCCTGGATGACTGAGGTGGGGCCGTTGTGCTGGAGGCTGTCGAGGAGCCGGTGCCAGGTCCAGTCGAACTTGTCGACAAGGCGGGAGGTTCCGTCCGTCATGACGGCGAGGCGGCGTACGTCGGCGCAGGAGATGGTGCCTGTGACGGCGTGGTGGGCGGCTTCGGGACGGGTTCCGGCCACCCAGTAGCCCTTGGGCCGATGGTCCAGGACGTTGATGAGCTGGCCGTCGTGTTTTTCGATGACGACGGGTGAGTCGGCCAGGGCAAGGTAGTCCAGGTGGCGGTCGCGGCGGCGGACGATGGAGACGGTGGTTGCGGGACTGTCCGGGTTGTCTAGGTCGCACGTGTCCTGGTGCAGCTCACGCAGTGCGGTGACGGCTTGGTGCAAAGCGGCGTCCAACGGAAGGTCGGGCACGGTGATGAGCCTCGGAGCGAGCTGGCCGGCCAGGTTCCGGGTCAGCCAGGGGACGTCGTGAATGCAGCCGGACGGCCCGAGACTCGGGGTCACCCCGTCCATCACAACCACGAGGTCGTCGGTGGTGAGCAGGTAGTCCTCATTGACGGCACCGGGTGCGGCCTTGGACAGGTGGGCCATCTCCATGTGCGGCTCTCCTCGGGCTTGTGGCGGTCGGCGCTGCAGCGTATTTGCGGTTGATTGTCGGCCCGGGACCGCTTCAGGCCGCGCATTCGGATGCCTGGCATTCACCGTGGCGGGGTGCTGTCGTGGGCTCGGAAGCGTGGTTCAGGTCGCCGGAGGCCCGGGGCAGCCGATCAGGCCGTATACGAAGCGGTCGCCAAGGCTCACGTGCGCGATGAAGGTGGGCCCCGTTGAGCGAGCGTCAGCGGGTCTGGGCGGACTCGGTGGCCCTGGCCGGACCGCCGGGTGACCTTGTTGCGGAGCATGTCGTGTTGCAACGGATCTCGACCAGCGTCGCCACCGCCAGCGTGGGACAACCGGGATTCGCTGCACGCTCGAGCCGGCCTCGTTGCGCGGCGAGTCGAGTGCTCGTAGTGAACGGCAGCAGTCGGCTGTGTCACGACAGGGGGTCGCTTGCCGCGCCGCTGATCCGAGACCGGGGCCTCCGGCGAAGACCCGTGCACAAGTGGCGTCCACGTGCAAGTATAGGGATAGATATGTGGATAGATAGTTCGAAGGCCTGAGGAGTCGTCGAGGCACGGAAGGCCAGATATAACGATGGATATGCGCATAGGAACATCCACGGCAATCGTTGTAAATATCAGTGCTAGAGCATCGACAGATGCATTGATAGATAATCTGTTGCACCTATAGATACCTGTGTCGACCGCTAGATTGATCCAAAGTGGTATCACTGCAACGATCTATGCAGTGCTATAACTTTCGATGTAACTTACGCAAAGACGTTCCCCATGACTTACGTAGTGACTAGCTGTCTGCTCAGCGATGTGCCTGACCCCCTACGTACCTGCCGTTCCAGCGCGCCAACTGTCGATCGGTCTGGCGTACGTCCTTACTGACGAACTGCTCACTTCGGCACCTTGCTGACCCGCTAGGGTACTGCTGCCATAGCTGCCTGACTGACGCCTGGACTACCCGCCCCCCTTCCGATCGAGCTGTTCCCGTCGCTATCTGCCTGCCCACCAACCTGTCGCGCTCGCGCTCGATCCATCTGCCCATTGAGCGGCTTTCCTGCCGGACTTGTGCCGTAGGCGCCTTGCGAGCGATCTGCTCTACTTACCGACGAGCCGACGCACTCTGGCGCAGTCTGACGTTCGCCCTGACGGTCCGACTCGCTTCCTGGCCGCCTGCCTGGCGGCTCGCTCGACGCCCCTGCCGCCGAGCGATCCGACGTGCAGTCGGTGTTGCTGCCGGACCCTTTCGCTGTCGGTCTGACGGGTGATCTGACAGCCCCACGCCCCCGCCCCGCAGCGGCCTATCCATGCCCCCGGCTTTCGGCTCATCTGCCTGACGCTCGCCCCCACCGCCATGCTGTCGCGCGATCCCACAGCTCTCCCGACGCCCCCAGCAGCCGCCTGCTCAGCCGCCCGCCGACCCGTCGCACCAGCGACCCACCAACCCTCCCGACTTCCTGGCGGTCGAGCCGCCTCCTTACACGTGCGCGCCAAAGTGCGAAGGACGAACTTCTCTGAACGACCACCCGCAGCGTGCGCCACGCTCCAGTTCGGCTTCAGGGGATCAATGGGTCTTCGCCACAACGGCGTTGGGAGGGGGCCCGTCCCGTACGTCGGCGCTGGGACCTGCTCCCTGCGCACATCCTTGCGATCTGCCGCATGAAATGGGCGGGGCTTCCCACGCATCTGCTGGCTCAGCTGTTATCTTCATGCCTGAATAATCGACCGACAAGAGAACAACGATCTCGGCGGGCTGGTCAACTGGGGCCCGTCCGGGCGGGACAAAACCGGATAAGAGGCAACCACGGCTGATCGTCGGAGCCTGGATTGTTCTTGCGTCGGCGGAGCCAGGGCGTGGGAGGAGTAGCAGGTCATGATGAGAGTCATCACGGTGGCGAACCAGAAGGGTGGGGTCGGCAAGACCACGACCACCGTGAACATGGCCGCCGGACTGGCGCTGATGGGGAAGAGGGTCCTGATCGTGGATCTGGACCCGCAGGCTCAGGCTGGCACCGCAGTGGGGGTGAACCTGCCGATCTCGGAGACGAACCGTTCACTCGGCTGGGCCTTGCAGGCCCAGCTGCAGGGCATCTCGCTCGACCTCAGTGAACTGATCTTCGATCGTAGTCAGCTCATGGGGGAGTTCCAGGAGTACGGCGGAGCGCTGCACTTGCTGGCGTGCAACGAGGGTTCCATGAGTACGGCGCAAAACCTCGTCGCGGCCGAGGGGTACAAGGCAACGCCGATACTTCGGCGCATGCTGGCGACCGTGGCGGACAAATACGACTACGCGATCGTGGATGTGCCACCCGCGATCAATGCGTTGGCTGCGGTGGGATGGGCTGCGGGCGACTGGATCGTGACGCTCTGTTACCCCGAGTACGCCACCGTGAAGGGGGCGGTGACGCTGGCCGGTTCGGTGAAGTTCGTCAGCAAGAACACCGAGGGGGAGTGCAATCCGCAGTACCTCGGGGTGATCTTGAACAAGACCAGTGCTCCGTCAGCGTGGAAGGAGCAGGAGATCGAGGTCCGTTCCGGTGTCGTCGAGGCCGGCCTTCTGCCGTTCATCTCGGACGTGCGGGCGAGCGAGTTCATCTCCAAGGCGTACGGCATGGGCGTGCCGGCGGTCTTGACGCACACCAACCACGCGCCGGGAAAGCAGTACGCCGCACTCCTGCAGGAGATGCTCGTGCGGATGGACAGCCCGGTGGAGCAGTGGCGGATCGCGCCAGCGCCGGAGACGGAGGAAATCGGTGTCTGAGCGCCGTCCTAAGAAGCGGCCCAACGTCTTCGCGCAAGTCGTCGCCAACGCCGATGAGGTCGTGCACGCGTCGTTCATCGCTTCCGGGCCCGCTTCGGCGTCCGGGAACGCGGCGACTGCCGGAGCGGCCCTGATCCCCGCGGAGGGTGGGGCTCCGGACACTCTGGCTGCCCAGACCGGCGGCCCGGTCCTCGAATCCCTCGCTGGGGCGGTTCCCGATGCGCCGGCGCCGGAACGGCGTCCGGCGCATCGGGAACCCACCTTGGTCGAACCCTCCTTCCTTCCAGCTCCCACGCCGGCGCCGCAGACGGAGGTCCCCGGACCGGCCACTGGGGCTCAGGTCACCGCAGAACCGAAGATCGTCTCCTCCGCCGCACCAGCGGCGCCGGATCCTGTCATGCCCGAAGCCGCTGCCGCAGACCAGCCCGCCCCCCCGGCGGCCGAGCCGTCCGCCGATTCGCCGCCACGACTGGGCCACGCCGACGCGCCGGAGGGAGAGCGCGCTGCCGCCACACCGCTGAAGGTATCGCCTCGTCCGCGTCAGGCGGCTGCTGCCCGGCGCAGCGGCGGGGTGCACTGGTCCCATCAGGCCGTGATGGAGAGCTTTGCCAGCGCGACTATCGAGTCAAAGAACTGGAAGCTGCATGGCTTTCGCATCGTGCCGGAGATAATCGCCCAGTTGAAGAACCGTATCAACGCGGACCGCCGTAGCACCGGCATCTCGAAGCTGGCCATCAGCCACTACCTGGATGCCGCGCTTCGCCACACGCCGACTGACGTGGAGGAGCAGATTGCCCTCGCGCAGGAGTTCCTGACGGTTCGGATGGGCATGGTGGAGTCCGGTAAGCAGTCGACCTACCGGGTGGGACCGCAGGTATCGGCCTTGGTGTCGGACCTGAACGTGGGTCTGCAGGAGGCGGACTACGGGCGCAAGGGCATCTACGTGGTATCCGCGACCATCGAGTCGTTCCTGGGGGCGTTGGACGCGGGCGGCACGTTGCACCGGCCGGAACTACCCAGCATGCGCTGAATCTTGCCGTGCCAGGTTCCGCCTGGCGATATACCCATGGGTGCAGTCATCGATCAACTGATGGCTGCACCCATTGTTGTTTGCCTTGATGCAGCGATGGGTGCAGCGCCATACCTTGCGCGCTAACTAGCTGACTGACTGTCGACCGGACGGGCGGATCAGCGAACCGTCTCCCCATCTGCCTCCTCGACGATAGAACAAGATAAAGCGTCAACAGAGCAAAGCCCCTGGCCAAATCGAGACATCTAGGCCCTCGACACCTTCAATCGGCCGAGTGAACCTCTCGCGTCAAGAGAAGAAATGCGTGTGTATTGCGGTACTGTGACGCTGCAACACCCATGACCCGAGGGAAGGAGCGCGATGGCCGCAACGCTGTCCGCCTACGCCGTGGCCAATGCCGCCCACGTCAGCCAGTCCTGGGCCTGGAAGGCCCGCGACGCCGGCATCATCCACGCCCCGTACACCGAGGAGGACGTCATCGCCCTGCAGGTCTACGCCTGCGTGGCACCCCTCGTATGGCCCGGGGAACGACGCGTGCGCAGCGAGAAGCACGGACTGGAATTGTGGCAGTCGCTGGCGGTCAACGCCGCCCGCGAAGCCATGAGCGATCCGCACATGTGCCCCGAGACAGTCCTGTGGGTGCTGCAGGACGCAGCGCTCCTAGCCAATACGGCGGGGGAGCGGGCCGCCCTGGAGCTCGACCAGCTGGCCGGGCGCACCGCATTCAGGCTCCCACTGGGGGAGTGGATTGCCCAGGTTCCCAAGACCCTCGCTCAGCTGCCCACCTCGCGGCCGCGCAAACCGCGGCCGCCGATGTCCGCCGCGTAACACCACGCCCGCTCGGCCACTGAACCGCTAGCGCCGAACACCCGCCACAGACCCCAAGGAGCCGCACACCCCACAACCGCATAACCCGGCGACCACTGACCAGCCGCACACAGCAGGTCAGGTGGTTTGTCGTTGCCATTTTCCCTCTGCCGCGCCCGGAGTCCGCGTTGAGCGCCAGCCGCAGGGCCAGTTCAGTGCTGCCCACACCCAGGAACAACGTACACACCCCGTCCAACCAGTCCCCGTTCACGCTCATCTCGGACCCAGCCCTGCACGAGCTCGCCACCACCGAGTCCCGCCAGATCCGCCACCCGGCCGACTTCCTGCACGCGGTCCGGTGGGCCGTCGCCCAGGGCCTCCACCCACGCGCCACCGCTACCACAGTGGCAGTGGCTGAGAAGCTCGCCGCGAAGGCCAACCGCGAAGGGCACTTGGCCTATGCGCGCGAGCGGCTCGCGGCCGAGCTCACGGTCAGCCTCAGCACCGTCCGCAACCACACCCGGATCCTGCGCGAGCTGGGCCTGCTCGTCTGGGTCGAGCACGGCACTCGCCGCAACGTTCTGCGCACCAAGAATCCTGGCAGCCGCCCCACCTCCTACACAGCCACCGCGACAATCTTCGCGACCGTCGCGCCCCCCTACTGGGACCATGCTATGGGTCGCACCACCGCCGGCCACGGCTACACCGCCCGCCTGGTCTCCGTCGACGACCTCGGCCGCGCCTACGAAACCGCCCTTGCCCAGCTCGCCCGGAACCCCGTACCCGGCGCCACTCGACGTTGCCCCCCTTCTGTCACTGGTTTTTCTCGTACTCAGAACTTTGGGCAAAAGGGTGGAGATAACTACACGCGCACGCGCGGGGCCAACTCCTTCTCCCGCCACCACCAGCACACGAACACACCGCACGTGACACCCACCCAGCTCGCCGGACTCATCGCCGCCGCTGAGCAGATCAAAACCTCCGTCCACTGGCTTGCCGCGGTGTGCGCAAGGCGCCTCGCCTTCCAGCTACGCGAGCGACTGCTGCAGGCCACCACCCTCGCGCCGCTGATCAGCGAGCTTCGCAGCATGGCGGTGAATCAGCTGATCCGCCGTCCGCTTGCCTTCCTTGCGACCTGTCTCAGCCATCCCGCAGCACCCGAGCAACGCTTCGACACCCCCGTTGCCTGGGCCCCCGTCCTGCCCGCACGACCGGCCCCGGTCGAGCTGCCCGTTTTCGATGGCCAGCCCGAGTTCACCGGTCCGAATTTCGATGGCGAGATTGAACTGCTCGAACGGTGGGACGCGTACTGCGCGCAGCGGGCCTTCGCCGAAGCTCTCGAGCGCTGGCGGGACCTAGAGCACCAGCGCGAGATCTACCACGACCTGGTGCCGGTGTATCCGGTGGTTGAGATCGCCGTTGATGACACAGGTGAGCGCTGGGCCGCGATGGTCGAACACAGACGCCGGACGCACGCTGCTGCCTTCTCCCGCAGCGCTGCGCTGCGCGCCCAGTTGCGAGCACAGTGGGTTGCTCCCCAATCCGGCGGCGGCATCACCGAACGGCCACTCACCACAGTGGCTCTGCCGCAGTGAGCCCGGGGTCTGGTCCCTTTCAGCCGCGGAATCGGCGCGCCGGCACCGGGGGGAGGTCGGGCTCGCACTGTGCAACAGCCCGGGGCGCGGCGGATCGGGATCCGGGCCAGCGCAGGCCGACGACCGGTGATCTGGACCTCGGCGCGAACTACTTCCAGCTGCTGACACCGGCAGCGGGAGTTCGTGGCGGCTCTGAGCCCATAAAATAAGCCAGCGTCATTGATTTTTTTCTTGGGCGGCCTGCCATCCTCGACGCAGGCGCAGGCGCAGGCGCAGGCGGAATCAACCATGGCGGATCCCGGACCGGTGCTGGCGGACTTGGAGGCGGAGTCGGCGGACCTGGACGCCGCTGTTACCGGGCTTAGGGTGGACTAGAGCGCCGTCACCCCCGCGCCCGGGTAGACCATCGCCCACCGGATCGCGCACCTGACCTGGACCGATGCCAAGGCGCTGCTCGCCGTCATCGCGCCCGAAGCCTTCGATGAGGAGCTGCGCCGGGCCCTGGCGGCGGGACCCTACTACGCCGACGCCGCCCCCGCGCCGAGGCCGCCACGCCGCGCGAGCAGTTGCTCGGCGCTCGCCGCCGCCCTGCGCCAGCCGCGCCCGAAGCCCGATTTCCCTGGATATGGGCCACCGATGAGCGCCGCGTCGATGGCCACCGCGCGGCTGATGGAAACCTGGGCTCATGCCCAGGACGTCCAGCAGGCCGTCGGTCTACGCCCTGCCCCGACCGCACGCCTGCGCCACGTCGCCAGGCTGGGCGTCCGCACGCAGGACTTCGCCTACGCCGTGCACGGGCTCACCCCGCCCGCCGAGGAGTTCCGCGTCGAGCTGACCGGTCCCGGCGGCGTGGCCTGGGTCTTCGGCCCGGCCGAGGCGGGGCAGCGGGTCACCTGCCCAGCCCTGGACACCTGCCTGGTCGTCACTCAGCCCTTCGACTGTCAATGGACGTGTAGTTCTCCCCGGTTGGGGCCGTAAGTGGCCGCCTACGGGAGCTTACGAAGTCCGCCATCATTCGACCCCACCGATAGCACGTTGCGTGTTCAGGGGGAGCAAGCCGCGGCCTGGCTGAGCATCGCCCAGGCCTTCGCCGGACCGCCCGGCGCGGGCCGTGCGTCCGGGAAGCCGCGGAACGGCGATGACCGCTCTGCCGGTCGCCGATGTGGGCCGTGGCTATATCAGCGCCGCTGGCCCCATCAGAACAGTCTGACCTGGACTCACGTGAGTGTTCGATTCAGGCGTGAAGTGGCCCCACTCGGAACCGCTTCCAGCGCGCGGGGGTTCACGCGGGCGTCGGCGGCCTTCGGGATCCGCTGCTGGAACAGGTGGCTGAGTTGGCGATCCGGCCGTTCAGGTCGGCGGGGTCGTTTCGGTCTGGTTTTGGTGGGTGAGACAAGCGCGATCCGCCCCGCCCCAGCCCGCCCTTCATGGTGAATTTTTTGTTGCGAGCGCGGGTTTGGCTGCTCGGCTGCGTGCCCCTTGTCCGTTGGTGCTTGCGACCCTGGGGCTGGCGGGCGGGTTACTGTGCGGATACCAGAGAAGCTGCCATAGTTTGACTGTAGGATGTGTGTATGGGGAACACCACGATTCAGGTGACGACCGAGGTCCGCGATCACCTTGCTGTGCTCGCCGCCGAGCGAGGCACTACCATCGGCGCGTTGGTGGCGTCTTTTTCGGCGTCCCAGTTGACTGATCAGGAACGGGCCGAACGCCAGCGGGCCGGCCGTGAGGCGATGCGTCGGCACCTGCCCAATCCGCCGAGCGACGAGGTCCTTGCGGGTAGCGAAGGCGCGTTGGAGCGCTTCTATGCCGTTGCGGCCGAGCAGCTCCTCCGCGGTGGGGACGCTGCCGCGTGATCCTGCTCGACACGGGGGCGATCCGTGCCTTCTGGAACAGCCACCCGGTTGTCTCTCGGCTTGTCGACGACGCGAACCGCACCTCCGGCCGGCCTCTGATCGTGCCCACATTTTGCCTGCTGGAGGTGGAGCAGCAGATCCCCGGTGCCGGGATCACTGTGACCGCGCAGCCGGGTGTCATGCCAGAGCCGCTGACCACGCCTGCCGCCCTTGCGGCTGCGCAGATCTTGCACCGCTACCGGGACCTCACCCAGGGCATGGCGGTTGCGATCGCCACCGCGACCGCCCCAGTAGAGCGCGGTGAACCGGCCCATTTCATCCTCACTGACCATCCCGACGCCTATCCCCGCGGCATTGTCGCGGTGAGCATTGATCACCTCGGACTGTAGAGCGGTCTAGTCCAGGTCTCGCCTGTGGTGGCCTGTACGAGTAGGGTGCACGCGGCGAGGCCGTGCGGGCCTCCGGTACGTGGTTCATGGTAGCCCGGCAGGACAAGGTGATCCCGCCGGACGTCGAACGCTTCATGGCCAACCGCGCCCACTCGCACACCATCGAAGTCAAGGCCTCCCACGCGGTCGCCGTCTCCCACCCCGACGACGTGACCGGCCTCATCCTGAGCGCCGCACACACCGTGGGCTGACGGGCCGCCGGAACGGTACGGACCGGGGTGTGGCCGGCCGGTCACCCATACTGGTCGGCCGAGGCCAATGGGGAGGGAGTCGGCCGTAGCCGTTCTACCGAAGACCTGGTCTTGCCTCCTGCCAGCGGCAGAGGGCCCGACAGGTGCCGGAGGCCAGGACCGCCGTCCTGACCTGGGGCGTCACCCATGTATGGGTGATGTCGAGTCGGGCGCTGACCTCGTACAGCCCCGCGCACCTCCTGCCGGACTCTCCTAGCCTGGACGCTATGACGAAGCGGCAGCAAAAGATCCTTCTCGTCGGCGCGGGCGGCACGCTCGGTACGGCCGTCGGCCGGGCTCTGAGGGCACGAGGCCACGAGGTCCGCACGGTCGGCCGAAGCTCGGGAGAACTGCGTTTCGATGTCTCCGACCCGACGCAGATCACCGCTCTGTACCAGAAAGCCGCAGCAGACGGTCCCCTGGACGCCGTGGTCTGCGCGGCCGGATCGGTTCCCTACAAGCCGCTCGCCGAATTCTCCCCGGACGATTGGCACTCCGCGTTCGCGGGCAAGATCCTGTGCCAGGTCGAGCTGGTGCGTCAGGGACTCCCGCACCTGGCAGATCGCGGCTCGTTCGCCCTGACCACGGGGATCCTCGGTGAGCAGCCGATCCCCACCGGGGCCGCTGCCTCCCTGGCCAACGGGGCCGTCGAGGCGTTCGTCCGTGCTGCAGCGATTGAAATCTCCCCGCAGCGCGTCAACGCCATTTCGCCCAACGTCTTCACCGAGTCGCTCGGCGTCTACGGCGACTTCTTCCCCGGCATGGGCTCGGTGCCACTGGAGCGCGTCGCCGAAGCGTTCGTCCGATCCCTCGAGGGAGCACAGACGGGACAGATCTACCGGCTCTGATCTCCGGACCGTTGCCCGCAGACCGCAGACCCCAAGTGCACAGCCGTGCCGGCGAGCAGGACACCGGCCCGGTAGCCCTCACCGGAGATCAACTCGCTCCGGGTGTGTCAAATTAACCCCGGACTTCGCACATGGGTTTTAGGTCTCCAGCCAGCGCGGGCGGGTTTCGTCGATGCCGAGATCAGGGAGCGTTTTCAGCGTTGCCTCTCGAGAGTGAGGACGGCCTTGGCCGCTGACTGGAGCCAGCCTGGGCTGCAGCGTGCATGGCGGAAGATTCGCCGGCGTTTGACGGTGCCGACGCCGCGTTCGACCGGGCGGCGCAGCCGGGCGTGGGCCTTGTTCAGCGACTTCTGCTTCGCGGTGAGCTCCTGCTTGGGTCGGCGGCGGACCACCGGGACGGCGGTGCCTGGGCCGGCTCCGGTGTACGCCAGGTCGGCGAGCACGGGGACCCGCAGACGCGCGCAGGTGGCTGGGATACGGTGCTGGCGGGCCGCGGTGAGATCATGGGTGCGACCGGGCAGCGGCCTGGAGATCCACAGCAGATTGCCTGCGGCACCGGTAATGACCTGCAGGTTCACGCCGTGGCGGCGGTGTTTGCCGCTGTAGTCGGCGCGGCCGTCGCCGACCCGGTCGCACGGTGCGAGGGTGCCGTCGACGAGCACGTACTCGCTGCTCTCCTCGCGCAGGGCTTGGGTCAGGCCGGGCGCTCTGCGGGCAAGGAGGTCGGTGACCGCATGCACGTAGGCGTGGGCGGTGCCGACACTGATCCCGAAGCCGGCCGCGAGCTGGGCCAGGGTGTCGTGTTTGCGCAGGTACACCAGCGCGATCAGGGCTCGCTGGGACGGGCGGAGCTTGCACCGGCGGTCACCCTCACGGGTGACAATCAGCATGGTGACCCACTCGACGATCGCATGGGGCAGGTCGAGTGCGGCAGGATATGTGACCAACGAGGCCTTCTGGGTGATGAGTTGAGACTTCAAGCACCTCTCTCAACACCCCGAGGGCCTCGGGCGTTCTCCTGCGGTCAGCGGTCACGTGGGACATCACCCGATCGGTGCCCACTCTGAAAAGGCTCAATGCCTTCGAGGCCTACGACGTCGCCGCCGAGGTGTGGCTGACCCTCTCCGGTCTCGCCGCGGCCGGCGGATTGCCGGGACCGGACCGCGTGTGGACAGTCATGCGGCAGATCATCACCGTTGTCGTCACCGACACGCACCCGTGCGACAGCCCGCTGCCCTGCGCCCCGCAGCCGCGTCGCTAGCAAGGGTGCTTGTGTGCCAACACACCACGGTGGCCATGTGTCGACGCTCCCGCAATTCTGCGAGAGCGTTGACACCATGCTCATGATGGCCTTCCTTGCCGCCGTTCGGAGCCGGCGCATACCCCGCTCCATGAACGCTTTCCTGGCCCAGACATTCCAACGAGGTCCCGCCTGTTTTCAGGTAGCAGTTGGAACTGCGCGCGCATTGGTTTCCGTCCAAGTCAGGTGTTCGACGGGCCAAGGTGGTTTTGGGGTAGTTGCCTGGTACTGGTCTAGTGCGGCCTCCCCCAATTCTCGGAAGCCGTCCTTGATGATTTCCAGATAGTTTTTCATCACGACGACCGATGCGTTCGCTGAGAGCGCTGTTTGTAGCTGAGCGGAAATTTCCGGCCTTGGAACGTATGTGATTACGTGTGCACTTTCCTGCTTTTCTGCCCAACTCACGTGAGTGCTGACGTCGATGCGCTCGTACCCCTGCTCGCGCCGGTCCAGGCGGCCCAGGTCGTCCTCTGAGACCCGGTACACGGCGCCGATGCAGGTGTCCTTGGCGTTACTGGGGATGAGTCCCAAAGCCACGGTCACCCCGGTAAACTCCGTTCCGTCCGTGTAGCGGAGCACCCGTCCTAGATGCGCCGACCTAAAGGTCGGCTTGTTCCAGGTGCGCTTCCAGCCCCGGAGTGCGGCCTCGAAAGGGCCTTCGGCATTTATGAAGGAGCGGCCAACTGTCTGAGCAATCGAGCGCTGGCTCACCAAGGATCCGTACCCGAAGACGTAGAGATTTCCACATCTTCGAGTATTCTCGCCCGGAGATTTCTGGAGCAAAATGTCACTTCCTATCTGGATGGGCGAATGCGGCGTCCATGCTCTCTCGCCGATTCGATGCTGAAGATGCGCAGGAGGGCGAACGGCGGGGCGATCGATTAAAACGATCGGGCACGTTGCTGCCGGACATGCAGCAGTGCGAGGAGAGCTCGGTCGTCATCGCGTGCTCCCTAAGGGTGTCCCGTAATGGATCTTGGGATGCGTTTGGGCGCTTTGGGGGCTGGGTCCACGTCTGCTCAGCTGGCCTGGATGAGGTTCTGCAGGCGGGCGACGCCGAGCATGGCGTGGTGGACGCCGTCGTCGCCCTTGAGCCGGCAGTCGCGCAGGATCTTCCAGGTCTTCATCCGGGCGAAGACGTGCTCGACGCGGGCCCGGACCAGCTTGTGGGAGCGGTTGTGCTCGCGCTTCCATTCGCAGAGCTCGCCGCCGGCCGGGCGGCGGTGTGGGATGACCAGGCCGGTGCCCGGGTAGCCGTCGTCGGCGATCGTGGCGGTCTTCCCCACCGCCGCCTTTGCTCCGGACTCGACCCAGGCCTTGCAGTCGAAGCGGCCCGGTGAGGAGGCCGAGGTCGACTTCGCGGACCTCTGGCTGGACCTGGCCGGGCAGCGCCGCAAGTGCGTGCTGTTTACGCTGCGGCTGTCCTACTCCGGCAAGGCCGTCCACCGCGTCTACGCGACCGCCTCGCAGGAGGCCTTCCTCGAAGGCCACCTGGACGCGTTCACCGTGCTGGGCGGTGTCCCCTCGGTGCACATTCGCTATGACAACCTGCGGCCGACGGTGAAGCAGGTCCTGTTCGGCCGGTCCCGGCTGGAGTTGAACCAGTGGGCGAAGTTCAGATCGTGGTAGCAGTTCTCGGCCTTCTCCTGCGCCCCGGGCGAGGACGGGGCGCACGAGAAGGGCGGCGTCGAGCACGAGGGCGGAAGCTTCCGCAGGAAACATCTGGCCCCGCCGCCTTCTCTGAACTTGCCGCTTGAGACCCCTCGGCTGCCTCCAGGCCCTCGATAGAGTTGGGGTGATGACGGGGGAACCGAGGCCGCTGGCCAACGATCGATGAGGATCGCGGCGTCGAGGACGTGACGCTGCTAATCCTGGAGTGGCTGGGCGAGCAGGGTGTGAACGCCATGATCAGGATGGACGCCGAGAGGCTGGCTGACAACGCGCCAGCGTGGACGTTCGCCGCCAGCGGCGGCCCGTTGAAGCATGGCATGCGAGCTGACGGGAGGACTGTCCAGCAGTGCATGTCCGCCGCGCTGGCCCAGCTGCGCGACGCTGGACTGTCGGTTCCGTTCTGAGTCGTGGTGACGGGCGGTCAGGCACCGGTCTGATGACCGTCAGCCCATCTTCCCGATTTTCATGGCTCGTGCTCGCTCGCCGGTGTTCTCTGGGCGGATTCGTTCGGCCAGACAGCGCCGGTGGGAGATGACGGTGTGACTCCCCGGGCCGTCGTTGCTGCGAGAGTCCAGGATGAGGGCGTCCCCACCCGGGCTCAACGTGATCCGTTCACCGCAGAAGTCGCAGCGCCAGGTCATCGACTCCAGGTCGGCGGGGCGGATGCTGAGCCGCACTGATACCGGCGGATGCCAGCGGTGGATCTGCTCGATCACTGCATCGATCTGCGAACCGACCGGTGGAAAGAGCGCGAGTAGTTCGTCATGGCTGCTCGTGGTCCGGGAGAACTGCTGGATCATGTCGATCGAGGCCGACAGGTCGGCGTGCTCGTGACCGATGATCTCGACGATCACGCCCCATGGGTGATGGCTGAGGACCTTTGCCTGAACTTTCTGGCCAGGCAGCAGCGCCAGACTCTCCGTCTCGAACCTCTCCACGAACCGCTTCTCCATCCATCAGCCCAGCAGGCCGGACCGGGTAGCGCTCATGTCCGCGCCTCGTTGACGTCGGAGCCGATCACCGCGCTCAGGGCCCGCAAGGCGTCATCGTATTGGTGGCGGTCGAACTGGAACGGTCCGAACCCCGTGTAGTCGCGGGCCGTGCGGTAGGGCTGCTCGAAGGAGTCCCAGGTCACGAGTTCGGGGGTCGCGGTGATGTGGGCCATGAGCGGCCAGCATCCCCACTCCCTGCATTCGCAGCCGAGCTACGGCGTCTTCGGCCCCATCGCGTTGGTGGAGCGACCGTGGAAGTGGTCTTCCATCGGGCCGAAGCGGAAGAATTCTGGGATGAGTCCGCCGTAGGCGTCGCCTGCGGGCTGCATCCCGGCGTCCAGTTCGAACCTGTCGATCAGCTCGGGGAGGGGGATTCCGTCGATGCGCAGGACGATCTCGAGCACGCCGCGATCGTCGCGCTGTCGGCTGTCGAACCGGATCTCATTGCGGGCCATCCTTGGATTGTCCCAGCTCGTTGCTTCCCGTTGGCAGTCTGGCTTCGGCTGTGACGTGACGTCCCGCGATGTCGGGGAAGGCGGGCATGCCGAGGTGGACGGCGGTGGTGCGGTGGGTGATGAGGTTGTCGAGTTGGGCGGGTTTGGCGTTGGCCGCGGCGAGGCTGACCTTGAGGCCTTCCGCCTCGCCGGCCCACCCCTCGCGCTCGGCCTCGGCGATCCGGTCGATAAGGTTGTCGCGGATCTCGACGAGGCGGGGGCATTGCGTCGGCGTGACCCGCAGGAGTGGGCATCGGATGCAGCTGTGCTCGTGGATGCAGCTGGTGCCGTAGGCTCGGCCGCAGGCGCCGAGGGCGACCTTGCGGCGTTCGAAGTGGCCGAGGAACTCTTCCCACTCCTCCGCGGTGGGGCTGCGGTATTCCTCGCTGGGCCCCAGGTCTCGGCGGCGGGCGATGAACGCGCGGTGCCCGTTGATGGCCTCCTCGGGATAGACGGCCTTGTAGCCCATGGTCGTGCTGATGTCGCGATGTCCGAGGATCAGCTGGGCGATGTGGGGCGGCATGCCGTTCATGACGGCATCGGTCGTGAAGATCCTCCGGAAGTCGTGGGGAGCGAAGTGCAGCGGCTTGCCGGTGGGGTCAGTGAATCCGGTGGCGGCGAGCGCGTCTTGGAGGAGGGTGCGGATGCCGTCGATGGGGATCGGCCGGTCCTCCAGTCCGATCTTGCGCTGGAACAGCAGCGGTAGGGGCGGGTTCCAGACCTTCTCGTCATGGTCGTAGGCGATCACGAGCGGGACGCCGCCGTCGGCAGTGCGGACGCGGCAGATGATCGCCGAGAGCACGTCCGCGAGCCCCGGGGAGACGACCAGAAGCCGTTCCTCGTCGGACTTGGACGGGGCGATCTGCACCAGGGGAACGACCTCACCTGTGCTCGGCAGCCGGTATTGGACCAGGCTGTGGTGCGAGACCTCGCTCAGCTCCTCGATCCGGATCCCGGTCATGCGCAAGACTTCGACCGCGGCCCAGCCCCAGAAGGAGTTGCTCTCCTCCCTGGCCAGGTTCCGGCGTCGCCCGGTTGCGGGATCCTCGGCCCAGGGGTGAGGGGAATGCCGCTTGAGGGCCGCGCGCCGCAGGGTCTGCCCACCGGCGGTGAACAGCTCACCGGGGCGGGCTCGTTTGGCGGCGGCCAGACGGGCGGCGGCGGCCTTGCGGTTCCGGTCGACCGCTTCGATCAGTGCCGGCAAGACGGGGAGTCGCTCCTGGGTGCGCTGGTCCATGCGGGCCTTTTGCCGGGACTTCATCTTGCGGTGCTGCACGTCGGCGGCGCGGACTGGACAGGGGACGGCCCACGGGCCCCAGCGGGAGGGCTCGTCCAGGGCCCACTGGGCCAGGTCCAGGTAGAACGCGCGGACGGTCATCAGCGTGTCGGACGCGGTGGCCCGCTCCACCGTGGTCTCCACGACCTGGCCGTGTTCGTTGGTGCTGCGGACGGTGCGGATCTGCAGGCGCCGCTTCCAGGCCGTGGCGACGTCCGGCGCGAGCCGCAGCGAGTCGATCCCGGGGTGGTGCTTCTCCAGGTCCTTCCAGAACCACAGGGCCAGCGCGGTCGCAAGGCCGGTCAGCGTGTTGTAGTCGACGGCTCTGCCAGGCCCTTGAAGACCTCACTACCACCGGGAACCCCGCTGCGGCCGAAGCCGCCACGACGGTCGAGACCGCGTACCGCACCGCCCGCCAAGCCCTCACCTACCTGCGGGAGGAAATCCGCCGCCACAACGGACAGCACCAGTATCTGACCCCCGGCAGGAAACACGCGTCCTGGCTCAGGCGGAGAACCACACTGTGCGCAGCTCGTAGTCGCTCAGGGGGATACCGCTTTTGTGGGGGGCGAGGCCGTTCAGTTTCGCGGTGTGGGCGCCAATCTGATTGAAGAAGCCCCAGATGATGTAGCCGCCGCGGTCGTACTCGATCTGCTGGGCTTGGCGCAGAAGGCTGGTGCGGGTGTTCTGGTCGACGGTGGCGCGCGCCTGGGTGACGAGACTGACGTAGCGCGGATCGGTCCAGTGAGTCTCGTTGAACGGCGTACCGGGCAGGCTGCCCTCAGTTGCTTGGAGGATGTAGTTCCGGGTGAACCAGTAGTCCTGGGCGAAGGGCCACTTGAGGTAGTTGTCGCCGTAGAGCACGCCTGGGTCGACCTGGCGTACGTGGACGGTGATGCCGGCGGCGGCGGCCTGCTGGGCGAACAGGTGTGCAGATTCCACCAGGCCGGTGGCCACTGGCGCGGTGACAAGCTCGACGGTCAGATTCTCGTGGCCCGCCTGACGGAGGAGGGCCTTGGCCTGGGCGATGTCCTGGTGCCGTTGCGGGGCGCTGGAGAGGTAGGCGGGGTCGAAGCGGGCATACAGGTCGTTCGCGACCACTCCGTGGCCGCCCAGAACCTGACGCACCATCTGCCCTCGGTCCACGACCAGCCGAAATGCCTGGCGAACGCGGTCGTCGTCGAATGGAGGAGTGTCCACACGCATAGTAAGAGGCAGCCAGCCGCCGGTCTCTGACTCCAGTACGCGCAGGTCCGGTCGGCGGCCGACGGAGCCGATCTGTCCTAGCGGCAGCTCGTCGATCGCGTCGACCTGTCCGGCCAGGAGCGCATTCACGCGGGCGGTTTCATCGGGGTAGTCGACGATGGTGACCTTGTCGACGTACGGCTCGCCCGGACGCCAGTAACGGTCGTTACGAAGGAACGTGCTCTCCTTGCCGGGAGTGAAACTGGAGTAAGTGAATGGCCCGCTTCCCACTGGATGCCTCGGGTCGTAACCCACCGGCACGACCCCCGTGCTGTAGACCGCAAGAGCCTCGGGCAGGGTCACATCCGGATGCTTGAGAGTCAGCTGCAATGTCAGCGAGTCGACGATCCTAATGTTGTTCGGGTCAACCGATGCAAGGCTGGGCGCCGCGTCTTTCGGGTTTGCAGGGTCGAGGATCCGGCGGAGCGTGTAGACGACGTCCTCCGCCGTGACGGACTTGCCGTTGTGGAACACCACCCCGGAACGCAGTCTGATCGTCCACACTCGGGCGTCAACGGAGGGCTGGATCGATTCGGCCAGTGCGAACTCCACGGCGTAGTCCGCGTTGTAGATGGAAAGGGTGTCGTACAGCTGGATCACGCGAGCGATATCCGGAGCTGCCACTGGAGTATGGGCGTCGATTGTGTCCGCGGTCGATCCGCCGGTCACGCCCACCCGCAGACTGCCGCCCCGGCGCGGCACCCCTGGACTGCCCACCCCCTGCGACGGCGCCCGAGACGTACAACCAACCACAAGCCAACCAGCACCAGCCAGCCCCACACCAGCCCCCATACGCAGAACTTCGCGACGACGCGGTCCCCGGGGCGATCGAGGCACCTTTTCCGCCGCGAATTTTGAACCAATCCGATGCTTGTGCAAGCTCAACCTCACCACGATCTGTTTGTCGGCATGAGTAGCGGATCAGCCGCCTGGGACATGGCGCCGCCACACGTACATGCCAGAGCCTGTGCCTCGATCACGAATCTGCGACGCCTGGTCCGAGAAAATCACTCATCCCGAAAACCATGCCTTTCGGAATTCGTAGTCGCTCAGGGGGACGCCGCTTTTGTGGGGGGCGAGGCCGTTCAGTTTCGCGGTGTGGGCGCCAATCTGATTGAAGAAGCCCCAGATGATGTAGCCGCCGCGGTCGTACTCGATCTGCTGGGCTTGGCGCAGAAGGCTGGTGCGGGTGTTCTGGTCGACGGTGGCGCGCGCCTGGGTGACGAGACTGACGTAGCGCGGATCGGTCCAGTGAGTCTCGTTGAACGGCGTACCGGGCAGGCTGCCCTCAGTTGCTTGGAGGATGTAGTTCCGGGTGAACCAGTAGTCCTGGGCGAAGGGCCACTTGAGGTAGTTGTCGCCGTAGAGCACGCCTGGGTCGACCTGGCGTACGTGGACGGTGATGCCGGCGGCGGCGGCCTGCTGGGCGAACAGGTGTGCAGATTCCACCAGGCCGGTGGCCACTGGCGCGGTGACAAGCTCGACGGTCAGATTCTCGTGGCCCGCCTGACGGAGGAGGGCCTTGGCCTGGGCGATGTCCTGGTGCCGTTGCGGGGCGCTGGAGAGGTAGGCGGGGTCGAAGCGGGCATACAGGTCGTTCGCGACCACTCCGTGGCCGCCCAGAACCTGACGCACCATCTGCCCTCGGTCCACGACCAGCCGAAATGCCTGGCGAACGCGGTCGTCGTCGAATGGAGGAGTGTCCACACGCATAGTAAGAGGCAGCCAGCCGCCGGTCTCTGACTCCAGTACGCGCAGGTCCGGTCGGCGGCCGACGGAGCCGATCTGTCCTAGCGGCAGCTCGTCGATCGCGTCGACCTGTCCGGCCAGGAGCGCATTCACGCGGGCGGTTTCATCGGGGTAGTCGACGATGGTGACCTTGTCGACGTACGGCTCGCCCGGACGCCAGTAACGGTCGTTACGAAGGAACGTGCTCTCCTTGCCGGGAGTGAAACTGGAGTAAGTGAATGGCCCGCTTCCCACTGGATGCCTCGGGTCGTAACCCACCGGCACGATCCCCGTGTTATAGACTGCAAGAGCCTCGGGCAGGGTCACATCCGGATGCTTGAGAGTCAGCTGCAATGTCAGCGGGTCGACGATCCTAATGTTGTTCGGGTCAACTGAAGAAAGTTGGTGTGCGGCTTTCCTGGGATTTGCAGGGTCGAGGATCCGGCGGAGCGTGTAGACGACGTCCTCCGCCGTGACGGACTTGCCGTTGTGGAACACCACCCCGGAACGCAGTCTGATCGTCCAGGCGCCGGCGTCAGCGGATGGTTCGATTGATTCGGCCAGTGCGAACTCCACGGCGTAGTCCGCGTTGTAGATGGAAAGGGTGTCGTACAGCTGGATCGCGCGAGCGATATCCGGGTCGTCCACTGGATCGTGCGCGTCGATTGTGTCCGCGGTCGATCCGCCGGTCACGCCCACCCGCAGACTGCCGCCCCGGCGCGGCACGCCCGGGCTCCCGGCACCGCCCGAGGGTGCATGAGAGGTGCACCCGGCCACCAGCCACCCGGCGCCCGCGGCCACCGCCGCACCGGCGCCCATACGCAGCACCTCCCGCCGCCGCACATCAATCTCGGGCCCCGGCATATGCCCCACCCACCTTTCATGACAGTTATGGATAAATGAGACACTTGATGATCCTCCCACTCCTGGAACGGCACGAGGAGCAGGCGCACGGAAGGACACGAGGAGTCGCGCAGGGCAGGGCTGATTCGAAGTCCCGGTGATCTTGCGTCCGGGCTGGTCACGGGATGTTGAGGAGGTCGAGCGGGCGGGTGAAGGGCTCGTGGGAGACGTGGTGGAGGCCGGCGGCGATGTTGGTGTGGCCGTGGTCGCGGGGGGTGTGGATCGCGAGGTTGCGCAGGGTGGCCATGTTCTCGGGGCCGTGGCCGGTGTGGATCTTGGAGGCGTCCTCGCCGAAGGCGGTGTCGCGGACGAAGTGGAGCCGGTTCTCGGTGGTCCATTGCGAACGGGCCAGCTCGTTGATCCGCTGGGGTGTCGTGAACGTCCCGTGCAGGGCTTCTCGCTTCAGCCCCTGCCAAAACGATTCGGCCAGCGCGTTATCGTAGCTCGACCCGACGCGACCCATGCTCCTGCGGATCCCGAACCCGTCGCTGACCCGGGCGAACGCGGCGGAGGTGTACTGACCCGTGGTCGGCATGGAAGATCACTCCGTCCACGTGGCCGCCTCGGGCCGCCACCGCCATCGTGAGGGCGTCGACGACCAGCTGCGTGCGCATGTGGGTGGCCATCGACCAGCCCAGTACCCGCCGCGAGCAGATGTCGATCACGCACGCGAGATACAGCCACGAGCCACCGACCTGCACATATGTGATGTCGCCGCACCACTTCTCGTCCAGGTCCCCGGCCGTGAAGTCGCGTCGCACCAGGTCCCTGGCGGGCGGCGCGAGCCGGTCAGAGACCGTGGTGCGCTTGCGCCTGCGCAGGTGCCGGCCCTCGATCCCGTTGACGCGCATCAACCGCTCGACGCGCTTGCGGTTGACGGTGTGGCCGAAGCCCCGCAGCTCGGCGTGGACCCGGCGCACTCCGTAGGTGCCCTTGTGGTCGGCGCGGATCTCGCGGATCTCCGCGACCAGGGCCTCGTCGGCCACCTGGCGGGCCCGCCGGGCTTCGGCGCCAGGCAGCCACCGGTAGTAGCCCGAGCGCGAGACACCCAGAACCCGGCATATCCGCTGCACACCGAAGACGGCGCCGTGGACGGAGATGAAGCCCCAGCGGCCGGCCATGCCCTCATCTCCCGCGCGAAATACTGGGCCGCCCGCCGCAGGATCTCCCGCTCGAGCTCCCACTCCTTCTCGGCCTTGCGGAGCCAGCCGTTCTCGGCCCGCAGCCGGGCGAGTTCCTCATCGCGGCTCTCCGGCGCGACCTTGCCGTTGCTCGCCCGGCCGGCCTGCCGCACCCAACTCCTCAGCGTCTCGCCGGTCACCCCGACGTCCGCCGCGACCGCGGCAAACGTGCGCCTCCCGCCAGCCGCGCGAAACAGCGCGACCGCGTCCTTCCTGAACTCCACCGGATATGGAGACTTCCGTCCCACCAGACACCCTTCCTCGGACCATCAAGATCCATTGTCGAGTGTCCACACCTCGGGAGAAGTCTCGGAACATGTGACACCCCCTGGCAGCACAGCGGTGCGGTCGCCCGTCCCGGCGAAGGGATGGGGGCCGCGCCGCGCGCGTGCCGTCGGCTGTCAGAGCAGGTCGTCCGGGCTGAACTGCGCCTGCTGGCCGCTCAGGTCCTGGCCCGGCTGGTAGCCAGCGAAACCCGGCGCCTCCTGAGCGTCGAGGTGCTCCTGGTAGTCGCCCTGGCGCAGTGCCTGGGGGTCGATACCCAGCTGGTCGAGCATGTCCGCGTGGTCGGGCTGGCTCGGGTCGATGCCACCCACGCCCTGCAGCATCTGCGCGGCCTGCCCGTGGTCACCACCCGTCTGCCCGACGAGGTTCGCGATCTGGTGCGGGGAAAACGTCGCCACGATGACTCCTTGCAAGAGGAAGGATCGGGGGCCGCAGCTGGCCCCCGGCCAAGCCAACCCCCGATCCGCCTCCGCCGCAGCCCGGACTGCGCTGCCCGGGGCAGGCATCTACACCCAGCGACGATGAGACGCTCGAACTGGCGCCGAGTACGCCATCCATGATCTTGCAGGGTATCCCCGGCTTCAGCCGGGGAGGGAAGGCATCCTTGGCGCGGAGCCGCGGAGCCGCGAAGCGGCGGAGATCCCTGCGCCACTGTCTGTGATGGTTGCTCACGTTCTGTAGTATGATCCTGGTTGTCGACCTTGCAGGGGGGTGGGCCGGGTGATCCGTGCGTACAAGTTCCTCATGCATGCTCACCGTGGGCCAGACGCAAGCGCTTGCCGAGATGCTGCGTGACCACTGCTCTCTCTATAACGGGGCCCTTCAGGAGCGGCGCGACGCCTACCAGCACGCCTCGAAGACGAGCGTCACGTACGGGATGCAGTCGGCGCAGCTAAAGGAGATCCGGGCGTTCGCCGGGAGATGGTGCGCGCGGCAGCGGTCTAGCATCCCGAAGAGGTGGGCTTCGTCGGTGATTTCGCCGAACAGCACGGTCGTGTCCCAGAATGATGACGCTGTCCAGTTCGGGGAACAGCTCCTCGCGCGTCGCTTCGGTGAGGACGCCGCGCCCCGGATCTCGTATCGCACAGCCGGTCCTTCCCGGGCAGCCGTTCACCGACGATGGGGCCCTCACCATTTTCTCGTGTGAGTCGCGCACGGGCGCCGGGTTGCCGGGCTGTGCCGTCCGGGGGAGCGTTGGAGATATGCGGTCGCGCTCGGGGCATCCCCGTGGCCGCTCCGTTGTCCGCCGCGTCGCGAGCTGTCATTCCCAGCAGCCTGGCGGGGACGGCGACCGCCCTGCCTTCCGATAGCGGGGCGGTCTTGCTGTCACCCCGCGGCGGCGGTGCTCTTCAAGAGCCCCTTTGCCCGGTTCTACGATCATCTGGTGTCGTCTGTCGAGGAACTCAAAGCAGCTGTCCGGGAAGCTGACCAGCGTATGGTGGCCTACGCCGCGTCGATGAGCGAGCGTTCGGCGACCCAGTGGACGCTTGAGGAACGCGCCCGGCTGCATCAACTTAGCGAGGCGGCGCGCCAGGCACGTTTGGCGCTGCTGCGCGCTATCGATCCCACCGTACGCCCGGAGGACTGACCCTGGTGTGCGGCGGTCGGGGCAGTTGCCGCCGCACACCATAGGTGGGCGCCCGCAACGACGGGAGGTGTCGCAGGCGCTGCTCAGCCTTGAAGGAAGCCCCGGGCCGGCGCGCGTAGCGTCTTGGCTGCCGGTGCGTCAGCGATCCCCGGACCGCGGCAGAACCAGCCCGCGGAACTCGGGCTGCCGGTGATCGGCGGAAGACCAGGGAAGAAGGCCCAGACGGTGAACGATGATTCCCTTGAGCAGGCTGCCGCGGCGGTCGAGGCGGCGAAGCGGGATCTGTACGCGGCCCGTCGGGGCCTGGCCGCGGCCGTCACAGCGGCGCGCCGTGAGGGTCTGTCCGTCCCCCGTATTGCCGCGCGGACCGGCCTGGACGCCAGCGCGGTCCGTAATATGCTCGCCGCCGCCGGAGTCCGGTAGCCGGGTTCCACCGGAGCGTAACTTGGCTAGGGTGTTCGAGTTCAAGGCCGAGTCCGGGGGCCGCGTGAGGTGCGCTGGCATGTGGCGCCGGTCGGGATGAGCACGACCTTGTGCGGCGTTTTCTGGCTCCGGCCGTGGCCCGCCCGGTCGCCGGTCTGGACATCACGCGGGTCTGCTTGCCGTGCATGAACGCCCTCGCCATCAACTGAGTCGTCCACGCCCTCGCCGGCACCTCTGCCGGCTCCGCAGCCTGGTTGAAGGCCGCGTATTCTTCGGGCCCGACTGCCCACAGGGAGCGCATTCCCGCGGGCGCCACTGGGGGGAGTTACCCCGTAGCCGGGGTGCCGTGCCGAAGGGCGGACTCCGGGCAGCGCCCCGTGGCTGAGCGCTGCCACCAGGCTGGACAGCGCGCCCGCGGTTGGCATGCTGGGGGAGGCAAACGGGTGGCCACGAGGAAGGCCCGGCACCCGCAGGGGTGCCGGGCGGCGATCTCGCGCGAGCGTGATGAAGCGTTCAGCGACGGTGATCTGACGGCAGTTTACTGAGAGATCTAGGTCTTTCGGGCTCAACGCATGCGTTCGAAGGTCTGCAGGTGGTCGGGGGTGTACCAGGCGCTGCCATCGTCTCCGGTGACGATCCGCTCGGTGTCGCGGGGCTGTCCGGGCTGCTTGCGGTTCACGTCCCACTTCAGGTACTGGATCGGGTGGCCGGCACTGTCGGTGCGGGGCAGTACCCCGTCCTTGTTCGGCCAGGTGGTGCCGCCCTTGGTGCCGGAGCCGTCGTTCGGCGGCCACTGGCCGGCGTCGATCAGCTTCAGCGTCTGCCACGCCCTGTCCGGGACCGCGGCGCGTACGGAATCAGCCGAGGACGCGGCCGACCGCGCTTGTGCGGCACCCCGGGTCGCAGCGGGGTCAGCGTGGGCTGGTCCGGTGCAGGCGAGAGCTGCCCCGGACAGGGCAACGGCAGCCAGTACTCGCTGTGCAGTGTTGGTCATGCACCGCCAACGATCTTCAAGTGCAGGGGTCACGCACCGCCACATCGGCATCTGGCCCCATCCAGGGCGCGGGTGTGTCGCCGGGCCCCAGGTGAATGCTCGATTACCGTCCTGACTGTGCGTTCGGGCTGGTAGCTCGGCCGGGGGGCGGGAGGTCTGTGGTGTTCCTGGTCGGTTCGCTGGTGCGGGTGCTGCGCGCGGTGGGCGGGTACGAGGTCCGTGGGCTCCTCGCTTCCTGGTTCCAGGGTCGTGCCTGCCATAATGCCGCTTTCGCTTCGGCACGGCTGTGTGCGGAGCACCAGGCTCGTCAGCGGGCGGTGGAGTGGTGAGCGCGGGTTAGGGGGTGGGCCAGTGTTCGAGGGCGTCGACGAGTTGGGGGAGGGTCAGTTCGTTTCCGCCGGTGTTGGGGCCGTGGGCGCGGGCGAAGCGGAACGCGCCGTCGTGGTCGAACACGGCGAGCAGGGTCCACGGCCCTTTGGACATAAGGACGGTTCCGTCGGGTTCCCAATAGACCCGCCAGCCGAGGCCGCGGGCGGTCGCGTCGAGGTAGAGGGCGTCGCGTCCGAGCGCACTGTCGGCGTTGTTCACGACGGCATTCCGGTAGTGAGCTCGCAGATTGTCTCGTCACCGCGTCGCAGGACCAGCGTAAACGTCAGGCCCAGGGCGTCGGCGAGCCGCTGGAGGCTGCGCATGCTCGGCGACGAGGCACCCGTCTCGATCCGCGACACGGCACCCTGCGCCATCCCCGCACGCGTCGCCAGCTGTACCTGAGTCAGGCCGGCCTTGGTGCGCTCGCCCGCGAGCAGCGCGCCGATTCTCGGGCCGCAGGACGGTGCAGGGTCTCTTTGCTCCGGCACGACCGCAGTGCCGTGAGGAGCGAGGTCATTTAGGGCACTGGTCAGGCGTTCTGTCCGCATACTCCCTTATTGTGGATCCCCGGCTGTCCCGTGCCGGGATTCGGCGCGCGGGCCCGTCCTGACGCCTGATCCGGTCCGGGCGTGTCGCCCACGGGAGCCTGTGAGCGTGATTCCGGGTCAGCGGTGCATACGGGTCGGCCTGTCGGCGTTTGCGCTGTCGCGGCTGCTCGCGCTGGTGGCGCGGCGGTTGACCTCGTGCTCGACGGCGTGGAGCACTTCGCGCAGGCGTGCGGGTCGTAGCGTGTGGGGGTCACTGGTCGCTCGGGTGCTGGCGTAATGATGGACGCGGTGAAGCTGGCTGATGCTGAGCCGTTCGAGCAGGACGCGTTCCCGGGCGTTGAGGGAGTTCATGAGGGGTTCTGATCCTCGCTGGGCTGGGCCGTCGAGTGCTCGGGACGGGACAGGGGTTGCCACCCTGGGTCGTCTTGCCCAGCACTGTCCTGCCGAGGATCCGCCACTGCGCAGCGAGCTGGACCCGAAAATCGGCTCGGGTTGGCGAATCGATTCTGCAGCAGGGGTGACACATCTCAAGTCGTCGACGTCGGTACTCATGATTGGAACAACGAACGATCCGCTGATCGGCAACTCATCACCTTGAGTGTTGGGCCCTGACCCAATGCCGGGACTCTGTTGGTGATCTTGTGGGGAGTGCTGACGGCGGATCGGTTGTGCGGTTCGCACTGTGCACCGCCAGCGGCTGACCCTCACAAGATCGCCAACAGAGTCCCGGCATTGGGTCAGGGCCCCAGGTCTTCCTTGGTGTGGTCGTGGCGCAGCAGTTGGGCAGCAACGGGTTGCAGGCGCGCGACTACCTGATCGATCTGGGATCTTGGGCTGTCCATGCCGTCCATGATGGCCCCGCCCGGTTCGCGGGCGGGGGGCCTTCCATCATGTCCTGGCGACGGTGTCGGCAGCGGCGATCACGAACTCCTCCAGGGAGCGGCCTTGGCTTGCAGCGGCGTCCTCCCAGCGTGCCCGCTGCTCGGTGGTGGGCTGGATCTGGATTGGCTCAGGCTCGACACCGGCGTCCCGGGTGAGTGCGGCCTGCAGCACAGGGTCGGCATACACCTGCGCTGTGGAGCGCCAGGCGGCCAGCACTGCTGATCGTTCCTCGTCGCTGGCGGCGGCGACTTCCGCCTCGGCCTCCTCCAGCGCGTCGATCGGCAGATGTTGGCGAACCTCGGCCGGCAGCTCCGCCCCACTGTGGGTGGTGCGCTTGAGGTGCTCGTTGGGTGGGATGGGCATGCTGGGGCGCTCGTCGTCCATCCCGGTCACGGTACGCGCCTGCGCTGGCGGGGCGGGGCGCTTCCGGATGTGATCCACGTTCGGGTGAGCGTGGGCGTGTCCCGTGGACCGCGCCGTCGGCCAGCGTGATTCTGGCCTCGGGCCGCGCACCAATCGGACGAGCGCGCGACCTGCTGGAAGGCCTCGGCGCTGGGTGACTCCGGAGGGCCGGGGCCACAGCATTCCCGTCATTCGTTCGGGCGACCCTGGCGCCTCGCAATCCAGGCCGCTGCCTGGCGAGACTGAGCCGGTCGCATCTTTTGGTCGAGCGTGCGACACGGCCGGGCCTCATGCCTCCACCACCGCGGCACTCCCAGTGAGGTCCAGTCCTCCAGCCCCAGGCGGACGTCCGACGGGCCGTCGCTCATGACCCGAGCGTGGCGACTACCGCTTCCGGCTGCAGGTGCGTGTGGTTGCGCGGGGGCGCGCGACTTGGGTGGGGCGGGCCTGCTCCGAGGTCGTGGGCCCGCTTCGGGTTCGGCCTGGCCCGGTGGACGTGCCCGGCCGAAGCCCCCGGCCGGGGGCTTCGGCCGGGTTGGCGGAACTGGCAGACGCGGCCGCTTCAAGAGCGGTTGCCTGATGGGCGTGCGGGTTCGACTCCCGCACCCGGCACCCCACAGCGCCTACGAGCTGCGGAAATGCGGGCTGCGGGTGAGACTGGCAGAGGTCCGCGTGATCCTCAGTGTCGGCGGCCGTGGCAGAGTCCAGGTGTGCGGCCAGTCGAGTCCCGGTTGATGGCCACCAGAAATCCAGGTAGATGGCCTCTAGCCTGCGGTGTTCCTGATCGCTTCCTTATCTGAAGGAGACCCCTTCGTCCGGTTTGCTGGTGTTTGCGAAGCATCAGCGATACCGGTCGAAGAGGTCCTGTGACGAAGTCTGACAGAGAGATCATGGAGATATTCGAGGCGTACGACCTGACCGAGACGGTCTGGTCGGCGGCCGCGCTCACGGGGCACGACCCGAAGACGGTCAAGCGGTATGTCGAGGCCCGCGCCAGCGGGCGGAACCCGTTCGAGCGTGAGCCGCGGCCGAAGATGATCGACGGCTTCCTGGAGAAGATCGAGGAGTGGGTCGAGCAGTCGAAGGCGTCGATCCGCGCGGACGTGGTCCACGACAAGCTCGTGAAGATGGGCTTCCAGGGCAGCGCGCGCTCGACCCGGCGGGCGGTGAACGCGGCGAAGACCGCGTGGAGGGCAGGCAAGCGCCGGACCTACCGGCCGTGGATCCCCGAGCCCGGGAGGTGGCTGCAGTTCGACTGGGGCGAGGGCCCGAAGATCAACGGCAGGCGGACCTGGCTGTTCTGCGCCTGGCTGTCCTGGTCCCGGTTCCGGGTGGTGATCCCGGTCTGGGACTGCACTCTGGGAACGCTGGTGGCCTGCCTGGACACCACGCTGCGGAGGATCGGCGGGGCGCCGACCTACGTGCTGACCGACAACGCGAAGACGGTCACCGTCGAGCACATCGCCGGGATCCCGGTCCGGCATCCGCAGATGGTCGCCGCGGGCCGGCACTACGGCTGTCAGGTCGTCAGTTGCGTTCCCTACGACCCCGAGAGCAAGGGCGGGGCGGAGGCCACTGTCCGGATCGCGAAGGCCGACCTGGTCCCCACCGAGGCGAACCTGCTGCCGGCCTACGACTCCTTCGCCGAGCTCGCGGACGCCTGCCGGATCTGGTGCGAGCAGGTGAACACGCGCCGGCACCGGGCGACCGGGCAGGTCCCGGCCGACCGGCTCGACGTCGAACGCACCACGCTGCACGTCCTCCCGCTGGAGCCGCTGGCGCTCGCGCTGGGCGAGGAGCGGGTGGTCGGCTCGGACCGCACGGTCAGCTTCAACTCGGTGCGCTACTCGACGCCGCCCGGCTACACCGGCGCCAGAGTCTGGTGCCGGGTCGTCGGCGACGAGCTGTCGATCACCGCCCGCACCCCGTCCGGCGACCTGGCCGAGATCTGGCGGCACCAGCTGTCCACGCCCGGCGTCCCGCAGATCATCGACGCCCACTACCCCGACCACTCCGACGGCCGCGGCGTCCACCAGCCCAGGCTCCAGCCCCGCTCCGAGGCGGAGATCGCGTTCGTGGGCATCGGCCCCGGCGCCGGCCGCTGGCTCAAGGAAGCCGGCCCCGCCGGAGCGGCCCGGATCCGCGCGAAGATGGCCCACGCCGTCGAACTCGCCACCGTCCTGGGCAACGACCGGGTCGACCAGGCCCTCGGCCTCGCGGCCGCGGCCGGGCGCTTCGCCGAGGACGACCTGGTCTCCATCCTGGAGCACATCGCCGCCAACAAGCCCGCCGCGCAGGTCGTCCGCGCCGATGAGGCCCACTCCGTCCAGAACGGCACGATCGGCTGGCAGGCCCTGGGCCGCTGAACCACCGCACTCCGTCCCGGCACCGATCCTGACCGCACGTCAACACACGAGAACGGCACGTTCATCATGAGCTTTCCCCACCCGCCGGCGATCCCCGAGGAACTCGACAAGCTGATGCGCCGGATGCGCCTGCCCTACATGCGCAAGGCGGCACCCGACGTGCTGGCCACCGCCCGGGCGCAACGCTGGGATCCCGCCGAGGTGCTGCGGCTGCTGATCTCCGAGGAGGTCACCGGCCGCGACGCGGCCACCCGCCGCCTTCGCCGGCACGCGGCGAACTTCCCGACCGGCAAGACCCTGGCGTCCTGGCGGGCCGAGGACTCCACGATCCCCGAGCCGACCCAGAACTCGCTGGTCACCCTGGAGTGGATCGGCCGGGCGGAGAATCTGGTGATCGCCGGCCCGTCGGGGACCGGGAAGTCGCACTTCACGGAGGGTCTGGCGCAGGCCGCGATCGAGAAGGACCTGCGGGTGTCGTGGTTCACCCTGGAGACCTTGGCCGCCGCGATCGGCAAGTCGAAGGTCGACGGGTCGACCGCTCGGACCGTCGCGCGGATCTGCCGGGCCGACCTCATCGTCGTTGATGATATTGGCCTATTGCCGGTCGGCGAGGATGCCGCCGAGGCGTTCTACCGGATCATCGACGCCGCCTACGAGCGCCGCTCGATCGCGGTGACCAGCAACATCCACCCGTCCGGCTTCGACACGATCATGCCCAAGACCCTCGCCGGGGCCAGCACCGATCGGCTCATGCACCACGCTCACCTGGTCCAGACATCCGGCGACTCGCATCGCCTCGCCGAGGCCCTCGCCGGCAAGGGAGTGGTCCCCTTGAACTGACCCCCACCCCCAGGAACACCACTGGCCACAGGCATGGATTTCTGATGGCCACCAGCCTGGACACCCGAAGACCGCCCACCTGGGCATCTCAATGGCCGTTGACATCCTCAGGTCGCGGACCATGCCGGGCCCTGTGGCGGCTTGCCGGGTTGTGGCAGGGCCCGGCCTTATGCGCCCGTGGCCCGCTATGCCCTCGCCGGCTGCGGGCATCGTCCGGCCCGCGTTGCCTCTCGCGGGCCGGACCTGGTTTTGGTGGGCTGTGCGGGTGAGTCTGCGGCGTGGGTGGGCGGAGTGCATCCGGTGCGGGATGAAGCTGGGGGAGTCGCATCGTCTGGGAACAGGTGCGGCGTAGCCGGGTCTCGGGCCCTTTCGTGGCGCCCCAAGGGGCCCCCGGCGCGGCTTGCTCCGCCGTGCCTGGTGGGGTGCGGCTGTCTTGGTGTCGGCGGGCCCCGCACCTTGTTTGGGCCCGCCTGGCGTCGAAGGTCCGCCGGGCGGGCCCGGCGCTTGTGGTCCGATTGGATGATCATCGCGTGTCGGTGCCCGGCAATTCGCGCCAGGTGCGGATGCTGTAAGTGAGGTCGTACGGTGATGCTGGCCTCGTCCTCGGACCCCGCCCGGGCGCCCGTGATCCTCCCGGGTGGGGTCCACTTGCGTACCTTGGCGGCGGCTGTCCGGGTGACTGTCGCGTGTCCGCTGGGGCTTGCGGACAGGCCGGGGCGGATCATGGTGGTGTCGCGCGCTTCCTCGCGTGGCACGTCTGGGCTGCCGGCCTCTACCCGGCGACCCTGGGCGGCGGCTCCACCGGGTGGACTCCGGGGCCGCCGCCCTCCCCGCAGCGCGGTTCGGAGCTTCCGCTGGTGCTCCACCGAGATGAGGCGCTGGTGTCGCTACGGGTCCGCGGGCGCCTGAGGCTGATTGTGGTGGTGAGGCAGCCATGGAAGGCCGTCCTCGTTCGGACCTGCCCGGCGTCAGTGACGTGCCGCCTGGCGGGTCCGACCTCTGTTGTGCGACTACTGCTGTCGCTCGTCCGGGTGACGATCGCGTGTGCTGGCGCGGCTTTGGTCGGGGCGTTGGAAGGATCACCGTGACCGGTCGGCGGACCATGCAGCCCCAGGCTGGTCGGGCGGCGGCCCCTGGTTGGGCCGCCGCCCTCAGTGTTCCGGGGTGGCCCGGCCGGGTTCGCCGTCTGGGGCCGCTGTCATCTCAGGGCCGGTGTGCCTGGGGCGCCGGTCTGCGTCGATGTGCTGGCGTCGGTCGACGGCTGCTTCGCGTTCGGCCTTGGCTATTGCCGCTACGACGTCCGGGTCGTTCAGGTCGAGGCCGAGAAGACGGGCGATGCGCTGGTCCATGGCGGCCAGTCTGCCGTGGCGTACGAGTGATCGCCGCGTGTCTCTTCGGGGCAGTGCGCCATGGTGGGCATGTCGGCGGCGCGTGAACCGTGACCCAGTTTGGCCGGATGAAAACGGACCCGGTGCTGGTGGTTCAGTCGGTGTCGTTGGGGTCGGTGGGGACGCGTCCGAGTTCGCGGCCGCGCATGCGAACCTCACCGTGGACGGCGACCGGGTGACGTGGGCGATGGACATGACCGGTGCAGAGCCCGCTCTGCTGATCGAGTTGCTTGCCAGCCACGGCCAGGAGATCCTCTACATCCCCGGGGTCGTGGTCAACCGGGCCACCGACAGCTACCGTGGGCAGGGCAAGACAGACGCCCGCGACGCACGTGTGATCGCGGACCAGGCGCGGATGCGCCGGGATCTGCAACCGGTCCGCCCCGATGACGAGGCCGTCATCGAACTGCGGCTGCTGACCGAGCACCGCGCCGATCTCGTCGAGGACCGCACCCGCACGATCAATCGGCTCAAGTCCCTGCTCAACAGGATGTTCCCGGGCCTGGAGCGGGCCCTTGACCTGACCGCGGCCGGCCCGGTGGTACTGCTGACCGGCTACCAGACCCCGGCTGCGATCCGCAGAGCCGGCACCAAGCGGCTGGCGACATGGTTGCGCAACCGCAAGGTCCGGTCCGCCGAAGCCCTCGCTGCCACGGCGGTCGAGGCCGCCGGGCGCCAGCACCCGGCGGTCACCGGGGAGAAGAGCGTCGCGCAGATGGTGCACACCCTGGCCAGGGAAGTGATGGCCCTCAACGAGAAGATCGCCGAGACCGACCGGCTCATCGAGGGGCGGTTCGTGAGCACGAACTCGCAGACGTGATCGCCTCGGTGCCCGGCATCGGGACCACACTGGGCGCGGAGCTTCTCGCCGCGATCGGCGGCAGCCTCGACGCCTTCCCCACCGCCGACCGACTCGCGGCCTTCGCGGGCGTCGCCCCCGCCCCACGCGACTCTGGGAAGGTCAGCGGCAACGACCACCGACCGACGAAATACCACCGGCGACTGCAACGCGTCTTCTTCACGTCCGCGTTCGTCAGTGTCCGCAGCGATCCCAACTCGCGCCGTTTCTACGACAGGAAACGCGCCGAGGGTAAGAGCCACGTCCAGGCCGTGCTCGCTCTCGCCCGCCGCCGCGTCAACGTGATCTGGGCCCTCATCCGTGACCGACGGTGCTACACCGTCACACCCCCAGTGACTCCTGCCGCTTGACTCCCAGATTGGGAAGCGTCGGTGTCATACGGGGAGTCGAACCGCAAGCTCGCGGGCGGCAGAGCGTGGCCGTCGCGCCAGCGCAGTTTCCCGCGCGCGTCTCAGTAGTAGTGGTGCACCCACACCCGGCGCAGGATCTCCACCTGAGCCAGTGTCCGAAGTCGGGGTGGGGCGTCGGACGCCCAGCCGGCGGTCAGGACCTTGGCTCCGTCCCGGGCCGAAAGCCTCGGCCAGGGCGGTGACTCCCGCCTGCCCGCCAGGAACCTTGCCGATCTCAACCTTGCGGCCGTAGCGCTTGTCCCACTCCGGCTCCACCAGCGGCAGCAGCCAGTCCGGGGCCGCCTGGGCCAGCTGCTCGAGTGCGGTCCGCAGGCTCTCGCCGGCCAACTCCAGGCGGCTGAGCCTACGGACGGCGGCGAGCACGTGGGTGGCGTCGGTGCGCTGGCGGCCGCCCTTCTTGAGCAGTCCGGCTTCGACCAGCCGGTTCAGCATCACCTGCAGCAGCCGGTCGGCCGCGTCCCCCTCGGCCAGGCGGGCCCGGAACTCGCACAGCACCGAGTGGTCGAACCCGGAATCGTCCACCCAGGCCGAGGGCGTACTCCCAGTCGATCCTCGTGCGCACCGCGTTCGCAGCCGCGCGGTCGGACAGGTTCTCCGCGAACTGCAGCACACTGACCAGCGCCAGCTGCCCCGGCGACAACCCCGGCCGCCCGTCACGCGGATACAGGTCCGCGAAGTCCTCGTCCTCGAACACCACGTCCAGCCGGTCCCGCATCAGCATCGCAGGCGTCCCCTTCGGGCACGCCGCCCTTCGCGCAGCGCCCCACCACCTGCCACGTCCCCGCACGGGCCCGCCACCGCAAGGTCAGCCGCAGGCCCACCGAACCCCTGGGCAGCGCTTTCGCCGACGGCTCACTCACCCCCGCGGCCTTGAACCGGATACCGCCGCGCCGCCTGGCTCAGGTCCTGCGACTGCTCTTCCTCGCCGTCCGGATCTCGCCCACGGCCACCCCACGCGGGACGTTCGACCCCACTCGCGTCCAGATCATCGCGCGCCCCAAGCAACGCGAAGCGTGATCCTGCCGCACCGCCACCCACTACCCTGTAGTCACACAAAGCGACGAGTTGCCGACTTAAAGTGATGCTCATAGCGTGGCGTCGACCGGTTCTCCGCAGCAGATGTGCGCGGAGGACCGGCATCCAACCGTCGGGTGCCCGCCGCCGTGCAGACCCAGGCCGGCCCCGCTCCGAGGCCCCGCCACGGGCCGTTCCATCAGGAGTTGTACTGATGCTTCGCAAGATCGCCTCTGTTACGGCAGCCTGCGCCCTGGCCGTGCTCGCCGCCGCCGGAACCGCGTCCGCCGCCCCGCAGACCGCCCCCCACTCCGCGCCCGCGATGGCCGCCGAGCACCCCCATCACCACCTGTACAAGGGGCGCGTCATCGCCCGCACCGGACTGCTGGTCCGCAGCGCGCCGAACCGCAACGCCCCCGTGGTCGGATCGCTGGACTACGGCCAGACCGTATGGATCGAGTGCAAGGTCAACGGCCAGTGGGTGGACGGCAACCCGCGCTGGTACAAGCTCGCCGACGGCCGCTGGGCCTGGTCCTCAGCCCGCTACATCGCCAACATCGGCGAAGCGCCGCGCTGGTGCCGCTGACACCAGCCCGCTGACCGCGCCGGCCTGCGCCCCGTGCCACGGGCCCAGGCCGGCGCTGCCGCGCCCGACGCCAGGCGGCGTGCCTGCTCCGCCTCCTACTTCCCCGTCACACCCTGTCCCGAAGACGCAGGCGGGAGCGTGTTCCCCGCCGGGATGGCGGGCATCCACCGGGCCTTGTACAGGCTGGTCTTCGCGATGCGCCGGGTGCCGTCGGGGAGGTGGAAGGTGAGGGTCGAGGTGCACCACTGACACGGGTTCTCGCTGTCGGGGGCCACGGTGAGGACCTGGCCGCTCACGGGATCGTCGCCGATGCTCTTGACTCCCGGCGTGTCGATGCCGGCCTGTCCGGTGTAGGGCACGAAGGCGTTGCCTGCGATGGAGTATTGGTGGACGTGGGTGTTGGTGGTGACCCACAAAAGGTTCGGGGCGGAGGCGACCGCGTTCAGGTCGTGGCCTCCGTGACTGGGCAAGGCGACGGACCTTTCCAGCTTCATCTGGGGATGGCTCGCGCTGCCGCCGATCGTGAGGGCGACGAGCCTGGTATCGCCCACGGCCCACAGGAGCCTTCGGGTCTGGTCCCATTGCAGTCCGTGCGCGCCCGCAAGGTCGAACTGGGTGTAGTGGGCCGACAGAGCCGACTGGGACGCGGTGTAGATCCGGACGAAGTCCTGGGTGCTGGCGACGACCGCGACGTTGCCGTTAGGAAGCACCTCCACGCTGTGGGCGTTGGCGCCGGTGCGCCCGGCCCACCACACCCACCCGGCGGGGTAGGACACCATCGCGGCCAGGCCCCCTGACGCGCAGGCAAGTACCCAGTGCGTACCGTTCCACAGCCGGTACTTGGCCTCGCTGACGTTGGTCCAGGTGCGCTTGGGCTCCAGACCGGCCAGTTCCTCCCGGTCCAACGGTGACCAGGACCAGGAGGCGGCACGGGCCGCCCGAAGGTCATGGACGCCGCGCGTGGCGTGCTGCCATGCCGGATCGGTGACATCCAGCAGCAGCACCCGCTCGCTGGCCTGATCCGCAGCCAGGACCAGACTTCCGGCACCGGCCGCCGCCAGATGCGCGGCCCGTCGGGAGGTCCGGGGCCTCGCCACCGAGCCACCCAGACCGGCCACACCGACGGCCTTCAACACGGCACGCCGGGAGAGCCCCCCGGACCGGCATGACAAGGGGGCAAGCATTCCAGAGGAAGATGAGTTCACCCTTCCATGGCAACCCGGGAACGGCCTGCGACGGCCGAGCAACACACCCCGACCTGCCGACCTGTCAGCCAGACCGACTCCGTTGCTCAACGCACTCGGCACAGGGTTCGCGCTCGCCGCCACTCTGGCCGACAGGGTCCTGCCCGGCGGCTGGGGGACCGCCTCCGCGCCGGGCTCGGTGTCGTCACCACCGTAGCCGCCCTGATCCTGCTGCTGGTCCTGCCCGTGTCCGCTGCCGCGCTGCCGTGGCCCTTCCTGCTCGGCCTGGGGCTGGGAGTCTTCACCCCGGCCAACAACGCCCTGGTCATGCGCGCCATCCCCGCCTCGTCGGCGGGAACCGCCGGAGGCCTGGTCAACATGGCCCGTGGGCTCGGCACGGCCCTGGGCGTCGCGGCCGTCACCCTCACCCTGCACCTGGCACGTCACGGCTTCACCGCCGCCCGGGCCGCCGCCGTCCTACTGGCTGCGTCCCTGGGCGCGGCCGTCAGCGCGCTCCCCAGGCGCGGGTGAGGGATGACGGCGGCCGGGGCCAGGCGTGCGCTGAATAGCAAGAGCCATTTATAGAGCATGCATATGCGCTCTTAATAGCTGTTGTATGCTATTGCGGAGGCGGATTCTTCAACCCGGAGGAACGGTTGTGCGGCTGACGACAGGGCAGGCGGCGGGAGAACTGGGTGTGACCGGGGCGCCCTTGCGCAAGCTCGTGCAGACCGGACTGGTGCCCGGCGTCCTGAATCGCCCTCGAGGCCAGGTCTTTCCCCTGGAAGCGCTCCAGGCGCTCAAGACCGCACCGCACACGGACCTGTCCTTGCTCCCGGTCGCGCAACTCGCGGTGCTTCGCATCGGCCCTGCCATGCCCGTCGTAGGGGACGAGGGAGAGGACAGGGCCTGGCTGGGTTTCGGCACTCAGCTCACGCCGCATGAGATTTTGCACGCGTCGAACCGCTGGTGGAGGTGCGACCCAAGCCGCGTGGCCGAGGGCCGAGTCTTGCCGGTGACGGTGTGCGGGTTCGTCGTGGCCGTCTTGGTCGACCTCAATGACTGGGTGGACAACGGCGAACCCGCGACGCTGCGCCGCTTCCACTTCACCGGCGCGCGGCTGGCCGGCTACGTCACCGACCTGACCAGCCCCGAGGGTCACGTGCTCCTCCCTGGCGTAGACGCCGAGGACCAGAAGCTTGCCGCGCAGCTGCTCGGGAGCAGGCTCCCGTCGCAGTCAGGTGGGCCGATCGCCTATGTCCCGGCCGGTCCGGCGGTTGTCCACGAGGGTGTCAGCTGATGGATCGCGCCTCCTACAACGCCGGGCTCGCCGATCTGCGGCCACTGCGCGACGACATCGCCAGGCTGGAGAAGACCCTCACCAAGTTGCTGCGTGACCGGGAGAGCCGGGTTCGCAAGCTCGGCGGCTTCGACGACGCGAAAGCCGCCGCGATCGCGAAGGCCGCGGGAGTCAGCATCGGGGACGTCGTGGCGCTCGTGCCGCGCCTGGACCCCACGCCCGATCATGCCCGTGCGCAACTTCACCAGCCTGCAGCTGCCGCCAGAGCCCCCGAGCCGGCACCGGAGGTGGCCGCCGAGTTTGGGCCCGAGGGCGCTGTCGCCCCAGCGTTCCAGTCGGCCGCAGCCCAGCCCCGAATGCAGACGCCCGAAGCTCCCGCCCTGACGCCGCAGGCAGGCCACGCTGAGGACGACGTTGCGCCCGCCACCGTGGAGGTAGACGACAAGCCGTCGCCGCCTGCGGGGCGACCGCCTGGTGAGCGGATCGAGTTGCCTTCCATCCCGGACGGCGCGGCAGGCGAGGCCTACACTGCGGTGACACGCGACCTGTTCTCCCAGCGCCCCAACTTCACCCAGGGATCGCGGGAGATGGGGTTTTTGGACACGGTCAACGGTGTGCTGGTCTGGCGAGGCGGTGAGGTTCGCCTGGAGCTGGGGGCGCGCGCCCCGGAGGAGATCCTGGACGCTGTCCTGGCGGTCGCGCCGGGCATCGAGCGCCTCTACGTCACCGCGGGGGACCCGTGGCATGCCGGCGCGGAACGGTATCCCACTCTGAAGCAGGCCGTCGCCGCGTGGCTCAACACCACCTCGCAGCGCTGGACGGTGGACACCGGCCGGGGCCGGGACCGTATGGCCGGGCATTTCGTGCACGCGCGCCAGCCGGTCGGCCGCTACACCCGCGCCGGCGCGGACCGGAACGGCGAGCATGTGGAGATCCGCTCCGTGCGCGAGTGGTTCGACCCGGACGGGGCAGATCCGCAGCTGGTGCGCGAGGCGTTCGTGTGCCTGTGGAAGGCCTTGAAGGTCAAGTGGCCTGACGTCGTGCTGATGGGGTCTCCGTCGCAGACGGGCAAGGACCTGTGGGCGCGCACGATCCCGCTGAAGGGGCAGTGGGCGGGCGGCTACCCGGTCCTGTCGGAGGAGCTGCGGGGTCTGTTCCACGCGACCGCCGGGCAGGGCCGCACCGAGCTGATCCTGCCGCCGCGGGTGTCGGCCGAGCTGCCGTGCCTGGTCGAGTACGACCGTACCTTTGCCTACGCCCGGCACACCTGGCGCAGCCCGGTCGGCGCCCCGGGGCGCGTAACCGGGGCCGAGTTCGCGAAGCTCAGCGAGGCGGAGCAGAAGAAGCTGCTCATGTCCCCGGCGCACCTCCAGGTCCGCGTCACGGTGCCGGACGGGTGGGAGCACGTCGGGTTGCTGCCCGCGCCGATCAGCGGTGACCGCAACTGGGAGTACCCGGCCACACCCGGTGCGACGTTCACGACGTGGGCCGGCGGCGCGGAGATCTACACGGCGCTGTCGAACCCGGTCGCGCCGTGGCGTATCGAGGTGCTGGACGCACTGCTCTTCGCCGAGGGCGACCCGATCGACAAGTGGTCCAAGTGGCTCAAGGAGGCCTGGGCCTCGCTGACCGCCGCAGCGCGGATCCACGCGGATGCCCGCCAGCGCCAGGCCCTCTACCTGGCCTCCCGCGCAGTGCGCAGCATCCTGCTGTTCGGGATCGGCGGCTTCGCCCAGCGTCCGCGCCTGGTCACCGGCACCACACCCGCGGACGAGCTGCATCTGGTCCCGGAGGGCGCGGAGATCCTCACCCACGACGACCGCCACGTCACCTGGCAGCGCGTCAGTGGCTTCTCCCGCGACCCGATGGCCCACCCCGAGTGGTCGGCCAGCGTCTGGTCCGGGGCCCGGGCCGCCCTGCTGTCGATGCGGATGCGCCCGGAGAACGCCCAGGTCGGCGCCCTGCACGTCCCGGCCGGGCAGGTGGTGGCGTTCCGCACCGACGCCATCTACCTGACCGCCCGCCACGACTGGCCCTACCACGGCGAACCGGGCGACTACCTCCTCAAGGGCCACCTCACCGGCCCCGTCCCGGCACCCGGCAGCGAGGACGAGCTGCTGGCGATCCGGGACAAGGGCCGCACTGCCCTAGCCGCCACCGAGGCCGGTGAGCGATGACCACACCGCAGCAGCCGGGAGAGGCCGCACAGCTCGCACAGCAGCTGGTCGACGCCGGGTTCAACCGCCGCCAGATCGCCGACATGCTGCAGCGCAACGCCTCCCTGGTCTCCCAGTTCTTCACCAAGGGCAAGGGCGCCAGCTTCGTGCCCGCACTGCGCCAGCTCGTCCGCGCCGTCGAGGGCGGCGAGCGCGACCCGGAAGCGCTGCAGGCCATCGCACAGCAGAACCTGACGAGGCGACTCACCAAGGATGGGCGCGTGGCCCGGGTCCGCGGCCGCGACGTGCTGGAGACTCCGGGCGGGTCGATGGCCGGCCGCGCCGGACGCCAAGCGATCGCCCGCGGCGCAGGCCACCTGGCAGGCGTCATCCACGACACCGCCGAGCGCGGCGGCCGGGTCGCCGTCACCGTGCGCATGCGCAAGCGCCACTTCGCGCTCTCCTCCGGGTCGAAGGACGACTCACCGGGGCTGCGGCGTGGTGTGGTCCCGCGCGCCGACGGCACCGAGGAACGCTCCTACGGCTCGAAGGTGTCCGGCGGCTTCGACGCCCGCGAGTGGTCGGCGATGGTCGCGGCCGCCGGCGGCGACGTCACCGCCGCCGTCCTGAAGTGGCTGATCGACACCGGCCGCGCCACCGAGGACGCCGAGATCATCTACATCGAGGTCCGCGGCTGGACCCCCAGCCGCTGACCACCCGTCACACCCCGCAGGATCAGACGCCGCACCAAGTCATCGAAGAGGGATCGGACAAGTGGAGACCCAGGCTGTGGACACCGACGGCGATCCCCGCCGCGTTGAGGACACCTGGGAGCCGGCGGCACCGCACCAGTGCGCCCCTGAGGCGGCCGGGCCATTCCTCATGCCCCTGCGCGAGCACCAGAAGCAGGCCGTCACCGCAGCCTGGCGGGCTGTGCGCGACGGCGGCCGCGCGATCGTCGAATCCTGCTGCGGCTCCGGCAAGACCCTCATCGCCGCGGCCTGTGCGCGGCGCGTCGCACCGCGCGGCACGGTACTGGCCACCATGCCCACCATCGAGCTGGTCTGGCAGACCGCCGGCGTGTGGCTGCGGCACGGCGGCCGCCGCGGACCGATCGTCATCGTCTGCTCCTCCTCGGAGAACCGGGAACTCGAAGAAGCCGGTCTGAAGGTCGACGCGGTCATCACCACCAAAGCCCACAAGATCGCGGAAGTGGTCCGCGCTGCCGCGGGCCGCCCGGTCACAGTGTTCGCCACCTACGCCAGCCTCGACCGCGTCGTCGAAGCCCACGCTCTTCACGCGATGCCAGGCTTCGACCTGGCCGTCATCGACGAGGCCCACCGCACCGCTGGCTCGTCCGCCAAGCCATGGGCTGCCGTCCACGACGACAGCAAAATCCCCTCCCGCCGTCGCCTCTACTTCACCGCTACCCCCCGTATCACCGATGGCATCACCTCCGGCCTCGAAAGCAGCGAGCAGACCGTCATCTGCTCTATGGACGACCCCGAAGTGTTCGGCGAGACGGTATTCCGCTACCCCGTCGCCCAAGGCATCGCCGACGGCCTCATCGCCGACTACGAAGTCATCGTCCCCGTCATCACCGACCAGGACCTCCAGGAACTCCTCAACGAGCCCGGCATCGCCGACCTGCGCTCACGCCGCACCAACGAGGAACTCCAGCGCCTGGCCCTGCAGATCGCCACCTGCCGCGCCATCGACACCTACCAGCTGCAGCGGGTCATCACCTACCACTCCCGCATCCGCGGAGCCCGCGACTTCATCCACACCCTCCACCACGCGGCCCAGCTCCTGCCGCCCAGCGACCGCCTCACCCACCTCTACCGCGCCGCCGTCGCCGGAAGCGACCGCCTCAAAGACCGCCGCCGCGCCTTCAACGAGTTCGCCACCGCGAGCACCGCCGGCGGCCACCCCAGCGCCCTGATCGCCAACAGCCGCCTCCTTGCCGAAGGCATCGACCTGCCGGCCGTCGACGCCGTGATCTTCGCCGACCCGAAGAACTCGATCGTCGACATCGTCCAAGGCGCCGGGCGCGCGTTCCGCGTCCCCCTCGGCGTGACCGGCAAGATCGCCAGGATCATCATCCCCGTCTACCTCCCCGCCACCAACGGCGACGAGACCGCGGGGCAGGACGACACCGAGACCGAACTCAACCGCAGCGCCTTCGCCGCCGTCTGGCAGGTCCTGCGCGCGCTCGCCGCTCACGACGAGCGGGTCACCGCCCGCATCACCGAGCTGCGCACCAACCGCTACGGCGCCGGACAACTGCGCCCACACACCGCCGCACCGGGCCTGGAAGAGGACACGGACGCCGAGGAACTGGAGGACAGCCTCCCGGCCGAAGACGTCGAGTGGCTGCGCGTGGAGACCACCGCCTATGAAGACCAGATCCTGCGCACCCTCAAGCTGCGCGCGCTCAGCCCCCGCACCGCCGAGTGGGAGAAGTGGTACGAGAAGGCCGAGGCATTCCACCAGCAGCATGGTCACCTCGACGCCCGCGAAGGCGACCTCGTCGACTGGCTGAACCGGCAACGCGAAGCCCGCGCGGCCGGACGGCTCGACGCCGCCCGGACAAGCGAACTCGACCGGATCAGCATGATCTGGGACAAGCACGCCCACGCCTGGGCACGCGGCTACGCCTACGCCAAGGCCTGGCACACGCTCCACGGCGACCTCGCCATCCCCGCAGGCGCCAAGATCGACGGCTACACCGTCGGGCGATGGATGCGCGTCCAGCGCCTGAACCCGAACCTGACCAAACGGCAGCGGCAGCTGCTCGACGATCTGGACCCGCTGTGGAGATGGGACCCCAAGTGGCAGCGCGGCTTTCGCCGCATGGACGCCTACCTGAAAGCCGGTGGCACTCTCACCGGCCCCCGCAACCGCCCCGGCCTCGGCGACGACACCACCTTCCGGCCGGGAGTGTGGCAGCACCAGCAGATCAAGCAAGCCGACCTTCACCGCGACCAGATCGCACTCCTCGGGACCCTGGGTGAGTCGGGGTGAGTGGTGCGACGCGCCGGGCCTGACCCGACTACCCTAGCCCGACACCTTACGGAGGAAGCCCGATGAGCATCGACCCGAAGCACCTCGAGATGATCGAGGAGGTCCGCCGTCAGATCCCTTCGGACTGGAAAGTGGAGTTCTCAGGCGACACCATCGTCATGCAGGCGTCGCCCACTGACATCCATCAGCGAAACCTGGCGATCGTCCAGCGCCAGTTCGAGCGCCACGCACCGGACGGACATCTCTTCTCGAACAACACCGACCTGTACTCGCCCCAGGTCGCAAAGTTGCGCAACCCCGACCTGACCTACCTTCCTGACGAAGCTATGACAACCGGAAGGAACACCACGCCCGCAGATCTCGCACTGATCGCCGTGGAAGTCGTGTCCCCGTCCAACCCGGAGAACGATTGGACCGGAAAGCTCAGGGACTACCCCCTCATGGGTATCCCGCTGTACCTGATCGTGGATGCTCAGCAGAAAACAGCGACTTTGTTTCAGGAGATCGACGGAAACCGCTACCGCATGCGGGAAGACGCCGATTTCGGCCAGAAGATCCATGTCCCGGCCCCCTTCAACTTCGCCCTCGACACGTCCGAATTGCTCCCCTATTGAGCATGTAACAACTTCGTTCTCTCTGGTGAGCGGGGTTTGACAGGGTCGGAGTTGATGCTCCTTCCGAGACCGGGGGTGGTGATCGACTTCTTCTGAAGGAGTGTGACTGGGCGCTGCTGGCCGGCGTCTCCGGTCTGCTGCTCGGGGCCTTGGAGCCGTCCTACCGGGGGTGCGGTCCCGGCGTGGACGGTGGAGGCGTCTTCGGCGAAGGTGACGTCTCTGATGTGGTGCGAGGAGTTCTCCATGCCCCAATGCCCGCGGATCGCGGCGGCGAGGTCGGCGGGGCTGGCCTGGTGGACGTGGAGGCTGGTCGGCGTAGACGCTCTCGCGGGTCTCGCGCTTGCCGGTCTTCTTGCGGCGGCGGTGGACGCGGATGGCCAGGTGGGCGTGGGGGACGGCGATGCCGCCGAGTTCGTCGGGGATGGCGCAGGTCTTGATCGAGCGGGACTCGCGTCTGCCGTGCCGGGTCTCGGAGGCGGTGTGCTGGATGGGGATGTCGCGCCAGGGCAGGGCGGCCAGCTGGCGGTGGGCGGTGGGCTGGTTGGTCTTGATCACGGCGATGTAGTGGGCCTTCTTGGTCTCGACCAGCCAGGAGACGTTCGCCTTGACCGAGTGCAGTGTGTCGAAGGTGACGACGGCGCCGGCCAGGTCCAGCGGCGCGAGCAGGGGCTTGAAGTGCGTGGTTCGTTCGTCTTCGCGCCGACCTCCACCTGAGCGAGGGTCACGACGCGGCCGTGGGTGACCGCGGAGAGCAGGTGCCGGCGTACCGCCGCGAGACGGGCCGAGCCCCTGAGCGCCTTGCCGTCGACGGCGATGACGCGACGCCGCCTGGGCGTGGACGGCGTAGCGGCCGGCTCGGTGGCGGCGCGGTGCCGGTCGGCCAGGTAGGCGCCCACCGCCCGGTCCGCCACCTCAACAGGTGACGGCGGACACCCAGGGCCGCCAGCAGGGCGTCCGAGGCCCGCGCGCTCCACTCGGCGATGCTCTTCGCCCCCGCCACGACCGCGCAGGCGCACACACCAGCAGGATCGCTGTCAGCGGGTACCACCGGCCCCGTCGCGAGCGGGGGTCGGGCACCGCGTCGAGGTAGGGGCGCAGGTCGGTGACCCGGTCGGCGTTCAGCGGACCCAGCTTCACCAGCACGGCAGGGACACGAGAAGATACAGCGACAGGCAGGGGCCACCTCATGATCATTGGACTTCAGACACCACAATGATCACGAAGCCCGTGCCTGCCCTGTTATGCACCCCAACCGCTCACTACCCGACCAACTGCACGACCCCGGAACTTGCAACCGCCCTGGCCCCCGCGGGGTCCGCGTTCCTCGTCAGCCGGGCGGCTGGAGCGGAAAGGTCCTGATGGGAAGCCCCTGGTAGACGTCCGTGTCGTCGGTGAGCAGCGGCAGGCCTTGGGGCCAGTCGATGCCGGGGGAGGCGGCGTGGGCGGCGTGGGCATGGGGCCAGGGCAGCGTGGTGCGGCCCACGGCGCTGGCGGCGGCGAGGTCCAGGTCGAGGAAGGTGAGTGCTTCGAGGGAGGCGAAGTAGTCGGCGGATCCGGGACGGTCGCGTTCGCTCTGGGCCAGGCACATGGTCGGGACCAGGATCCGGCGCTGGGGAGATTGGTGGGTGGTGTCGTAAACGTAGGACAGGAAACGGTTGCCGGCGGCCAGGGCGGCCAGGGCGGTGTGGTCCAGGACGACGGTGCCAGGTGTCAAGACGCGTCGCCTTCGAGGCCGGCCCAGAAGGCGTGGGCGGCCTGCCGGTCGGGGTCGGCAGGGTCGTCGTCGATGACAACGCCGTTGGCGGCCATCGCGGCACGGCCGCGGGTCTGGCGCTCGGCGAGTTCGGCGGGTGTCAGGGTCTGCGCTGCCATGCGGGCCACGACCTGCTTGATGGACGTGTGGGAGGCGTCGGCGATCGCCTTGAGCCGGTCGCGCACCTCCACATCGACCTGAATGGTGGTGAGTGCCATGGGCCCACTCTATGCCATTCTATAGATTCTCTCTAGAAGGGACTCCTTCTCTGAGCCCGCCACCGCCGCGTTCTCCGCTGCGGGCGCCGTCAGGGGAGGCGTTCGCGCTGGGCCACGTGATCATGGATGCGACCGAGCACGTCCGGACCCGCGAACACCTCTCCCTCGCCTACGAGCTTGGCAGTCGTATCGGCTCGAGTCTGGATGTGGTGCGCACGGCGGACGAACTGGCCGACGCCGTCGTGCCGGAGCTGGCTGACGAGGTCGTCGTGGAGCTCTTGCCGGAAGTACCCACAGGCCAGCAGCTTCCCCCTGCCGAGCGGCTGGAGCGGTCCCTACTGCAGCGGACCTCGTTCCGGTCCGTCCACGCCGCCTGGTCTGAGCCGACCGGATCCCACCCAGCGGTGGACCAACTGATGGAGCGGGCACTACAGGGCGAAGACCGTGCGTTCGACGGGGTCCTCCTTGAGGATCCGCACCCGGCCACAGGGGCATCCGGCCGGCGTCCGCGTAGTGTCCTGCCGCTGTCGGCCGGCGGCACGCTGCTGGGCTTCACGGTGCTGGCACGGTATGCACCGCGAGCTCCCTTCGGCGAAGCAGACCTGATGCTGGCACGCCACATCGCCGAGCACACCGCCGCGTCCATCGACAACGCCCGCCGATACATGGCAGAGAGAGCGGTCGCCTCGACGGTCCAGGACAGCTTGGCATCGAGTTCCGCTGCACCGCAGAATGCCGTGGAGGTGGCCACCAAATACCTTCCGGTGGCGAGCGAGACGGGCGCGGGAGGCGACTGGTTCGATGTCATCCCGTTGTCAGGCGCCCGTATCGGGCTGGTTACTGACACGAAAAGTTCGGAGTGTGTGAGGTCAGGCCGCTGTGATGGGTTCGAAGCGGAGGGTCAGGCCGAGGCTGTTGGCTTCCTTGATCATGCGGCGCATGGCGCGTTCGGGGTTGCGCTTGGTGAAGTAGCCGGCACCCAGTTCCCGGTAGGGCGCTTGGTCGTGGAGTACGTGCCAGATCGCGATGGCGAGCTTGTGCATGACGGCGACCAGGGCGCGTTTCGCGCCGCGGCGGGAGGCGATGCGGCGGTAGAAGACGGCGAGGTAGGAGTCCTTGTTGCGGACCGCGGCCATTGCGGCGATCCCGAGCAGTCGCTTGAGGTTGGTGTTGCCGTGCCGGGTGCGTCCGGAGCGGTTCACGCCGGCGGACTCGCTCTGCCCGGGGCAGACCCCGATCCAGGAGGCGAGGTGGTGGGCGGTGGCGAACTGGGCCATGTCGCCGCCGGTCTCGGCGATGACGATCTCGGCTGCGAGACGGCTGATGCCGGGGATGGTGTCCAGCAGGTCGAGGTCGTGCTGCTGGGCGGCGAGCAGTTCGGCGATCCGTGCGTCGAACATCGCGACCGTGGCGTTGAGGTGGTCGATCTGGTCGAGGTAGTGGCGGACCATGAACGCGTGGTGGGGCGTGAAGTCCCCGGGCGTTTCCCCGGGTTCGTGGACACCGGTTGTCATGCGGCAACGACCAGCGTAGTTGATCGTTGTTCGTAGGTGACCGGGCTGATCTGGCCGAGGCTGGAGTGCCGCCGCCGGGTGTTGTAGCGGGTCACCCACCGGAAGACGGCGAGTCGGGCTTCGCGGGCCCCGTTCCACCGTTTCCGTCCCTGGAGCGTCTCGCGTTTCATGGTCGCGTTGAAGCTCTCCGCGGCGGCGTTGTCCGCGCTGGTGCCCACTGCGCCGCGCGATCTGGTCACGCCGAGCTCCGCGCAGACGTGCGCGAAGTCCCTGGACCCGTACTGGGCCCCGTTGTCGCTGTGGAAAATCGCCCCGCGCAGTCCGGCTGCGCCGCGGGCGGCCGCGGCGGCCCGCAGGGCGTCGGTCACCAGGGACGTGCGCATGTGGTCGGCGATCGACCAGCCCGCCAGCCGTTTCGAGCACAGGTCCAACACCGTGGCCAGGTAAAGGAACTGGCCGCCACCGATGGGCAGGTAGGTTATGTCGCCCACGTACCTGGTGTTCGGCCTGGCCGCGGTGAAGTCACGGTCCAGCAGGTCCGGCACCGGTGTCGCCGACGGCTCGGGGATCGTGGTGCGGACCTTCTTGCGCAGGTGCAGCCCGACGATGCCGAACGTGCGCATCACGCGTTCCACGCGCTTGTGGTTAATCCGGTCCCCGGCATCCCGCAGCTCGGCGGTGACGCGCGGAACCCCGTAGGTCCCGTCCGAGTCGGTGTGGATCCGGGCGATCCGCTCGGCAAGCTCCGCGTCCGCCCTCGCCCGTTCCATGCGCGCGTCCGCGCCGGCCAGCCACCGGTAGAACCCGGACCGCGAGACCTGCATCATCCGGCACAGCCGCTTCACGCCGTAGGCGTCCCGGTGATCCTCGACGAACTGAAAGCGGCTGCTCACCAGCTGGTCTCCCGGGCGAAATACTTCGCGGCCCTGCGCAGGATCTCCCGCTCGAGCTCGAGCTCCTTCACCCGCGCCCGCAGCTGCCGGTTCTCCTTCTCCATCGCGCTCGCCTCACCGGCCCCCGGCCGGGCAGCCGCCTCCGCATCACGCACCCAGATCCGCAGCGTCTCGTGGTTGACGCCCACGTCCTGGGCCACCGACGCGTACGTACCGCCCGGCGTGGCGTGGTACAGCGCGACGGCATCGGCCCTGAACTCAGGGCTGTACTTCGACGTCCCCAACGGGAACTCCTGTTCTACGGATCCTCGCGATCCAATGATCAGGGTGTCCACGACCTGGGGGAAGCGCCCCCCGTCCAGGGCCTCGACCAGCTGTGGGATCTTGGCGCGGGCCTGGCGGACGGTGAGATCGGCCAGTCGCTGCGGGTCGCGTTCACCGGCGACCAGCGCCTCGAGGATCGCCCGGCCCGAGACACCCACCACGTTCGACAGAACCGAGGCCAGCTTGAAGCCGGTGTCCTCCAGCTCCTTCTCCAGCCGCTGAGCCTCCGCGCCCGCGGCCCGGACGACTTCGGTCCGACGGCGGGTCAGATCGCGCAGTTCCCGCACCGTGCGGGGCGGGACGAAGGAACCCATCACCATCCCGGACGCGCCCGCCCGAGCCAGGAACGCCGCGTCGCTCGGATCGGTCTTGCGGCCCCGGATGCCCTTGAGGTGGGAGGGATTGACCAGCATCAGGTTCAGGTGCGGCTGCAGCAAGTAGTAGACGCTGCGCCAGTAGTCCGAGGTCGCCTCCAGCACCACGACCTCGACGCGGTGTTCCACCAGCCAGGCCAGCAGGCGGCGGATCTCGGCCCGGGTGGTGCCGAACCGCTCGGTCTCCAGGCTCCACCGGCCCGGGTGCGTGGTGCTGGGGGTGCGCACGCAGCCGAGCAGGAACCGCTTGCCCAGATCGACCCCAGCCGACCGCAGATGGATGACCTCGTCCTTCACGTCCAGCCGGGCCATGACCGGCTCCCTCCCACTCGGCGACGCATGAACCGACGGGTGGCCCGGAGGGGTCATGGGACGGAGCGGAGACTGACACGCGTGCTCCCGGCGCCGGAGGCGGCCCTGGCACAAACCGTGGTTCCCTGAAGCGACCCCCAAAACCATCCTGACTTACGAGCTCACCGGCATCGCAGTAACAACGGCAGACCGGGACACCCAGGCCCATTTTCCCAGCCACGGGGTGATCACGTCAGTGACTCTGGGTTCCTGACTTCGGCATTTCGAGGTGGTTGGCCTGTTCGTGTGGCTGACTGATGGTCATCTGCGCGGTACGTCGTGTGTATGCGCTATGCGGATGAGGGCGGGTTGACGGCGGAGAGCCGAGCTGACCCGAGCCGGCTACCAGCGGCTGGCCGCCCTCGCCGAGCAGGAAGCGCCAGTTGATGCGCGCACTCCCCAGGGACTGCCCGAACGCGAACAGCGGCGCGCCCACCGCTGCGCCGAACGCACACCACCGCCCCGACCGCCGACTGCGGGACCTCACCCGGCTGCGTGCCGCACTCTCCCAGGAACGCACCCGACACAAGCACAGGGTGGAGAAGCTGCTAGCCCCGAGGAGATCGCCACCTGTGCGCGTGGCCGCTGGACGATCGAGAACAGCGTCCATTGGGTCCGCGACGTCACCTTCGGCGAAGACGCCCGCACCATCCGCACCCGCAACGCCCGCCGTCATGGCCACCCTCGGCGACATCGTCCGCGGCACCCTCTGGACCCTCGGCTGGGTCAACGCCGCCAGCGCCAGACGCGCCCACACCGACCCCATCGCCGTCCTGCGACTCCACGGCATCACATGATCAAACCAGACATTCCCGGAACACTCCGGGGCCCTGAGGGCAGGCAGCAGGAGATCAACCTACCGGCGACGGGCCCCAACCGTCACCGCCCAACGTGCATACAGGTACGCAATTTCGTCCGGTATTTCGTCCGGCTGTTCATCCTGGCGTCCCGGGTAACCCGATGATCTGATCTAACGGAGCGCTGAAAGATCCGCTCCGTCACATCCCCAGCACAGAAAGGTGCTGTCAGTGAAGGAAACCGGTTCCCGGAGCCCCCAGGATTCCCGACGCAGTGCGGACGCGTTCGTCATCCGCAACGGCTTCGTCCAGCCCCACACCGTCCGCTACGCACCGACCCCGAAGAGCTGAGGTACCCGGACCCATGACGCGACTCTTGCGCACCGCCGGTCCCGCCGTGCGGAGACTGTGGACCGCCGCCGTTGCCCTCTGCACGGTGCTCGTCTGCCTGGCCGGCCTGCCGGCGACCCACGCTTCGGCGGCCACGTCGACACAGCTGGTGACCGGACCGATATTCCTCACCAACGGGGCCTGGCCCAACCACATCCTGTGCGCCAGCGCTGACAACGACAGCGTCTGGCTGAAGTCGTTCGACACCGCCGACCCGTACTGCCAATGGATCAGGGTCGGTGACCGCAACCAGTTCCTGCTCTTCAACCCCGAGAAGCAGAAGATCGCCACCTACCTGGGCGGCAACGGCGGCGCCGTCGTGATGCAGGACCTGGCCCTCCCCACCCCCACCCAGCAGTACTTCTCCTGGGGCGGCGCTGAGGACTGGGGCGCGTACGCCCTGCAGTCGTTCTGGGACACCGGGCAGAACGTCGATGCCATGGCCCCCGACGGCGACAGCCCGCGGACCGACGCGGTGCACACCAGGGGCTGGCGGCACGGTTACCAGCAGGAACTGACCTGGAACGAGCTCCCGGTCGCCGATGCGAACATGGAGCGTGGCGTCGCCGCACTGACGGCGTACCAGAACTACCTGAACAGCGCGCTGGGCAGCGGCGCCCCCGACGAGACCGCCTGCATGACCGAGGACATCGCCTTCGGGTCGCCGTCCGCCGGCAAAGACGTCTCGGCCGAGCTCGGCTACACCGGCGACGCCTACGGCGAGCTGCGTGCCCGCGCCGACGCCATCGGCCCGTGGGAGCAGTTCACCCTGTGCCGAAACAACCGCAACGGCCTCTACTCGCTCCGCTCCTCCGCCAACGGCAAGTACGTCTCGGCCGAGCTCGGCTACACCGGCGACAACTACGGCGAGCTGCGTGCCCGCGCCGACGCCATCGGCCCGTGGGAGCAGTTCACCCTCGAGCCCAGCGGCGCCGGCTACGCCATCAAGTCGAACGCCAACGGCAAGTACGTCTCGGCCGAGCTCGGCTACACCGGCGACAACTACGGCGAGCTGCGTGCCCGCGCCGACGCCATCGGCCCGTGGGAGCAGTTCCAGTCCACTGCGGCATCGGCTCAGCCGCGCCCGATCTACGCCTTCGCCCACAACCTGAACTCCGCCGAACGGGTCAACGACGCTCTCGACGCCGGCTACAACGGCATCGAGGTCGATGCCGCGTTCAACGTTTCCGGCGGGTGCGCCGGCGGCTGGCAGTGGGTTGCCTGTGACCCCGGCAACCCGTCAAGCGACCCTGTCAATGCGGGCAACATCGGGCTGAAGCTCACCGGCGCGATCTTCGACGCCATGGCCAACGCCCGGCGCAGCGGCAAGAACCTCGCAGTCGCATGGGTCGACATCAAGGACTCCAACGACGGCGACCAGCCCGCCCAGATCAGCGCTCTGCGCGGCATGGTCCGTGACAAGCTGCTGGCCGCCGGGATCAGGGTGATGTACGAGGTGCCCTACTCGGCCGACAACAGCGCCGCCTGGAACGCTCTCAAGCAGAACCTGAGCCCCCTGGAGTCGGTAGCCGTCACCGGTACCTACTCACAGGTGAGCGGCACCTACTCCGCGCAGGGCGGCGGAATCCCCGCCGAGCACCGGTTCGCCACCGACGGCTCGGCCGTCTTCGCCACCCTGTACGGGACCTGCATGGCCAACGATGACAAGGTCACGGGGCTCAAGGAGAGCGTCGCCAACCGTGACGCTGGCAACCTCCGTGGCGTCTTCGCCTGGACCATGGGCTCCTCGCCCGACGGTGCCGACTGCGCGGCACGGATGCTCGGTGAGGTCGGCGTGAACGGTCTGATCGCCGGATCCCGGCTCTCGGACTACATCAAGGAGAGCGACACCGACCTGGCGGTTAAGAACGTCACCGACTGGGTCCACCAGCACCCCGACCAGACGCGGATGGCCAACACCCACGACAACCTCTTCGGCTGAGCCTAAGCCGGGCCTACCGCCTTCCATTATCTCGGCGGTAAAGGGTGGTTCGGACAGCCACAGTTGACGGGCCGTCCGAACTACCCGTGCCACGATCGTTAACGTCCCTGGCCAGGTGAACCCGGGGCTGAGTAGTTCCCCTCAATACCGCCGGCCAGGTCCGAGGCAGGTGCGCTGTCGAACCCGAGATCCCCCAGTGTCAACCCACGGCCCAGACGTTGGCTGATCACCTGGCCCAGAAGTGCGGCGGCTTCAGCTCGCGGTTCCTGCCCCTTCAACCAACGGGCAACCTGAGTCGGGCTAGGCCTAGCTTCCTGGCCAGAGCGTTTCGCCGCATCGATCAGGCGCCTGGACAGCCCGCTGTTGGTTAAGCCTGCCTCCACCATCGGCGCTTCCAGACGTCGGTTCCCCTCCCCCGGCTGCATGCTCAGACCCCTAACGCCAGCCCTGCGACGCGTCCATGACCACTGCCCATGAACGCTGCCATGCTTCCCGGCTGTCCGCACGGGTTTGCGAAGCTTGGATGTTGTCGCAACGGGGATGCAAGGCTCAACCCTGCCACGGAACAGCGCCAAAGAGACTGAATGCCACCTCCCCCGTATCCCGGAGGCCCCCGGCGAGCCGACGGATCCTGCAAGAAGACGTAGGGGCATGCGGTCCCCTCGGTGGCGCGGGCATCGGAGCCGGCACCCCTTGGGCCTCAGCTCGTGAGTGCCAGGACTCACACAAAAATCAAGATCACCCAACTGGTGATCCTGATGTCGGCTGGTACGACGCGCGCCACAGTGCTTCAATCGAACAGGTGCACGATTTAAAGCCCGCCCTACCCGCCACCTGGCCCGCCGCGGTGGAAGCCCCAGGCCTGCCCGGCTGGGAGGAGACCGCCTACAAATGGCTCATGGACCAGGCCCCCGGCGCCTGGCGCGAAGGCCTCACCGGACCCCAGTACCGGCAGCACCCCTTGATGCTCGCCCGCGACCTGCAGTACGTCATTGCGGGCCGTCTGCTGGGTGGCCAACTCAGTCCCGTCGTCGAGCATGTAGTGACCGGGAGCCTTCAATCGGATGATCTTCCTGATCATCCCGAATTGGCGCTTGGCTGTCACATCACGGCAGGGGCGCCTGCCTGTAACGCGCGGACCGGTCCGCCGGCCGGTGGCCTCGCGGGCGCGGTCTTCGAGGTCACAGATCGGCGCCCGACGCTGAAGGCTTGGCGTTGCGCGTCCCAGGCCAAGACGGTGGCGCGAAACCGATAGGGCGCTCCAGGGCAGGCCGGGGAGGGTGTAGGGGTGCCGGGGAGGTTGTTCGTATGGAAGGTCTGGTCAGGAGCAGGTCCAGCTCCGGCGGATAGGCGGGCGCGCCAGGTCTCGGCAGCGAGTCGGCGTCCCTCGGGCAGGGCGCCGCGGGCGGCATCGCTGTCAAGGAGGTCAAGCGGGTCCTCTTCGATGGGTAGCGCGGGGACGGCTTGCCCGGAGAGGCAAGCATGGACCTGGTCCAGATCCCACAGCCGGATACGGACGCCCGGGCGAGAGAGAGTGGGTGGCAGGACGGCGTAGAGCCGTCGGCGGCGGAACATGGTCACAGAGACGCCAAGCAGACTTGCGGCGTCGGCGTCGCCGATCGCTGTCCGGCCGACCGGAATGACACCGGGCCGGGAGTTGGCGGGGAAGTCCACGATGTTGTTCCTCCGACGGTAGGTGTCGTGGTCGTAGCTGCGGTCGGCAGAGGTCCGCTTGGGCCGACGAAGCGGCCAGCCCCGACGGCCCCGATTCGGCGGGGTCGTTTGGAGCAGCGGAATGAGTTGGATGACCTCGTCACAGTTGCCGCCGGCGAAGATCGCAGCCAAGAACATCAGGCAGACCACCTCACCCCGGCAGCCAGCTGTCTTGTCTAATCCTGAGCACGACTCCTCTCCTGGACACGAACGAAAATGCCCTGGCGCCTGGAGAGATTTCCGTCCGCCAGGTTCTGCTGGCACGTCCGGGATGGGTGAGTCGGTGACTTAGATCAGACCAAAGGGCCGCGCGGGACACCAGGAAGAACAACCGGACGAAAGACCGGATGAATCGCGCACGCGTAGGCACTTCCAGCGGTGACGGCTGGGCCGACTGCCGGTAGAGTCCCCATAGTTACCAGCAAGTAGTGTCCTGTCGGTGCGCGGCGCCGGGTGCTGGTTGGTGTGGGAGGCCTAGTCAGTGGATGGTTCGGGTGACGGCATTCGGTGAGCTGCTGCTGGGTTGGCGCCGGGCTGCAGGACTGACGCAAGAGGAGCTTGCCGAGGCCGCTGGTGTTGCCGCGCGGTCCATCCGGGACCTGGAGCATGGTCGTCGGGGGCGCCCGCAGAGCCGCACGGTGCAGATGCTGGCCTCGGCCTTGGGGTTGACCGAGACCCAGACCGCTGCGTTCCTGGCCGCCGGCCGCACCGGTGCGGCAGCCGTCCCCGTTGCCGGAGACGCGGCGGCGGAAGCCGACCTGCTCGATCGTGACGGGCAGCTGGCGGTGCTGGAAAAGGCGGCCTCGATCGCCCGCGGCGGGCGCGGGCGGGTAGTGTTGCTGCGGGCCGGCGCCGGGATGGGGAAGACCTCGCTGCTGAAGGTCTGGGCCGAGCGCGAGCGCGCACGCGGCATGCAGGTGGCGCGGGCTTGCGGTAGCGAACTGGAGGGTGACTTCGCCTTCTCCATTGCCCGACAGCTCGCGGAAGCTGTGCTTGGCACGGCTGACACGGCCGGCCGGGACCGCCTGCTCGAGGGCCCGGCGCATCTGGCCACCCGGATCCTGCAGCCCGACGCCGACCTGGTCACAATCGCGGCGCTGCCGGATGCGCAGATCGGTGTGCTGCACGGCCTGTACTGGCTGATGGTGAACGCCGCCGACCACGGTCCGCTGGCGCTGGTGATCGATGACGTGCACTGGTCGGACCTGCCCTCGCTGCGGTGGCTTGCCTACCTGGCCCGCCGGCTCGACGGGCTGCGTGTACTGCTCGTCCTAGCTACGAGGCCTACCGAACAAGTCTCCTTCGAGGCCGTGCTGGACGAGATCACGGCCCAGCCGGATTGCCAACTCGTGGACCTGCCGGCTCTGTCGGAGGCCAGCGCCGCACGCCTGGTGCGTGCCGGCTTGGGCAGGGAGGCGGAGGGGGCGTTCAGCCGGGCGTGCGCGAGAGCGGCCGAAGGCAATCCGCTTCTGCTGCGGGAGCTGATCCGCAGCCTGGGTGAGCGCCACGTCGAACCGACCGGCGACAATGTCCACCGGGTGGCGGATCTGCACGGCCGTGTCCTGGCCACCACGGTGCTCAAGCGCCTGACCCGCCAGAGGGAAGCGACCGTGGCCCTGGCCCGGGCGCTGGTGGTCCTGCCTGACGGCTCCCGGTGGGAAGTGGCTGCGGCCCTGTGCGGCATGTCAGAGGCCGAGACCGCCGACCAGGCCCGCGCGCTGACCCGGATCGGCGTGCTGGAGCCAGCCGACACGGTCCGGTTCACCCACCCCCTGATCCGCACGATGATCATTGAGTCGATCATGACCGCCGGGCAGCTTGCCCACGCCCACGCCGACGCCGCCCGGATCCTGTACGAGGACGGCGCGCCCGGCGAGGTCACGGCCGCGCACCTGCTGCAAGCCGAACCGGCCGGCGAAGCCTGGCGCGTTGAGTGCCTGCGCGAGGCCGCCCGCACCGCCGCGAGGCGGGGCGCACCGCAGGCAGGCGCCACCTATCTGCGCCGGGCGGTGCGCGAGTCCGCCGAGCCCCGCGCACGTGCCCGAGTGCTCGCTGAGCTTGGGGGCCAGGAGATGCTCAGCGACCCTCGGGCTGCGGTATCCCACCTGACCCAGGCACTGGCCGCGATCACTGACCCGATTGAGCGTGCGCACGCCACCGATGCCCTGGCCGGCGCCCTGCTGGTCAACCGGCACCCCGAACACGCCGTCGATGTGCTCGCCCAGGCCATCACCGACCTGGAACAAGGCGATGCGGACCGTACGGACCAGGGACGGGCCCTGTCCTGGCGGCTGCAGTCCCAACTGGTCGTCATCGGCTGCGAACAGGCATCCACTGTCGCGCAAGCCCGGCACTGGGCAATGCGGCTTCGCAACCTGGACCTTCCCGGCGACACTCCGGAGGAACGAGCCGTCCTGGCCGCCCTGGTCATCCCAGCGGTGTGTGCCGACTCAAGCGCGAAAATCGCCGATACCCTGATCGACCGAGCGCTACGCGGCGGCATCGTCATCGAAGGCCCGGGCACTCAGCTCTTCGGCTACGGCTACGCCTGTTTCGCTCTGATACTCACCGACCGGCTCGACGACGCGGCGGTGTACTTCGGCCAATTCGCCGACCTCGGATCCCGCCACAGCTCCCCCTTGCTGTCCACCTTCGCCGCAATGGGACGCAGCGCCATGGCCAGCCGCCGAGGACAGGTCCCCCTCGCCCTGGCCATCAGCCTGGCCGACCTTCCCACCTTCGCCGCCGGCAAAGACCGGATGGCCCTCAGGTTCACCGAACACGCCGTCAATGCAATGATCGAGCGGGAGGAGCTGAACGAGGCGGCCGGCCTCCTGGACACCGTCGGCGACCTCGGAACCCTCGACTACACCTGGAGCACGCCGGCCCTGCTCGCCCGCGGTCGACTCCAAGCCGCCCAGGGACAGACCCGCGCCGCGCTGGCCACCTTCAATCAGTGCGCGGCCGGGGAACGGGCGTTTCCCCGGGTTCGTGGACACCGGTTGTCATGCGGCAACGACCAGCGTAGTTGATCGTTGTTCGTAGGTGACCGGGCTGATCTGGCCGAGGCTGGAGTGCCGCCGCCGGGTGTTGTAGCGGGTCACCCACCGGAAGACGGCGAGTCGGGCTTCGCGGGCCCCGTTCCACCGTTTCCGTCCCTGGAGCGTCTCGCGTTTCATGGTCGCGTTGAAGCTCTCCGCGGCGGCGTTGTCCGCGCTGGTGCCCACTGCGCCGCGCGATCTGGTCACGCCGAGCTCCGCGCAGACGTGCGCGAAGTCCCTGGACCCGTACTGGGCCCCGTTGTCGCTGTGGAAAATCGCCCCGCGCAGTCCGGCTGCGCCGCGGGCGGCCGCGGCGGCCCGCAGGGCGTCGGTCACCAGGGACGTGCGCATGTGGTCGGCGATCGACCAGCCCGCCAGCCGTTTCGAGCACAGGTCCAACACCGTGGCCAGGTAAAGGAACTGGCCGCCACCGATGGGCAGGTAGGTTATGTCGCCCACGTACCTGGTGTTCGGCCTGGCCGCGGTGAAGTCACGGTCCAGCAGGTCCGGCACCGGTGTCGCCGACGGCTCGGGGATCGTGGTGCGGACCTTCTTGCGCAGGTGCAGCCCGACGATGCCGAACGTGCGCATCACGCGTTCCACGCGCTTGTGGTTAATCCGGTCCCCGGCATCCCGCAGCTCGGCGGTGACGCGCGGAACCCCGTAGGTCCCGTCCGAGTCGGTGTGGATCCGGGCGATCCGCTCGGCAAGCTCCGCGTCCGCCCTCGCCCGTTCCATGCGCGCGTCCGCGCCGGCCAGCCACCGGTAGAACCCGGACCGCGAGACCTGCATCATCCGGCACAGCCGCTTCACGCCGTAGGCGTCCCGGTGATCCTCGACGAACTGAAAGCGGCTGCTCACCAGCTGGTCTCCCGGGCGAAATACTTCGCGGCCCTGCGCAGGATCTCCCGCTCGAGCTCGAGCTCCTTCACCCGCGCCCGCAGCTGCCGGTTCTCCTTCTCCATCGCGCTCGCCTCACCGGCCCCCGGCCGGGCAGCCGCCTCCGCATCACGCACCCAGATCCGCAGCGTCTCGTGGTTGACGCCCACGTCCTGGGCCACCGACGCGTACGTACCGCCCGGCGTGGCGTGGTACAGCGCGACGGCATCGGCCCTGAACTCAGGGCTGTACTTCGACGTCCCCAACGGGAACTCCTGTTCTACGGATCCTCGCGATCCAATGATCAGGGTGTCCACGACCTGGGGGAAGCGCCCAACAACGGTCCATGGTGACCACCCCTGCCTCCGCACCATGGCGGTCCGAGGCCGCCCTGGCCCACGCCGCACTCGGCCACCGTGAACAGGCATTCGCCTTGGCACACGAGGAACTCAATTTGGCCGAGGCCTGGGGAACACAAACAGCCATCGGCATCAGCCTGCGCGCCCTGGGCGTGATCACCGAAGGCCATGCCGGACTCGACCTGCTCCACCAAGCCGCCAGCGCCCTCGCCAGCTCCCCGGCCCTCCTCGAGCACGCCCGCGCCTTGTACCACCTCGGTGCGGCAGCCTGCCGCCTCGATGACACCGCCACCGGGAGGCCCATCCTGGTCCAGGCCCACGACCTCGCCAACAATTGCGGAAGCCGAGCCCTGACACGGCTCACTCGCACCGCGCTAGCCGCGATCGGCGCCGACCCCGGACCGCCGCCCCCCTCCACACCCATCCTGCCCGGCTTGGAATACAAGGCCTCCACCCTGACGGTCGCCGGCCACACCGACCGGCAGATCGCCCAAGCCCTGATGATCACCCCCCACACCGTACAAACCACCATCACCAGCGCCTGCCGACGACTCAACCTCCCAGACCGCACCCACCTGCCCGCGGCCTTGGGAGTGTTCTGAAGTTCTTCCAGAGCGCGTTGAAGCGGGCCGTCTTCAGCGGGCAACAGGGCCCCGGAGTGTTCCGGGAATATCCGGATTGACCACGCCGGCATCGATGGTGCCGTGGGCGTAAAGCGAACACGGCGCCTGTGGATCATGGAGTTCTCAAGGCTTCACGATCTGCAGAGGTGCCGTGCTCGTCGCTTCATCTTCTCCTACGTTCCTCGTGCCTGCGTACGCGCCCTGCCTAACACCTGTGCAGGCCGACGCTGGAGCGGTCCCCGACGGCCTGCTGCGGGCCCTGGCCCGGGTCCCCGATCCGCGTGATCCGCGCGGGGTGCGCTACCGGCTGGCGACGCTGCTCGCGATCGGGGTCTGCGCGATCACCACCGCCGGTCACAACTCCCTGGTCGCGATCAGCGAGTGGGCCCGCCGCTGTGACCAGCAGGTCCTGGCCGACCTCGGCTGCCCCTTCGACCCGATGAGCGGACGGATACGGTGCCCGGACGAAAGGACCCTGCGTGACGCCTACGGCAAGGTCGACCCGGCCGAGCTGACCCGGGCCGGCTACCAGCGGCTGGCCGCCCTGGCCGAGAACGAAGCGACAGCCGCCGCGCTTACCCCCGAGGGCCTCGCAGAGCGCGAACAGCGCCGCGCCGAACGCACACCACCGCCCCGAGTGCAGCGCCGGGTCTTCGTAGGGGACGGCAAGTGCCTGCGCGGGGCGAAGCGCCCCGACGGCTTGCAGGTCTACGTGTTCTCCGCGGTGCGGCACCGGGACGCGTTGACCGTCGCCGCCCGCGAGGTCGGTGCCAAGACGAATGAGTCCTTGCATCCGGCTTCCGGACGTTGGCGCCGCCGTGAAAATGGAGTGGGGTGGCCGCTTGCCCGACGCCGCTGATCTTTGGGCTGGTGGCCCGTAATGAGTCTGGTGCCGGGAGTCGCTTCCGAGGGGCTGCGCACTGGTGCTTCGAGCACGCGGGTTAGATTCTCGTCTTCCCTCCATGGCTCCCCGGGCGGTCATCACCGCGTCAGCGGCGATGAGGGGAACAGGTGATGGCTGCAGAGGAGTTGGAGCTCGAATCCGAGCTGGTGGAACGGGTCGCGGCAATCGACATAGCCAAGGCGAGCGGCATGGTCTGCACGCGGGTGCCCCACGCGACGCGTCCTGAGCGCCGGGTGCAGGAGGCCTGGAACGTCGCCTCGACGACCGAGGCGATCATGGAGCTGGGCCAGGCACTTGTCGCGCTGGGCGTCACCCGGGTCGTCATGGAGGCGACCGGCGTGTATTGGCGGCCGTTCTTCTTCCTCCTGGAGTCCTGCGGGCTGGAGTGCCGGCTTGTCAACGCCCGCGACGTGAAGAACGTCCCGGGACGCCCGAAGACGGACAAGCTCGACGCGATCTGGCTGGCGAAGCTCGCCGAGCGGGGCATGCTCCGTGCATCCTTCGTCCCCGAGCGACCCATCCGCCGACTGCGGGACCTCACCCGGCTGCGTGCCGCACTCTCCCAGGAACGCACCCGACACAAGCACCGGGTGGAGAAGCTGCTCGAGGACGCGCACATCAAGCTCTCCTCGGTCGCCACCAACCTGTTCGGACTCTCGGCACGGAACATGCTGGACGCCATGGTCGCCGGCGAGCGGTCCCCTGAGCGCCTGGCCGACCTGGCCCAGGGCAAGCTCAAAGCCAAGCACGCTGCGCTGGTCACAGCGTTCAACGGCCGGTTCGACGAACACCACGCCTATGTATTGGGGTGACTGGATAGGTGCCCCTGGGCGGAGGCGTGGTTGGTCGCCGGTCGGCGGGGACCGGTGAGGGTTCAGGTGGTGGTGGGTGTCCAGGGTCTGCCGCGCATGGCTTGTTCGAGGACGTCGAGCATGTTCTGACCGTGACGGTCGGTGGTGGCCAGGTAGGTGCGGATCGTCGCGAAGTCCTGGGCCCCGGCCAGGGTCCGTAGGCTTCCGGAGATCTTGATCCGCAGTTTCGCCATCCGGATCGTCTGCTCGGCCGGGTTGTTGTCGAAGGGCAGCGTCAGGTCGTGGACCCAGCGCAGGTAGTCGTCCCAGCGGTCGCGCAGGCGCTTGAACAGGGCGTTGTGCTTGCATTCGGTCTTCGATGACCGGGCACGGGTGGCCTTGATGCCGTCTCGGACCGTGGTGCGCAGGGCCTTCAATTCTCCGGTCTTGAGCCGGTCCTCGATCCGGTCGGCGCCAGTGGCGCGGGCCGTGTCGGCGGCCTTCTTCAAGGCCAGTATCGAGTCGATGGCCCGGTAGGCCGCGCAGCGCGCCGCCTGGCTGCCGCGTTCGGTGACCGCGATCAGTTCGCGCAGGGCGTGCGCGGCACACAGGGCGTGGGTGGCCTGGGTGTAGGTGTCGTATGGGGCCCAGGCGTCATGCATCGCGACCCCGGTGAAGCCGGGCAGGATCCCGGCGGCGTCCGTCCCTTCGGTTCCACGCCGTCGGTGCACGCTCAGGTGCACGAACATGCCGGTGGAGGCGGAGTGCAGCCAGTGCAGACGCCCGGCCGTGCGGAACCCGGTCTCGTCGAAGAACGCCAACGGCGCGGTGACGACCTTGTCGGCGACCAGGCGGCCGAAGGCATCCAGCCGGGTGGCGCACGTGCGTATCCAGGAGGCCACCGTGCCCGCGGCGACCGGCGCGTCGAACAGATCGGCCAGTGCCCGGGCGGTGCGGTCCTTGGACAGGAACTGCCCGTGCATCAGATAGATGCCGGCGGCCGCCAGGCGGGGTCCGTACTGCACCGGGGCGACCGGTACCTCTTCGGGCACCAGGGCCTTCTCGGCCCGTCCGCAGGCGCATCGGCAGGTGAGGATCCGGTGCTCGGTCACCTCCAGCCCGATGCGTTCGGGCAGGTCGAAGACCTGCCGGCGCTCGACGTGGGCCACGCCGGCTTCGGCCAGGTCGCAGCCACAGCCGGCGCAAGGGCCCTGGGGGCGGTACTCGACCTCGTGATCCGGGTCGCAGACCTGCCGCAGCGTGATGCCCGGCTGGCCCTTGGGGCGGCCCGGACCTCGGCCCGACTTCTCACGCAGCGACTTCGGCGCCGGTTTCGCCAGCCCGTCCGCTGACGGCGGTTTGGACGAGTTCGTGGAGTTCTGCCCCAGCCGGACCTCCAGGTCCAAGATCCGGGCCTTCGCCTCCACCAGCTCCGTGCGGACACCAGCCAGCTCGTCGAGGGCCCTTTCCAACCTGCCGCTGAGCTCGACGACCAGCGAGGACATCTCCTCGTAGGTCGGCAGCGTGGATTCGGCAGGCACAGCCCGTGATCTTCGCGGTCAAGCACCAGAAGATCAACTCAGACCCGGTCGGGCACCTATCCAGTCACGTATTGGGCACCCTGCTTGGGGCGATCGACCACGCGCAGAGCCAGATCGACGACCTGACACGGCACATCGAGACGTCTCTAACACAGCTGTCAGGGCCACAGGCGGACCTCGACGCCAAGAGGCCAGCTTCGGTCGGTGGCGCTCTCACTCCGGCGGAGCGGCTGGACGAGATCCCGGGCATCGGCGCGATCACCGCGCAGATCATCCTCGCGGAGATCGGACTCGACACGAGCGTCTTCCCCACTCCGGGCCACCTGGTCTCGTGGGCGAAGCTCTCACCGCGCACCATCCAGTCGGCAGGAAAGACCTTCCCGGGCGGCACCGGTCAGGGCAACCCCTGGCTCAAGGCCGTTCTCGGTGAAGCGGCAATGGCAGCCGCACGCACCGACACCTTCCTCGGGGCCCGCTACAAACGACTCGTCAGACGCCGAGGGCACGGCAAGGCCCTGGTTGCGGTGGCACGATCTATGCTCGTCATCGTCTGGCACCTCCTCGGGCGATCCCCAAGCCCGCTTCCACGACCTCGGGGCCGACTACCACCAGCGCCTGACGGACAAGGCCACCCGCACCCGCGGGCTCATCCGCCAGTTGGAAGCCCTCGGGCACGACGTCACCATCAGTCCGCGCACGGCGGCCGGCTGAGGCCCACTGCCACACGGGGCCCCGGCGAAGCCAGCAGGGCCGCCGCGCGATGGCATGGCCCTACTTTCGGGTTAGATCCCCGAGTTCCAGCCCTGATGGAACAGATCCCCGACGAGGAACTGGAAGACGCCGTGGTCACCCTCGACGCCCTGCATGCCCAGCGCGAGCACGCCCGCTACCTCGTCGAAGAGCGCGGCGCCCACTACCTGCTGAGCGTGAAGGGGAACCAGAAGAACCTCGCCCGGCAGCTCAAGTCCCTTCCCTGGAAGCAGATCCCGGTCCTGCACCGCACCAGCGAGCACGGTCACGGCCGCGAGGAGATCCGCGAACTCCAGGTCGCCTCCGCGAACGGACCCCTGTTCCCCCACGCCCGCCAGGTCGTCCGCATCCGTCGCCGGCGCCGCCTGCTCGGAGCGAAGAAGTGGAGCGAGGAGGTCGTCTACGCCGTCACCGACCTGCCCGCCGAGCAGGCGAGCCCCGAGGAGCTCGCCACCTGGGCCCGCGGCCACTGGACGATCGAGAACAGCGTCCACCGGGTCCGCGACGTCATCTTCGGCGAGGACGCCCGCACCATCCGCACCCGCAACACACCCGCCGTCATGGCCGTCCTCGGCGACATCGTCCGCGGCACCCTCCGCACCCTCGGCTGGGTCGACGCCGCCAGCGCCAGACGCGCCCACACCAACCCCATCGCCGTCCTGCGACTCCACGGCATCACATGATCAAACCGGACATTCCCGGAACACTCCGGGGCCCTGCCGGAAGGAACACCACGCCCGCAGATCTCGCACTGATCGCCGTGGAAGTCGTGTCCCCGTCCAACCCGGAGAACGATTGGACCGGAAAGCTCAGGGACTACCCCCTCATGGGTATCCCGCTGTACCTGATCGTGGATGCTCAGCAGAAAACAGCGACTTTGTTTCAGGAGATCGACGGAAACCGCTACCGCATGCGGGAAGACGCCGATTTCGGCCAGAAGATCCATGTCCCGGCCCCCTTCAACTTCGCCCTCGACACGTCCGAATTGCTCCCCTATTGAGCGTGTCCCAACTTCGTTCTCTCTGGTGAGCGGGGTTTGACAGGGTCGGAGTTGATGCTCCTTCCGAGACCGGGTGTGGTGATCGACTCCTTCTGGAGGAGACAATCACCGGCCGGGCGGAGGGTCACAATGTGGGTTCTTGTTCGTCCCGAAGTAACGCGGATCAAGTACTGCAAGGTCAGGCAGCCTTGACGGCCACCGTGATCTGTCGAGCCTGCCGCGAATTTTGGCGGGCCAAGACTTTCGCCCTGACATCAACAGCCACCCTCAGCCGCGCGACCGGGCCCATTTGTCCCGCAGCCACGCCAGGTCGGTCTCGGCGCGGGCGCGGGTCGCCTGTTCGCGGGTGAAGACGGTTTTGGTCTTGGTCAGGACCAGGACGTAGGGGCGTCCCTGGCGCCGGGTGGTGTGAGAGACGGGCAGGCCGGCCTGGTCGATGCGGTTGTGGAGGTGGCGGCGTCCGTCCTTCGCGAGCGGCCACTCCATGACCTGGCGGGTACGGGAGGTGAGGAAAGCGTCCAAGTCGAGGCAGAGTCCGCAGCCAGTCCGGCATGTCCCGGCCGGGGTGAGAGACCAGTCGTCGGCCGCGCGTACGGGGCGGGTCAGTGCCGCGACGAGCCGGTCCTCGCAGTGGTCGGCGAGGGTCTGGAAGGCGCGGGCGGCAGGTGCGCTCTCGCGCATGGTCGCCTGATGGAGGGCCGCTGTGCGCAGAGCGGGGAGCAGGCATTCCAGGACGGTGTCCGGCAGGCCGCACAGAATGGCGGCGATGGTGCCGGCGGTCTCGGGCCCTGCCGCCTGCAGGACGCGGGCCAGTGATGCGCCGAGCCCCTCCAAACCTGTGCGGCGCTCCGTCTCGCGGCCGACGCCGAGCCAGCTGGTGATCTGTTGCCCCACTGCTTGCCAGGCGCCCTCGGCCAGCGGCGAGGCCATCGCCTCCCCATCGCCGTCGGCGGCCCGCAGCGCGGTGCACAGGCCGGGCAGCGATTCGAGCCACGCCGCGCGGTCCGTCCATGTGCACGCGCCAACCGTGGCGAACCAGCAGCTGACGGCCCCGCGCGCCCATGTTCTTCCGTACCGCGCGGCCGCTGCCGCGAGACCCGGGGCGTGCCGCTCGCTCAGAGACTCCACCCCGAAAGGCGCGAGGAGCATCGTGGCGGTGTCCGCTTCCCGCAGTCCCACCGCGACGGGCAGGGCGGCGGCGAAGAGTGACGCGGCCACCTCGCCCGAACCGTGGTGTTTCCAGAACGGGGCGAGCGACCGGGCGAGCGTGCGCGCCTGGTCGAGGTTCCCGGCGTCCAGGTGGTCCTGAAGTTCCCGCAGTGCGCCCTCGGAGCCGGCCTCGGCGCGGGCCGTGAACGACCGCTGCCGAGGCCACAAGACCACGGCGGCCCGCCGGTACCAGCGGTCGAGCGTGTTGCCGTAGTTGCCCATGTAGCCCTCGTACTCGGACTGGTAGGGCGTCAGGTCCTTGTTCTCGGTGGTGGCGCACACCTCGGAGTACGCGACGGGCAGGTTGATCTGCTCGCCGCCGGTGCCGTCCGGGCGGGTCCACCAGCTCAGCGTGATCTCGTCGTCGATCAGCTCGTTCAGTTCGTAGGTGGAGAAGTCGCCGCTGCGAGGCCGTTCGGCACCGGGTTCCCCGTCGGGGTCCAGGAGGCATTCACCCTCGCACTCCTCGTCCTCACAGTCGTCGTAGTGCTCGACCTCGCCGTAGTAGTCGTAGCGATCGTACGGCTCATGCGCGTCCCAGGTCTCCTTCACCTCAGCCAACGCGAGGACCCCTTCGCAATCCGCCTCTGCGGCGGCCTGGCGGAGCAGGGTGGTGCGGGTGGCGTCGGCTCCCTTGAGGCGATCCCAGTCCAGGCCGCGCTGGGTGTACTCGTGGTCGAGGAGGTACACGAGGCGGTTCGGTGGCGCGGCCTTCTGCCGGCCGTAGGCGTAGCGCTCTTCGGCCGGCTCGGTGAAGTGTTCGGTCAGGCAGTGAGCCAGGTCGGCGACCGAGTCCCCGCCGTCTTCGCCAGACGGGCGGATGCGTTCAGCGAGGAGGTTCATGGTGAGGGTGACGCGGTAGCCGGACTTGACGGGCTTGACCTCGTGCAGGCAGTCCGCGTAGAAGGCGGTGAAGGTCAGCTTCTCCCGCGACGCCTGGTGGACGACGCTGCGGCCGGCGTGCGAGACGACGAGTTCGCCGCCGGTGTGGTGCGAGGGCAGCGAGACGACCAGGGTGCCCACCATAGAGTCGTCCTTCTCGGAGTCTTGGTGCGGCAGGAAGAACTGGCCCGTGCTGTAGACGAGCAGTGCGTGCGGCTCGGCACGCAGGACGGTGGTGGGCGGCAGGCCCAGCGCAGTACGGACACCATCGAGAACGACGTCCAGGGTGCGGTCCCAGTCAATGCCGCCGAGCGTGATGCGGTCCGGAGTGATCTCCCAGGTGTCGCGGACGCTGGTGTCGGACAGGGTCCGCTCGCCCCGGCCGAAAGATGCCTGCCGGGCCTGCGCGATCAGTTTCTTGGTGACCGGGGCACGCAGCGGCAGCGGCAGTTCCCCCACCCCGTCGACCTCGATGTGCAGCACGCGGGCCGGCATCTCAATACGGGTGCTGAAGTCCCCGCGCCGCTGTGCGTCGCTGAGCAGCTCCGCCAGCTGCTTCCGCGCTCCCATACTGTTTTCCCCCCAGAGGCGCAGCATGCCGTATGGCCTGTCACGGAGACCCTAACGCCGCGGGCAGTCCTTGGTGCCGGGATGTTGGCCATCCGGCGAGGGCGCCGTTCAGCGGTCATATAGTCGCCGTCCGCACGTCACCCCCAACGCTTCGAGAAGGAGCGAGGGGCTGGGACGAGCACCCACCGGGGTGGGTGAAGCTGAAGCCTCATGATTGAACACGGACACGACTGCACGAAGGGACGTAGGGCCTTCGCCCGTGAAGGTGGACACGCGGTTGGTTGTCACGCGGCGAGCGTGAGCTTAGCCGTGTGCTGTCGCTGTTCGTATTCGTTCGGGCTGAGCTGACCGTTGGCGGAGTGACGCCGACGGGTGTTGTAGCGGGTCAGCCAGGCGAAGACGGTCCTCCTGCAGGTGGCAGGGTCGCTGTAGTCGCGGGTGCCCTGGAGCGTCTCCCGTTTCAGTGAAGCGTGGAAGCTCTCGCAGGCAGCGTTGTCCGCGCTGCTGCCGACGGAGCCCATTGACCGGGTGACGCCCAGCTCCGAGCACAGGTCGGCGAAGGCCTGGGACCCGTATTGCGCCCCGTGGTCGCTGTGGAACACGGCCCCGTCCAGGTTGCCGCGGGTCGCGGCTGCCATCCGCAGCGCGTCGGCGACCAGGTCGGTGCGCATGTGGTCGGCGATGGACCAGCCCACGACCCGGCGGCTGAAGCAGTCCAGCACGGTCGCCAGGTAGAGGAACTCCCCGCCCGCCAGCGGCAGATACGTGATGTCGCCCATGTACTTGCGTCCCGGCTCCGGGGCGTTGAAGTCCCGCTGGAACAGGTCCGGGACGAGGGTCGCGGCCGGGTCCGGGACGGTGGTGCGGACCCTTCTGCGCAGGCGGATGCCGACGATGCCGTGGGTCCGCATGACCCGGGCGACCCGCTTGTGGTTGACCCGTTCTCCGTTTCCACGCAGTTCCGCGGTCACCCTCGGAGAGCCGTAGGCACCACCGGAATCGGCGTGGATCCGGCGGATCCGCTCAGCGAGGACTTGGTCCTCGCGTCGGCGGTCGGCTCTGGCCTCGGCGCCGCCGAGCCACTTGTAGTAGCTGGACCGGTTGACCTCCAGGACCTGGCACAGCCGCTTCACCTCGTAGGCGTCCCGGTGGTCATGGACGAACTGGAAGCGGCTCACCAGTTCGTCTCGCCGGCGAAATACTTGGCCGCCTTCCGCAGGATGTCCCGTTCGGTGGCCAGCTTCTGCTCGCTCGCCTCAAGCTCGGCCACCCGGGCCTCCAACTGCCGGATCCGCTCGTCGGGATCGTCGGAGGCGGCCGGTTGTCCCGCCCGGGCCAGTGCCGTCCCGCCCCGCCGGGCGTCGGTGGGCGCGATGCCGCGGCGGTCGCGGTCCCGCAGCACCCACTCGCGCAGGGTCGCCCTGTTGATGCCCAGGTCAGCGGCGATGTCCTTGTAGGTCGCCCCGGGCGTGGACTCGTACAAGGCCACGGCATCGGCCTTGAACTCGTCCGAGTAGTCCTTCATCGCCATCGGCGGTGTTCTCGCTTCCTCCGGATCAAGCAGATCCAGTATCAGCGTGTCCACCCATCAGGGCGAAGGCCCGTTCATGGAACGCCGAGGGGTGAGCTGCGGCCAGAAGGCCCTGGTGGTTACAGTGGTGTTCGGCACCGTGATCATCGCGCTGATCGGGCTTGTCGGCTCCTACACCGCCGTGTTCCGGCTGGCCCAGCCGGGAGTGCAAGATGGTGCGGTCCCTCATGGCCGCGATGAGCGAGGACTACGACCTGGAGTCGGAGCGGGAGGCCTACGTGACCGCGGCCCCGGCCAAGCGGGCACCACGGAAGGCGTCGTGATCACCCGCATTCGCATCGTTGCGCCCGGAACCATAGGACCTGGCGTGCTCGCGCCGCGTGTGCCTTGCGCCCGTACGCCTGGATCGAGGGAGAGGGTGCGTACGCCGTCGTTCGGGACTGCTCCGGCGCGTCCCTTCCGCCGGGGCCCCAATCGCGGACGATCGAGCTCTTCCAGTCGCTGGACGAAGCCGAGAACATGATGCGCTTGTACGCCAAGAACTGCACCGGCCACTGCAACAAGGACCGTCGGCTCTTCGAGGTGCAGACGTAGCCGAGACTGATCGGGCCCCGCCGCTGTCAGTGGCCGCCCCTACCGTCGAAGACAGTGCAACCGCCCGCCACTGCGGAGACGACCAACAACACGACGGGCTGGCCTACGCCGACACACGGGAGCAGACCGGCCTGACTGTTGGCGCACTGGATGGTCAGCTGTTGGAGCAGTAGTTTCCAGGGCCGCAGATGTTGATCGAGTGCGAGATCGGTATCTGGATCACCTGGCCGGAGAACAAGCCCCCGGATCCGAAGGCACAGCCGAACGCATAGGCAGATCCAGAGGAACTCGACTGGCAGCCGGAGACGCGTTGGATGCCGGATGCTTGTGCGGATGGGGCGAGTACGAGGCCCACGCCGCCGAGTGTGAGCACGGCTGTGGCCGTGGCGGCGGCGGTTTTGCGGCTGAGCGTGTGGATCATAATTGCTCCTCTGGGGTAATTGCCAACCCTCTGGGTGCCAGTCTTTACCTGCGATCCTGCTCTCGCATTCCGTGACTGGTACGGAGTCCTCCGTAGTGCTTCACTCGAACACGTGGGCGACCGTCCGACCTTTCCGCCCCCAGCCGGCTGGCCCGAACGAGTCCCAGCCCCCGGCACCCCCGACTGGGAGATCGCGGCCTCCAAATGGCTCATCGACCAGTGCCCCGGGGCCTGGCGGGAAGGCCTCTCCGGGCAGGTCCACCGCAAGCACACCCTCATGCTGGCGCGCGACACCCGCTACCTCATCAACGCCCAAATCCAAGGCCTCCGTGACGCCTACTCCCGAGCCCGCGTCGAGCTCGGCGACCACTACGAGCCGCAGCAGATCGAGGAGCAGCTCGCCATGTACGCAGAGGAAGGCCAGCGGCTGAAGGACCGCGTCAAGGCTGTGCAGCCGGTCGAGGACGCGCTCACGGGTGTCCGATGGATCCCGCGCGGCGACAACACCGAATGGAGCAAGCTCGGTTGAACCGCCGGGCGGCAGCGATCGCGACAACGGCCGGGGTTCAGACGCGAAGGGCCTCCGGCCTGCTGTGCGTGGGCAGACCGGAGGCCGTGTGGCCCACCACGGGGGAGGAGGGGGCCACACCCCCGGCGTCCGAAGACGCGAGACTCGCATGCCGGCTCTCCCCGCGTGCAGTCGGCACAACCAGTGTGCAAGGCGATTCCCCTGTGTGGCCTGCCTCAACGGTCTGCCTTCCGGGCAATCCAAGCCCGGCACACGACGGCCCGCCTCGCCGCCGACGAATGCGGAGGCCCACGTGAGGAGCCCGTCGCAGCGCTAGGAAGCGATGACCTGGTCATAACGGCCGAGGTTGAGAGCGATCCGTCTGCGGCACAAGCAGACCTGACTTAGCAGGGCGTGAGTGCCGCTTCGAGCTCCGCCCAGCTCCCTGCTGCCGCCGCTGAACCGCCCCGGGCGGAGTCGGCGGCCGTGGAGGAGAGTGACGCCTCCGGCGAGGTGGATGGCCCGCCCGACACCCAGGTAGCGGAGCCGATCCCGACTTCCGAACCGGCGGGAGCAGTCAAGGCGATGGCCCGGCGAGGGAGCGCGGTGGACCGCTATCGGGTGGCGTTCGTCGACTACACCGAGCAGCACGGCGCCTTCCCCGACGGTGACCAACTCGCGAAATGGCTGTTCGAGCAGCACGGCGTCGGGGGCAGGTCCGGCGAAGTCCTCAGCTCCGGTCACCTTCGCCGCTACCTCTGATTGGATTGTGACGGCGCATCGGACTGGGGGCGTAATCGACCGATTACGCCCCCTGTCCGATGCGCCGTCACAATCCAATCAGAGAGCGACGGAACGCGCCGCGAATCCAGTCCGGGCCATCCACACTTCCGCCCCCACCATTTCGCCTAACCTGCGGGCGTGACCGACCTCCTATACCTGCGTCACTCGACCGTCAAGCAGACCAACGCCCGCCAGCGGCACGCCCTCGCCACCTACCTCGCGGGCGGCGCCACCGCGTTCGAGGATCCAGCGACGTCCAGTGGCCTCCACCCGCTCAAGCGCGCCGGCTTCCTCCAGTTGCTGAACGCGGCTGCCGTCGGCGACACGGTCCGGCTTGCCGACGCCGCGCGGCTTTTCCGCTCGGTGCGCGACATCCTCGACGTCCGGACCCTCCTCCAGCGCCGCGGCCTCCACCTGCGGGTCGCCGCCGGGGCCTGGGCTGGGATGGACCTCGCGGCCGACGACCCGATGACGAAGCTGTTCGTCACGATGCTCGCCGGAGTGCTGGAGTTCCAGCGGGACATGATCTCGGAGAACACCCGCGAAGGGGTAGCCGCGGCTGCCCTCCGGGAAGACGCTCGGGCGTCCCACCGCTCTGGACCCGAGCACCGCTCAGGCCGTCGTCAGCCAGTACCACGAGGGCGCCGCCATCAAGGCCCTCGCCCGCCAGCACGGCGTTGCCCCGCGCACGATCCGCCGGGTACTGGACGCAGACGGCTCCCGTACCGTCCCCGCCCCACGAACCCACGAGACCGACCCTGTGCCGCCGGAGACTGCACCCAATGGCAGCACCGGCCCCGTCACGATCGACGTCCCCGGACTGCTTGCGACACACCTGGACGCCGAGGGCGACGAAGCGATCCGGGGAGCGCTGGGCGAAGGATGGACGATCCGCCTAGGCCAAGGCCACTCTGTCCGTGTCACGGCGGCTCTGGCGCTGCACCGGGCCGCTCTCGCCCAGTGTGCGGACGTTGTCCAGGACGGCAGCGCGTCGGCGGTGCGGAAGGCCTGTCGGGTCTACGCAGCCCGCATCTCAGCAGCCCAGTGAGCCCAGCGCGGCCTTGTGGCGGCTGGTGACACGGTTGTTAAAGGGCACCCGTCTTGGCGGTGATGCTCGGGCGGCCCTGCCGGAGTGCGCGTTTTCTTGTGGTGTGTGACGGTGGGGTGGGTGGTACGTGCCGCCGGCTCGACGGACTTCGCACGACGGCGAGCGCAGCCCGGGCGGACAGGCTCCGGGTACACGAGAAGCCCTCGGTCCAGATGGCCGAGGGCGTCGTGCTGCTTGCGCGAGTCAGGCGCTGCCCTTCAGTTGGTGCTCGAAGATGGCTTCGATGAGTTCCTCGGTGGTGTGGTCCATCTCGGCGTCCAAGGTGCGCAGTTCCTCCTGGAGGCGGGAGATGATGCGCAGGACTTCGGCGCGGTTGCCGCAGGACGCCTCGAGGGCAAGCCAGTCCCGGTAGAGCATCTCGGCCGCGGGCTCTACGTCGACCCCGAGGGCACTCGCGGCGCAGGTCGGGCGGGGAGCGTGATGCGCATCAGGCAGTTCAGCACGCACGCCCAGGACAGTACGTGGTGCAGCACGCTCAGCAGGCGGGCTCCGGCCGATCCGGCCAGCGCGATGGCGACCGCGTCGACGACCCTCTGCAGGGCCGGCGTACGACGTTGGTATCGCCGGGTCAGGCCCGAGACCTGTTCGATGAAGGTGACTTTCTCACAGGCCGGGTTCTCGCAGTACAGGCGACGTACAGATAAGTCGATTACGACTGGGCGGCCGCCCACCGCCTCGTCCGCGACATGCCGCTCGTACCGGGAGTGCACCCAGCGCGACGGCTGCCCACACGCTGGGCATGCCGCCGGGGTGTCATCCCTGGTCCGGGCCGTGATCCTCAGCAGATCGTCACTGGCCTCCACCCGCTCGACCCACACCGCGGCCAGCTGCGGCAGCAGGTCCCCCAGCACAACAACGCACACAGCCAGCGTCTCACCGCCAACCAGGCGACACCACAGGCGAGTTGAAGCGATCACTCGCTACGAAAATCTTGGAAGAGCCTAATTCATGACACACCCCGTTGGGCAAGTGGGTGTTGTTCAAGGGGTGGGATTGCAGGAGGGGGAAGCAACTGGTGGACGGTCCGGTCCTGGGACGACAGTTTGCCCGATCTTGCGACTCTGTCGGTGCGGCCTATCCTCGAACTGTCGGGCTTTGTGTGGAAGGCCGTGGTGGATGTGAACCTCGGATCGCCGGTGGGCGGGGCGGCGGTGGCGTCTGGCCTGGGGGAGGACTTGCCCGGGGGGTGGGGGGAGGGTTTGGTGGGCCGGGAGGCGGAGCTGGCCCAGGTGGCCCGCTGCCGGGCCGAGGCAGCGCGGGGTGAGCCGTGGGTGATGACGGTCGAGGGGGAAGCGGGGATCGGGAAGACCGCCCTGGTGCGTCACGCCCTCGCAGGTGGTGGGGACGGGCTGGGGGTGTGCTGGGCCAGCTGCGATCCAGCGGAGCAGGACCTCCCCTACGGGGTGGTGGACCAGTTGCTGCGCAGGCTGCCGGTGGACACAGCGGGGGCCAAGGACCTGGTCCGATCGTTGACGCCTGCCGCGTCGCCGCTCGCGGTGGGTGGAGGCCTGCTGGAGGTACTGGCCGCTGCGACCGACACCGGCCCGCTCGCGCTGGTCATCGACGATGTGCCTTGGGCCGATGAGCAGTCCACGAGCGTGCTCGGGTTCATGCAGCGCCGCTTGTACTGCGAGCCGCTCCTGCTGGTGCTCACCGCCCGAACGAACACGGCCGGGCCTGCGGGTGGGGCGGCCGAGGGCGAGGTGGGCGGGCGCGGCTGGCAGGAGAGGGTGCTGCGTGGCGCGGTCCGCGTCGAGCAGGTTCAGCTGACCGGGTTGACCGGTGCGGAGACCCGGCAGCTGGCCGCCGGTCACGGGGCCGCGCGGCTGGGGCCGGCCGCGGTGGCCCGGCTCCAGGAAGCCACGGCCGGGCATCCCCTGCACCTGCACTCCCTGCTCGCGCAGGTCACCCCGGCCCAGCTCGCCGACCTTTCCCATCCGCTGCCGGTGCCGGCCAGTCTGGACGCGGTCATCCGCCACACCCTCAACCGCCTGCCCGCGGATGCCCGCGGTCTGGTCGAGGCCCTGGCCGTCCTGGACCGCCCCGCACCCCTGGCCACCATTACCGCCCTCGCCGGGATGGATGATGCCTCCACGGCCCTGGGCCCGGCACTGGAGTGCGGTCTGGTGCAGTGGCGCCCGGACGACCCCACCACCCCGCTACGCCTGCACCACGCCCTGCAGCGTGATGCGATCTACCGAGCACTGCCCCCGGGACAGCGTCAGACCCTGCACGCCCGCGCCGCTGGCCTGGTCAGCGTGGACGAGGCCTGGGCCCACCGCGTCGCCGCCACCACCAGCACCGATCCCCAACTCTCCGGCGAACTTGCCGCCGAAGCCGAACACCTAGCCGATGGGGGCCGCCTCGGGCGGGCCGCCACCCTGCTGCTGTGGGCCGCCGGCCTCGCCCTCACGCGCGACCAGCACGAACACCAGCTCCTGACCGCCGCCACGCACCTCCTGCAGCTTGGACAGGCAACCGCCCGGCTGGCTCCGCTGCAGGGCCGGCTGCAGGCCTGCGCCCCCTCACCGCGCCGCGACACCGTGCTCGGCTTCCTCGCCGCGCAGCGCGGCGACCTACGCACCGCCCAGGACCTGCTCACCTGCGCCCTCACCACCGCGCCCGACGCGGACACCACCGTCCTCGCCGCCATGTCGCTGGCCACGGTCCACCTCTACCGGTGCGACGGGCCCCAGGTGGTGCGGCTGCTGCGGCCCCTGCTGGACCAGCTCCCCCCCGACACGCCTACCGCTCGGCTCATCCGGGGACTGCTCGCCCTCGGCGCGATCTTCAGTGACGGACCGGCCGCGGCGCTGGCCGTGATTGACGAAGCCTGCCTGCCCGACCGGGCCCCCCAGGTCACCGCCCTGGACAGTCAACTGCTGCTCTACCGTGGCAGCTGCCATGTGCTCGCCGGGCGGCTGCAGGCCGGGAACGAGGACCTGACCACCTACCCCGTCCGGCAGCACACCGATGCCGACCTGCGCATCACGCCGGTCGATCACTACATGCTCGCGTGGGCCCGGTACCTGGGCGGCCGCTGGCAGGACGCGCTGATCGGCGCCGACCAGGCCGTGGTGGTCGCCGACACCACCGCCCAGCCCGAGGGTCTCGTGTTCGCTCACGTGATCGCGGCCATGGTCCACGCCCAGCGGGGCGACCACGGGCGCGCCCGCGCACACCTGACCGAGGCCCGGCGGTCCGTCCCCCTGTTTCCGGAATTCAATGCGATTCTGCCCGTGCTGGGAGAGGCGGTGCTGGAGCAGGCACGTGGCAACCGGGCGGGCATGGCCCGGGCCCTGGCCCCGCTCGACCCCGCCTCGCCCGGGATGACCCGCGCCATGGTGCTGGTGTGGGCGCCGCTGCTGGTCGACGCCCACACCAGCACCGACCCCGCACGCCCCGCCACCCTCCAGGATCTGGAACGCGCCCAGCAGGCCATGGACACCTTCGACCAGCTCACGAACCCCGACCCCGGCACCACCGTGCCCGCCCTGGCCTGCACCAGCCACTGGCTCCACGCCCGCCTCGCCCGCGCCCACCGCGACACCGCCATGGCCCGCACCCACTACCAGCGCGCCCTCGACACCCCCGCCCTGGAGGGTGACGACATCCCCCTGCACCGCGCCTTCGCCCACCGCGACCTGGCCCACCTCCTCATGGCCACCGGTCAGGCCGGCGACCGCCGCGACGCCGCCACCCACCTCCACCACGCCCACCAGCTGTTCACCCGACTCGGAGCCACTCCCCACACCGAACACACCACCGCCGACCTCACCAACCTCGGCACCACCCCCCCCGCAGTGCCCGGCCAGGACCGGGCGCAGGGCCTGACCGAACGCGAACATGCCGTCGCCCACCTCGCCGCCGAAGGCCACACCAACCAAGAAATCGCCCAAGAGCTCTACGTCAGCCCCAAAACCGTCGAGTACCACCTCGGCCACGTCTACACGAAACTCCAACTCACCAGTCGCCGACAACTTCGCACCGCCCTCCAATCCGCCCCCGCATGAACACCCCCACACCCCAGCCACGAGCCTGGCGGTAAGCCAGTTGCCAGGCGGTGGTCTAGTGCGGTCTGGCGACGGCCAGCACTGACGGTGAGGACGGCAGCAGACGTCGAGCTCAGGACTTGAGAACGTCGGCCCTGCAAGCCGACCGACAAGATGAAGGCCGGGGCGGGTGCCGATATGCGTTGGGAGGGTCTTGTCAGGTGCTGTCACGTTAACGGGCGAGCGTGAGATGATCTTGTGGTTGATCATCCCGAGGGGGCGTTCGTGCCGTCGACAGTGCCGTCGTACAAGCGCCACCGCTACCCGGCGGAGGTCATCGCGCACTGCGTGTGGCGGTACTTCCGCTTCCCGCTCTCCTTCCGCGAGGTCGAGGAGCCGATGCTCCAACGCGGCGTGATCCTCTCCCACGAGACGGTGCGCCGCTGGTGCCACAAGTTCGGGCAGGCCTACGCGAACGGGCTACGCCGGCCCGCGGCCGGCGATAAGTGGCACCTGGATGAGGTCTTCATCAAGATTTGCGGCGAGCGGCACTATCTGTGGCGGGCCGTTGACCAGCGCGGGAACGTGCTGGACATCCTGGTGCAGTCGAAGCGGGACGCGAAGGCCGCCAAGCGGTTCCTGACGAAGCTGATGAAGAAGCAGTGTCGGGTGCCGCGGGTGCTGGTCACCGACAAACTCCGCTCCTACGGCGCGGCCCACCGCGAGCTGATGTCCTCGGTGGAGCACCGCTCTCGCAAGGGTTGAACAACCGGGCCGAGAACTCCCACCAGCCCACGAGGCAGCGTGAACGCGCGATGAGGGGCTTCCGATCGCCAGGTGCGGCACAACGGTTCCTGTCCGCGTTCAGCGGCATCTCACCACACTTCCGAACCGGCCGTCATCTGATGACCGCCTCCGGCCACCGCCACGAGATGACCCTCCGCTTCACCATCTGGGACCAGGTCACCGGCGCCACCGGCCTGACCACAGCAGCCTGACCACAGACCCGGGACCGGGCCCCACCACGCCCCGGCACACCATCAGATGATCAAGCACTCGTTTACGTGACAACACCCTTGAGACAACGGATGATCTCGCGCTTGGTCTTGCCCTGTGCAGTGCGTCGCTCGATGTAGGCAACGGTGCGCGGCTCGCCGCGGGTGAGCGCGATCCGGAAGAGAGCGGCGTTGGCCTGCCGGTCGCCGCTGCGGTTGAGCCGGTGCCGGTGCGACTACCTCGCTCCCTGGACGCGGAGCCGCCGGCGAACGCGAGTGCGGCGACGGACGCTGTGACGGCGCGGCGCCGAGGTGCCAGGCACGCGGCAACCGCGCCGGCGGAACTCAGTCGCTGTAGTGGTAGTGGTGGGGGCCCTCCACCCGATGAGTGGACACCTTCGATCGGCCCGATGAGGGTCGCAGTGAAGGAGTCACTTATGGTGATGAAGGTCTATTCGTCCGAGTTCAAGGCCGACGCGGTCGCGCTGTACCACTCGGACCCCGACCTCACGATCGTGCAAGTTGCCCGCGATCTTGGTGTGAACCCGGAGACGCTGCGGAACTGGATCCGCGCCGACCGCCGGACCGGCGGCACGACCAGCACGGCCGCGAAAGATCATCGAGTGGACGAGAAGAAAAAGACCCAGGACGAGCTCCAGGCCGAAATAGCGGCCCTGCGAGCGGAACTGAAGACGGTGCGCAAGGACAACGCGACGCTCCGCCGACGCGAGCGCGCACCGGGTCCATCAGGGCCGTGTGCGAGATCTCGTCGAAGCAGGCCTTGATGTCGCCCTCCACGATCCACTCGTAGGAGTGGGAGGTGAAGTGGCGGACCTCGGCCACCGCGTCGTGGGTCCGGTGGTTGGGGCGGAACCCGTAGGAGCACGGGAGGAAATCCGCCTCGAAGATCGGCTCCAGCACCAGTTTCAGGGACGCCTGCACCACCCGGTCGGTCACGGTCGCGATCCCCAGGCGACGCAGCTTGCCGCCCGCCTTGGGGATCATCCGTTCCCTCACCGGGAGAGGGCAGAAACTGCGGTCCTTGATCGCGGACCGCAACCCGTCGAGGAAGACCCCGACGCCCCGCACGGTCTCCACGTAGTAGGCGGTCTCGCCGTCCACTCCGGCCGTCCGGGCTCCCTTGTTGCCCCGCACCCGGACCCACGCGACCAGTAGAAACGCGGGGTCGGCAATGAGGTTGTGAGGTCGGCCCGGGACGCCCTGCTGGTGTTGCCACCAGTGGGTTTTCCCGGACCGCCTCCCCATCAGTCCGCGCACGGCGGCCGGCTGAGACCCACTGCCACACGGGGCCCCGGTGAAGCCAGCAGGGCTGCCGCGCGATGGCATGGCCCTACTTTCGGGTTAGATCCCCGAGTTCCAGCCCTGATGGAACAGATCCCCGACGAGGAACTGGAAGACGCCGTGGTCACCCTCGACGCCCTGCACGCCCAGCGCGAGCACGCCCGCTACCTCGTCGAAGAGCGCGGCGCCCACTACCTGCTGAGCGTGAAGGGGAACCAGAAGAACCTCGCCCGGCAGCTCAAGTCGCTTCCCTGGAAGCAGATCCCGGTCCTGCACCGCACCAGCGAGCGCGGTCACGGCCGCGGGGAGATCCGCGAACTCCAGGTCGCGAGCGTGAACGGACTGCTGTTCCACCATGCCCGCCAGGTCGTCCGCATCCGTCGCCGGCGCCGCCTGCTCGGAGCGAAGAAGTGGAGCGAGGAGGTCGTCTACGCCGTCACCGACCTGCCCGCCGAGCAGGCGAGCCCCGAGGAGATCGCCACCTGGGCCCGCGGCCACTGGACGATCGAGAACAGCGTCCACCGGGTCCGCGACGTCATCTTCGGCGAGGACGCCCGCACCATCCGCACCCGCAACACACCCGCCGTCATGGCCGTCCTCGGCGACATCGTCCGCGGCACCCTCCGCACCCTCGGCTGGGTCAACGCCGCCAGCGCCAGACGCGCCCACACCAACCCCGCCACCGTCCTGCGACTCCACGGCATCACATGATCAAACCGGACATTCCCGGAACACTCCGGGGCCCTGAGGCCGGCAAACCCAGCCGCACCACCCCCATAAGGGAGAAAACCCGACGGAGACCAACTCGCCAAGTGGCTTTTCGAGCAGCACGGCGTCGGGGGCAGGTCCGGCGAAGCCCTCAGCTCCGGTCACCTTCGCCGCTATCTCCCGGGCTTCAAGGAGGCGTGGGAGGCCCAGGATGTGGGGCTCAGTACCCCGCACTGACGGTCGAGACCACGTTCCCTACGGGGTCTTGGCGGTGATGCTCGGGCGGCCCTGCCGGAGTGCGCGTTTTCTCGTGGTGTGTGACGGTGGGGTGGGTGGTACGTGCCACCAGCTCGACGGACTTCGCACGACGGCGAGCACAGTCTGGGCGGACAGGCTCCGGACACACGAGAAGCCCTCGGTCCAGATGGCTGAGGGCTTCGTGCTGTCCGGGACGGTTGGTCAGGCGCTGCCCTTCAGGTCCCGCTCGTACACGGCCTCGATGAGCGTCTGTGTGGAGTGCTCCATCTCGACGTCCAACGCGCGCAGTTCTTCCTGGAGGCGGGAGATCACTCGCTGGACGTCTGCGCGGCTGCCGTCGATGGCCTCCAGGGCGATCCAGTCCCGGTAGAGCAGTTCCGCGCTCGGGTGGATGTCGATGCCCTTTGCGATCGCCGCCCGCGCCTGCTGGTGGTGCCCGGTGGTGGTGCGGTAGCGGGCGATGGTGTGGGCGGTGTCGACGATGCGGGAGACCATCTCTTGGGCGTCAGGCATGCTCCACGCGGCCGTGCTGCCGGCGAAGGGTCGGCCGCGGACCAGCGCCAGCGCGGCCTCGAGGTCGTCGATGCCTGCTGGACCGGCGAGCAGCCCGCGTTCGGCGAGTTTCTGGAAGCGCGCCCAGTCGCAGCGCACGCCGGTCATCGTCGGCAGGATGCCGTCGCGGGCGTTGCGTGCCAGTCGCGGTGTTCCGTCCGGGGTGTTCTCGAGCAGGTTGCGCAGGTCGTGGAGGCGCTGCTTGACGCTGTTCTCGGTCCACGGTGTACGCGGGCTCATTGCTTCGGCGAGGTCGGCGCGGGTGCGGCCCGGGCGGAGGTAGAGGTAGGCGGCGACCTCGGCGAGGCGCTTTCCGCGGCCGCTGCTGCCCAGGCCGGTGACGTCAACGGACCCGAGGATACGGATTTCCGGGGCGTGCAGGTCGGCGGGCTCGGTGATCGGAGCCATCCGGGGCGGCACGTCGACCGGCAGGGCTGTCGATTCCTCGGTTCCGTCGGCGGCCAGCGACGCGGCGGGCGTCGCCGGGTCGGAGGCCACCGGCGCGAGGGGCAGCACGGGCACCGACGTCGCGCGTGCGGCGGAGTCGGTGTGGGACCCGGCGAAGGCAAGGAACGGGGTGACGGCTCCACCCGCCACGTCGCCGGAGTGGGCGCTGGCCGTCGCAGGGGCTTCCGCTGCTGATTCTTCTTCTGTCGCCACCTGTTGGGCCATCGGCTGCACCAGCTCCCTGGTGTCGTCGGCGACATGGGTCCAAGCCCCGGTGGCCGGGATCGCGGGCTGCTCGGTGGTGTGCAGGTCCTCGGTCAGGATCTGGTACTCGGTCTCGGTGACGCGCTGCAGCACTACGGGCGCTGCCGTGTGGGGAAGCTGCTGCGGCCGGTCGGTCGCGCAGTCGATGCGCAACGCCTCGGGGAACAGTGGACCCAGGCTCTTGGTCGGCAGGGCGAGCGCGACCGGCGCGTGGGGAGCGCGGGAGACCAGGCCCGCGAGTTCCCAGGCGGCTTCTTCGTCGACGTCGTCGCTGGCGACCAGCATCCATGGCATGGAGGCGTCGGGGTCTTGGTGCGCGGTGAGGAGCAGGTCGGCCAGGTCGGTGACGGCATCAGCGATCTGGTCGAGGCGCCGGATGCGGCCGGTGGCCATCATCTGGGGCAGGTCTGCTTCGATGAGGCCGGCGCTGAGGATTTGGAGTTCTTGGCCCCATGGGCTGGTGGCGGCGTCTAGGGCGAGTGCGCGGGCGACCTCGCGGACCTGCTGGGCGGTGCCGTCCAGGAGGAGCGTGCGGATCGCGGCGAGGTTGAGGAGCAGCAGGGTGCCGTCCGGTTCTTTGCCGAGGGTGGCGAGCATCGGGTAGGGGGCCGCCACGTCGGCAGCGGCGGCGGAGTGGAGGAGTTCGGCGGTGGGGTCGAGGTTCCACCAGCCGTCCGCGCCGTGGGTGAACGGCGGGACCGGAGCCCCGTCTGCCCTCAGTTGGATGCGGTTCCGTTCGATCCGGGCCGCCTCTACTTGCGGGAGCGGCTCACCGTGGGGCAGATGGGTGGTCATGGTGCGGAGCGCGATGTCGAGCAACTCGGCGTTGGCGGGGTCGGCCTGACTGGCGAGGATCTGCTCCAAGCTGCTGGTCTGGGCCGGGACGGCGATGGTCTGGCCGGGGCGCCGGTTGCGCTGCTGCAGGGCTCGCTTGATTGCGTACCCGCCCATCAGACCGGAGGCCAGGAGCGCGGCGATCGCCGCGCCGATGCGCAGTTCGCTCGCTGCCGGGGAGTCTTCTGCGGAGGCTGGTGCTGCGGCAGTAGTCGCCGACGCAGAGGTCGAGGGCGTCGTGCCGGCGGTGCTCGGCGTCGCCGTGGGCGCGCCTGACGCGCCAGCCGCGGGAGAGGTGAGGACCTGCGAAGGCGCCGGCGTAGCGGAGGTGGCGGGGACGCCCACGGGCCCAGTTTCCGGGGCTGCGGTCGGTGACGGGGAGGGCGTTGTTGTCGGTGCCGCAGTGGGGTTGTCGCTCGGAGCCGTCGGCGCGGGGGAGTGGCCGCCCCCGACATGGACTGTCCCTGGGCCCCCGGGTGTACTGGTCGGGTCGGCGGTGGGAATGCTGGGCTGGGGGATGGTCAGGTGCCATCCGGGCAGGATGAGGTCGGGATCGGTCAGGTGCTCGCCGTCGGGTTGGACGGTGTGGGTGCTGGCTGCGTAGATGGCGGGATAGTCGTCCGCGTTGCCGAGGTCGGTCTCGGCGATCTGGGACAGCGTCTCGCCGGGGTGCACGATGTGGACGCGCTCGCCGCGGCCGTGGGTGCTGGCGCCGTCGGCGTGGTCGTCCCTGTCTGTGACGGCACGCGAGGAGTCGCCGTCCCGCTTGAGGGGATGGCGGCTGTCGGCACCGGTGGGCAGGCGGAGTGTCCAGCCCGGGACCAGGTGCACGGTGTGGGCGGTGAGGCTCTGTCCGTCGGCCTGGGGGACGCCGTTGTTGAGGGCCGCGACCTCCCGCCAGCGCAGCCCGTCGCCCAGGTAGTGCTCGGCGATGCCCCACAGCGTCTCGTCGCTGGACGCCACGGTGTGGGATTGCCCGGCCTGCCCGGCAGGCGTCCTAGTGGCCGCCGCTTTCGCGGCGCCTGCCGCGGCCCGCTCGGGCGTCGCCCGGGTGGCGTGCGGGAGGTGGAGTGTGGCGGCGGTCGCGGGTGCGGCGCTGGCAAGAGCGCCGGTGGAGGGGAGCAGGACGACGATCGCGGCGACCAGGGACGCGGCCAGATGCTGGGTGACGCCGAGGACCGGGAGCCGGGGTGCGCTGCGGTGCCGCAGCACGGCTGTGGCCTCGACAGTGAAGCTGAGGGTCAGGGCGGCCCAGGCTCCCCAGCCGAGCAGGGTGAGAGCGCCCAGGAACAGGGTGCCGTTGTCCGGCCCGGTCAGCGCCCCGGTCAGCTGTGCCCAGGACGGGAGCACGCCGACGGCCAGCAAGGCGGTGGGGATGCCGAGTTCCAGCAGGGCGATCGCGGCCAGGGCGGCCAGGGCGCGCACGAGTTTGATGGCGGCCATCTCAGCCTCCGGGCTGGTAGAGGAGCAGGGCGCTGCCGTGGCCGGTGACGGTCCCGGCGCCCAGCAGCGGGAACAGCGGCGTGAACGGCGCGTTCACGGTGACCTCGATGCGGTTGCCGACCGTGGTGACCGTGCCGGACACGCCAGCCGCCTTGAGGTAGGCGTTCGCGGCCGCGATCGCCGCGGTGTGGTCGACGGTGAAGCCGTGCCCGGTCAGCGCGTCGCCGGCGTTGAGGGACTGGGCTCCGGTGCGGGCCGCTTCCTGCGCGGTGCCTTCGGCTTTGGCCAGGGCCTGGAGACGGCCACCGCCGTCGACAACCAGAGCCAGCACAGCCAGCACGGCGAGGATGACGATCGCCGTGAACAGCGACAGACTGCCCCGCTCCCGGCCCACCCGGACCTGCAATTTGCCGGTTCGCTCACGTCGTGGTGCGTGCATCAGCATCCCTTCCCAACGACAGGTCGCCGGTCACTGGCAAGCCCGGGCCGAGTGCGGTCCGGGGCCGGTATTCGTCCAGGGAACTGGTGAAGGACCCGGTGAGGACCTTGCTGCCGGGTAGGCCCGGAAAGCCGACGTCGGACAGGTTCACCCGGCACGTCACGGTCACCGTCACAGAAGCGGGCTGGCCGAGCGGGGTGGCGAACGCGGCGGTCGGAACCTGGACGTCGGTGGTGAGGCAGTGCAGTCCCTGCGTGGCCAGCGACTGGCTGGCGACCTGCAGCGCGATGGTCCGCGCAGCGCCCGGGTCGTTCTGCAGAGAGGCGGCGCGGGCGGCGTCCCGGGCGGCGTCATCCACGGTGCTGCCGGTCAGGTAGATCCGCCCGCACACGATCATCAATGCCAGGAACATCAAGATGGCCGGCGCCAGGATCGCCAGCTCCAGCGACAGCGCACCGTTGTCTCGGCAGCGGCCGCCGCCGCGTGCATGCAAGGCCGAGCCCGGGAGCCAGGGAAACGTCATGGTCCCGGCTGCTCCTTCGCTGCCGTGGCGGTCTGACTGACCGTGAAGCTGACGCCGGGGAGCCAGCAGGGCACCTGTCCGGTGACGGTGATGGCGACCAGTTGTCCGCTGTCGCTGCCGGTCACGGCCGGGCCGGTGATGCTGCCGCCGGTGCGGCTCAGCAGGTCCCAGGTCTGCGTTTCCCCATCGGCGAGCGTCGCGCCCCGCAGGCGGGCGGTCTCAACGCCTTGCTGGGCGGCGGTAAGGGCCGCGTCGCGGGCGTAGTAGTAGAACCCTGCCTGCACGATGGTGAAGAGCAGCAGCATGACCACCGGCGCCAGGATCGCCAGCTCCAGCGACAACGCCCCCGCCTCCGTGCGCTTCTGCAGCCGTCGATGCGCACGCATGAGCCGCTGGTGTGCGCGCGGCAGACGCTGCGTGCGGGTGGCGCCGCGGCTGGATCTCGGGGAGGGGAAGGAGGTCATGGGTGAGGCGCGCTCCGGTGAGGTTGACGGGAAAGGCAAGCGGATGTGGTGGTTAGGGGATGGCGTTGCCCTTCTGGGTGGCCTTGTTCGTCACGATCACGACGATGATTCCGGCGATGACGACCAGCGCGGCCACCAGGATCGCCAGCTCGATCGACAGTGCACCGCGGTCCCGGTCCCGATCGCGGTGCAGCGCCCGGACGCGGTCGGCCCGCGTGCGCAGCAGGTGCAGAAGGGCAGTGAGGGCGGGGTCGGTGAACACGTCGGGCCTCCCGGGCGGCGTGAAAGAAGACAGGGAAGTCGTGCGGGTCAGCTGTTGATGATGCGGGCGATGGCCGGGTAGGCGATGTAGACGGTCATGAGGATGACAAGGGCTGCCACGGGGACGACCATCTTTTCCGAGGCGGTGTTGGCCTGGGCCTGCTGATCGGTCAGCAGCACGCCGCGCAGCGAGCGGGCCTGGGCCTGCAGGGTGGAGTGCACGGAGGCGCCCTCCTCGCCGGCCACGGCGATGATGTCCGCGGGGGCGCCGAGCTCGGGCACGCCGATCTCCTGCGAGAGGTGGCGCAGGCCGTCCCAGGGGGCGATGCCGGCGAGTTCGGCTCGCAGCAGGGCGTCGCGGATCCGTTCGAACACCCAGCCGTCGCCCACGGCGGCCGCGCGTTTGAGGGCTTCGGTGGGACCGGCGTCGGCGGCGCGTTCGAGGCCGACGAGCTCGAGGTAGGAGGCGACCGCGACGCGGAACTCCAGGCGGGCCTCGGCGGCGAGCTGCCGGATGCGGACGTCCATCAGGAACCAGAACACCGCCGCGAACACCAGCCCCGCGGCTCCCGGGACGGTGAAGGACAGCGGCTCGTTCATGGCGGCCAGCACCGCGCCGCCCAGCAGCGGCAGCATCAGCCCATACAGGGCGACGGCGACTTTGCGGCCCAGCCACAGCGCGGGGGACTCGCGCAGGATCTCCAGCTCGCGCCGTGGCAGCCCGAGCGTGCCGAACCGGGCCAAGACTGTTGAGCCGATCCGCTCGTAGACCCCGTGCGCGGTGCTGGCTTGGGTGGGTGGGGCGATGACGTCGAGGCGGGAGGCGTCCAGGCGGGCCAGGACGTCGCCCAGGTCGGAGCGGCCGGGGAGCGCGGCGGCGACCGCGATCGCGATACCGGCCCCCGCGGCGGTGCCGGCCAGAACGGCCGGGACAACGGAGATCACCTCTGGCTCCTTCCCGTCCGCTCGTCGGCGGCGTGGGCGCGTTCGGCGGGGGAGAGGGTGCGGTCGGCCGGCGAGAGGAAGCGGGGCACGGGTCGCAGGTTCGCCATCCGGCGCATCCACACCAGGAGCAGCACGAACACGACCGCGAAGGCGATCATGGCGAGTTGTCCGCCGACGCTGCTGTAGGGGCCGACGTAAGCGCCCGAGAACATCGACAGCCCGAATACGACCAGGCAGAACACGGTGATCCAGCGCATGTTGGCGCGCGGCTTGGCCCGGTCGGCCTCGACCTTGCGCCGCATCAGTACCTCCTCGGCCACCGACGCGGACAGGTCCTTCAGGGCTTTGCCCAGGCCTGCGCCGCGGTCCTGGACGTGAAGCAGCATCAGGGCGACGATCATGTCGGCGGTGACGTCGTCCAGGTCGTCCGCGAAGGCCCGGTAGGCGCCATCGGGCGGCCAGCCAGCGCCCAGCCGTCCGGCCAGGAGCCGGACCGGCGCGGCGATCGAGTCCGGGACCGTGGCCACCGAGCGGATGACCGCACCCTCCAGGGACAGGCCGACGGTGTGGATGTCGGACATGCGCCGCACCCACTCCTCCAGCCCCTCCAGCCGGTTGATCTTCTCGGCGTGCTCACGGCCCGGGTTGAACAGCCAGCTGATGTTCGCCGCGGCGATCCCGGACAGCAGCCCGGCAATCGGCCAGCCTGTCGCCAGCCACACGACCACCAGCACCGCGAGCCCGGTGAGCACCCTGGTGCGGTGCCCGGCCCACCAGGCAGCCCGCCCGGCTCCGCCGTCCAGCCCGGCCAGGGCCCGCAGCTTCCGCTCGCCGCGGCCGCGCCGCCGCGCATGCTCGTCTCCCAGCCATCCCGCCCAGGCCGCGACGGCCACCAGGAGTCCGATCGCGCTGGCGCCAGCGGCCACTGCGGCGATCAGGGCCATCAACGAAGGAGTCACAGGGGCCTCACTGTCTGCGGCTTGGGGCCCCAGGACCCGGCCGGGTTGTGGAGCCATTGGCGGTTGAAGCCGGCGCGTTCGAGATCGTCGATGCACAGCGGGGTGGTGTGGGGGACGCCTCGGGGTTCGCGGGCCTCGCCGTCGCCGCGGGGCGCGAAGATCCGCTGCACGGCGGGGCGGCCGCCTTCCCCGATGCCGGTCACCTCCAGGACCTCTTCTACGAAGCGGTGCTTGACGCCGCCGATCTCGGTCTCGTCGACCTGGCGGATGTAGACGATGAAGTCGACGGCCTGGGCGATGAGGCGGTATGCCAGTTCGGTGGTCATCCCGATGCCGGACTCCAGGCACAGGGTGACGACGCGGTCGATCGCGGAGCGGGCGGTGCGGGCGTGGAGTGTGCACATCGACCCGCCCTCGCCCTCGTTCATGGCGTGCAGCATTGGCACGACCTCCACGGAACGGACCTCGCCGACGATGACGCGGCGCAGCGACATGCGGAGCAACTGCGGGAACAGGTCGGCCATGGTGATCTGGCCCAGCAGTCTGCCTTGAGCGTCGCGTTCGCCGTTGCCCTCGCGTTCCTCGAACGGGACGACCTGGGGTCCGCCTTCGAGTTCGTGCAGCCACAGCTCGAACTCCGACTCCAGCGTCCCGATCCGTTCCCCGGGCGCAATCTCGCGGGACATCGCGCGCAGCAGGCTGGTTTTCCCGGCGCCTTGGCCGCCGACGATGAAGATGTTCTTGCGGGCGCGGACGGCTGCGGCCAGGAACTGTGCCAGAACGCTGTCGAGGGTGCCCCAGCCGACCAGGTCACCGAGGTGGGTGGAGCGCAGGCGGTGCTTGCGGATGACGACTTGCGGGCGCGGGGTGACCAGGTAGGCGGCCGTGAGGCGGGAGCCGTCGACCAGGCGCATGTTCAGCGTCGGCCCCGCAGGCGACAGGGTCCGCTCGCCTTGTCCCTGGGTGCGGGCCAGCTGGTTGATCAGCGTCACCAGGTCGGCGTCGGAGGCCACCAGCGGCGGCAGGATCGCCCTGGGGCGGTCCTGGTAGATGACCTCGACCGGGTCGTTGCCGCAGATCCGGATGTCCTCCACCCCGGGGTCGTTCAGCAGCGGCTGCAAACGGCCAGCGCGGAACAGGTCATCGAAGACCGCCTGCGCGACCTCGCTCTCCTGCGCCTTGCTCAGCGGCTTCGTCGTGGCCGCGTAGTCGGTGCCCCACCGCGCGACCGTCTCGACCACCAGCTGCCAGCCCAGCTGCTCACGGTCCTCGACCTCCAGCGCACCGGCCTCGGCCGTGCGGGCCGCCAGCTGGGTGGCGACCTGCCCGCGCAGCTCCCCGATCACAGTGAAGTCGACCGGTAACAGCCCGGCCCCACCGCCCGTTGGGAGGGCCGCGACGGGAAGTGCCGCAGGCCCCGATGTGCCCGAGCGGGCCGGCGGTGGCGGGAGGAGGGTCGGTGGGGGAGCCGGCCGTGACTGCTGCAGCGCCTGCTCGAACCGCGCCCGCAGATGCTCGTTCGGGTCCCTCGGCGCGGTACCGCGGGGCAGGGTGTCAGCCACCGAAGCCCCCACCCTGGTAGACCGACCCGAACGGGGCCCCGGCCGGGGCGAGCTGGACCCGGCGCCAGTTGGCCAGCGCACCGATCTGATCCCAGCTGGAGCGCGCCTGCCGCAGCAGCGTCGAACGCGACGACAGGTCACGCGCCGAACGAGGGCCGTGCGCGAGCGCCCTGGCCGTGGCGGGATCCCAGTCGAAGTGGGCCAGCACCGGCAGCCGCAGATGCTGGCTGATCTCACTCGCTGGCGGGCGGGGCTTTTTCCTCACCCACCAGCAACAGACCAAGCGCGTCCGCACCGGTCCCGTGCTGCTGCAGATCCCTGGCCAACAGGGCGGCCACCGGCGCGGAGGCGACCACGTGCGCCAGGGTCTGACGCACCACCAGCAGCACCACGTCCGCCCGCCGCAGCACCGCCGCCGGAGAGCGAGCCGCGCTCAGCCCGCCGGAGTCCACCACCGCCCGGCCGGCGTCGACCACGATGTCCGCGGCGTCGCCCTCCAGCACCGGCCAGGCGCGGACCAACTGGTCCCAGACCCCGGCCATCGCCGACGCCTGGGACGGGTCGGTCAGCCCCGGCAGCAGCCGGCGGGACATGTCGCCGCCGTGGAGCGGCACCAGATGCCGGACGAAGTCGTGCCCCAACGTCCCCGACCGTTCCGCGGTCGCCAGCCGGTGCAACCCGATCGCGGCCGTGGACCCATATCCTTGCTGGAACCCCGGCCGGACCGTTCCACCCGACGGGTCCAGCTCCGCCAGCACCGACCTCCTCGGCGCCGCCAACGCCAGGGCCAGGGCGCTGACCGTGACCGCACCGGACTTTCCCGACACCAACGCGACGACCGTCATCAGTGCCCCTGCACGGTGATCGCGACCTGCCCCAGCGCGGCCCATTCCGCCAGCTGTGGAGCACTGCCCGCATCGGTGGCCAGGTTCACCACCAGGGAGCCGTTGGCGTCCGGACCCACGACGGAGACGACCACCGCGGTGACCGTCTCCGGGACCGGGCTGACCTTCGTCGCCCCGGCCGCTGGGGTCTCTACGACCGTGACGCTGTCGCCGGGTTGCAGCAGCCCGGCGGGCACTTGGCCCGGCTTCGCCAGCACCCCCACCACGGTCTTTCCCGCACTGGATGGGGCCTTGCTTGTCACTGACGCCAGTGTGATCAGCGAGCCCGCCGGCAGATCCATCGCGGCCTGCTTGCCCAGCACCAGCCCGTCATCGGAGACCGCGATCGGAGCCAGCGCCGGGTCCGGGGCTACCTGCGCCACCGCCAGATCCGAGCGGCCGATCACCTGCCCCCTCGGCACCGCGTGCGCCAACGCCAGCACAGGCATCCGGTCCCCGGCCTGACTCACCATCGCGTACGCGCCAAGACCTCCGACTGCGGCCAGCGCCAGACCGGCCGCCATCAGCACCGGCCGCCGTGCACGCCGCGGCGCGTCCGGAAGGCCGGGCACCGGCAGCACACCAGCATCAGGCGCGGTGCGCGGTTTCGTCACCATCGTCTGTCCTCGATCCCCGCTCGTCGTCTAGTTGTTCACGGTGCGCAGCTCGCCGATCTCAACGGCCGAGTTGGACTGCCGCGTCACGGTGATCTGCCCGGTCTGCCCGGTGGTCGCGGTCCAGTCCACGACCCAGGTGCTCGTTGCGGTGATCGTGTACTTCCCGCCCGGCTCTTTGTCGGAGGTCGCCGTGTAGATGTGACCGCACACCGGAACCTGCGCGCCGAAGGAAGCTTGATAGGCCACACCGGGGTTGTCGCACGTGACCGTGGCCCCGTCGCCCATGGTCCAGACGATCTGCGTCGCCGACCCGGTCGCGGTCACCGTCACACCGCCGGCAGATGCGGCCGCGGTGTTCGGCCCCCAGGTGGTCGGTGAGACGTTGTCCCACAGCCACACCGGGAGCCCCACCACGCCCTTCGTCCCAGGTGGCGGAGCTATCCCGACGGCAGGACCCACGAGTGCCATTTTCGAGACGGCCTGCTGCGCCAAGGCTTGAACGTCGACGCCGCCTCCGTAGCCGGGCGGAGGATTCTGGAACCACCGGCCGGCACCCCCAGGAAGGCCACTGCCTGCGATCAGAGGGCAGTTCTCGGAGTAGATGGCGCCGTCGCCCGGTTGGTGACCGGCCCAGTAGGCGGTTCCTGCAGGCGGCTGGGGGCTCATGAGCTGGTAGTAGCAGCCGTCCTCGCCGTCGAACCAGCCGAACACGGGGTCGTAGCAGGGGAAGCTATGGCCATGGAAGGAGCACCCGCCACCGCCTGAGCCTCCGGAGCCACCGCTTCCTCCGATGGCGGGTTCTGTCGGCTGCGACGACGGACCTGAAGCGGCAACGGTGCAGTCGCCTAGTCCCACCGGACAGGTCACGCCGCCACCGCCACCAGAGTCGGCAGAAGCCTGCAGCGGGACAGCCCAACCTACGATGGCTAAGACTGAGGCAGCGACGACGGTGGGGCGCACGTTCAGCACGTGCGGCTCCTGTCGATTGACCCGCTGATAATCCACCACTGAACGTCGAATCGGGCCTTGTAGGTGCCCGGATGCCTGTGCTCCGGGCTCGTCAGCGCTACGGGCTTCCCGGTGCTCTTGTCCACGGGGTAGAAGTTCGTGGTGTCGATGCAGTCTGTGATGGTGGCGGTGTACGGCTTCGCCGTCATGTTCAGCACTGACACTGTGGGCGACAGGATTGGGCGGCCGCGCATGACCAACCCTTGCGACACGTAGTACTGCAAGCCTGACCGGATCAGGTAGTCCGCGTTCTCAACGGCGTACCTGTTGATGGGGATGCCATCGAGGCTGCCCTGGCTCCACGCCTGGATCGCCGTGTTCCAGAAGCCTTGGTACGCGGTGAGGAGGGCTGCCTTCGCTGTGTCCGTGGGGTTGGGCGAGGGGGAGGCACTGGGGGTCGGGAGGGCGGTGTCGGTCGACGTCGCGACGTGCTTGGCCGAGCTCCCGCAGGCGCTGAGGAGAAGGCAAGCCGCTGCTGCAGCGGACGCGACCAGGTGTCGGCGTCGGGCTCGTACGGGTGCGAACGGCAGTTGATTCTGCTGCACGGTGGGAGGCCCCCTTTGCTCAGCGTAGAGTGATCTTGAACGGATCGTACTGCTTTTGCGTGACTGATTGTCGTGCATTGGTCAATCGGCTCGGAGTCGCGCAGGGCTGTCAGCTGCTGGTGTTCAGCAGCTTGCCTCGGTGGGCGGTTCCTGCGGCTGTCCGAAATCACCTTGTTGGGTGACAAACGCTCGTGGCACATGACGCCCGCTGTGCGCGTTCCTTACCGCAGCGCAGCTCTTGCCACACCTGTTCTCTTCCGTCGACTGGGGACCACCAGACCGCAGCGTCAGCTCCCGCCTGCGTGACGGCATCAACGCTGACGACGCCGATGGACATGTTGTCGAAGAGACCCTGTACGCGGAGGTCGGCTCTGGCTGCCTCCCGGAAGGCGTGTCCAACGGCGCCGATTGCGGAATCGCTGGGGAGGGCGATGAGAAGGAGAGGCGCTCTGCCGAACCATCGCCGCCACGGCCCCTTCGCCGGGTGATCGCCTTCGCTCGCAGTCAGCTCGGCGTAGAGGCGCAGCCGGGCGACTGCGGCTTCGGGTTCATGCTGGTCCGCCCACAGATCGACGAGAGCGTGCACGGGTTCAAGGACATGTCGTCGGTGGATCAAGGTCTTCATTGCGGCGGTCGGCCGGACCTCGCGGCAACCTCCCGCACTGTCCCTTGAGCGCAAGCGCGGCCGGGGCTCCCACTCGAAGGGGGCGTCACCGAAAGCGGCACGATGGGCCTGCAGGAACGACAAGGCCAGCGAGGTCACAGCATCGGCCCGGCCGCCGTTGCCCGCGGCGGCCGGTGCGGTGAGGGGTGTCTCGATGGCGAGACCGGCGACAGGGTTGCTGCGGGCGACGGCCAGGCCGTCGTCTGTCAGCAGCCACACGCCATCGATCCGGGCTACGAGTTGCTGCTCGTGAAGAGCTCTCAGTCGCCCGTCCAGGAGCCCCTGGTTCGTCGGGTTCTCCTCGCGCAGCAAGGCGAGCAGTTGGTCGGTGCCGGCCGCCTGGCGTCGGAGCAGTGCGGTGAGGATCCGACAGGTCAGCTCGGGCGCCGTCATCGGACCGGCTCCCAGCCGCCGTCGTCCTGCTGTGCCAGCTGGACGGTCGCGGGCAGTCCGACTTCGGGATCCCCCGCGGGGGAGGTCCCTGCCCAGAGCAACGTCACCGATACCCGCCCGGGCCCGGTGCCGCGGGCTGCGGCGGCCTGGATGCGGATGTCGCTGAAGCCGGACGCTCCAGGGGCGGCGAAGTAGCGGGGCCACTGGGCGCGACCTTCACCGGTGAGGTCGGCGAGCCAGACGGCGCGCCCGAGTTGGTCCAGGCGCTGCTCCAGCGTCTTGGGCAGGTTGTGGGGGCTGTGGGCGTCGAGCATCGCTTGGATCAGGTGATCGCCGGCCGGGCCGTCGTCCGGTGCGAGCGCGTTGCTGGGAAGGACTGCCGTGCCGGTGACCGCGATGGCAGGGGTGCCGGTGGCTGTGGCCCCAGCGGTGGAAGTGGGGGAGGCCGGAGACGGGGTGCCGGCCGAGCCCGGTGCGGACTTCCTCGGGACTGGAGCGGTAGCGGCGGTGTTCCGGGCGTGTGGTGTGGTGCCCGGCCCCACGCTCAGCAGCATGAGACCGACGGAGGCCAGCGCTGCGCTGAGCCCGAGAATCTGAGATGTCTTCACAAGATCCGGGTCCCTCCGGCGAATGTGGACGATTTGATGTCGACTGGTTGTTCGAGGACGCCTTCGCCTGGCCTTGGCGCGGCGACCTGCATGCCACCGCCCGCGTATATGGCCACGTGGTAGATGGAGGCGTCCTCGCCGGGGATGTAGCCGTAGAAGATCAGGTCGCCGGGACGGAGGGCGGCGAGCCCGGCGGAGGCGGGGATGCGGTGGCCGACGCCGGCCTGCTCGGCGGCCGTGCGCGGCAGCGTGATGCCGACCTGGGCGTAGGCGTAGAGGGTCAGGCCGGAGCAGTCGAAGCCGGTGATGCGGCTGCCGTCCTGGCCGCCGGGGGAGCAGCATTGGCCGCGGGTGGGACCGTACGCGTTGCCGCCGCCCCAGGAGTAGGGGACGCCGAACTGCGCGGCCGCGGCTCGCAGCACGATGGCTGCCCGGCCGCTGGCCGGCACCGTGGTGGGGAGGGCGGCCAGGGCGTCGTACTGCGCGATCGCCGCCTCCACCTGCTGTACGTAGGCGTCGGAGTGGTTGTAGGAGAGCAGCGCGGCGGTCAGCTGGGCGGGCTGTGTGAGGTCGTGGCCGTTCCCGCACAGGTAGACCGCGGCGGTGAGGGCGGCGTCGAAGGCGTTGTCCGGGTCCGCGGGGGTGCGGGTGTTGCGGGCGTTGATGCCGTCGGCGAGCCAGGTGGCGGGCATGAACTGGAACAGTCCGAGGGCGCGGGCGTAGTGGCTGCCGCCGTCCAGGGTGACCTCGGCTGCATTGGTGTTGATGACCGGTGTGGTGTTGCCGCCCGCGCCGGAGCCGTCCAGGAGGGGGCCGTAGATCGGCGGGGTGATCTGCCCGTCGGCGGCGATCTGGTGCCCGGCGGCCTGGGTCGTCTCGACTTCCGCGATCCCGGCCAGGATCTCCCACCGCATGCCCTGACAACCGGGCACCAGGCTACGGACCTTTGTGGCGGCGAGTGTGTAGGCCTGGCCGAGGACCGGGGGCAGGCCCGCGACTGCGGCCGCCGACCCGTCGGACGCGCTGGCCGAGGTGGTCGCGGCCATGCCGAGTGGGAGGACCATGGTCGCCATGACGCACACGGCGGTGATGAAGCCGAGCAGGATCAGCTTCTTCACGGCTGCCCACCGTTCTGCCAGCTGCCCGGCCCGCCGTCGCCTGCGATTCCGCGCCGGCGCAACTGCTGCTGGAACTCCTCATAGACGCGGCGCGCGGCCTGGTAGTCGGCGCCACCCCAGTCGTCCGCCCCGTCAGCGAAGACCTTCCCCGGCGGTGACGACCCTTCGGCGGGTGGGGTGAAGCGCAGCGGGGCGGCCGCCGCCGGGCGAGCACCGCCAGAGGTTGCGGGCTGGGAGGGGCCGTAGTGCAGGACAGCTGCGGTGGCGGTGTTCACGGCGCCGGTGCGGGTCGCTGTCCCAGCGGCCCGGCCGTAGACGTCGGCGGCGACGTGCATCCTCAGGCCGGCCTGGGCGGCGGCTTTCCCGCCGAGGCGGACCGGGGTGGTGATGTCGTCGAAGCCGGGCTTCCATTCGGTGTGCCAGTAGTTGGCGGCCTCGAGCCGGTAGTGGGTGGCCTGGCCGCGGACATCACGGCGGACAGTGGCGATCTTGCGGCGGGTGCGGGTCCAGGTGGCGGGTGCGCCGAAGGTGGCGCCCCAGGCCAGGCGGCTGGATCCGAGGATGACTCGGCCGCCGCGGGTCTGGATGAGCCGGTTGTGGAGCCGTGATCCGACCGGGAGCTGTCCGCCCAGGCCCGGTTTGATGCGGCGGGCGTCGAACTCTGCCGGGGTCAGCGCGCGGCCCTTCCAGGCGTGGTGGATCCCGCGCGCGGTGAGGGTGAGTGGGGCGAGGCCGTGGGCGGCTTCGCGGCCGATGTCCCCGAGCAGCCGCCCGGCGCCGAGGGGGGAGCCGGGGATGTCCGCCAGCGCCCGGGCGCCGGACAGGAGTCGGGCGCGGCGTGCGAGGTGGGCCTGGACCGGGTTCCCGGCGGCGAACATGCCGTACCCGCCCGCCCCGCCACCCAGCGCGCCCCCGCCCGCGAGGGCGCCGGCGATGACCTGGCCGGTGCGGGTGGCGTCGTCGCCGGAGCCTGAGCCGCCGATCCGTGCCCAGCGCATCCGGTTCGCCAGCCGGGAGCCGGCGGTGGAGGCGCCGGCCATGATGCGGCGGTGGAAGCCGAGCGCGACCACAGCGACCAGGTCGATGAAGAACAACCGGGTGATCAGATCCTGACCCGATCCGGTCAGCAGCGCCGTGCAGGTGAGGCCGAAGACGGGAAGGAACACCGAGGCGGCGAACAGCACCAGGATCGAGGTCACGAACGAGCCGATCCACCGCCACAGCACCCCGCGACTGGGACCCGGCAGGATCGCCCACACCAGCGCCGGGTAGTCGAGTGCGGCCAACAACGCGTCGGCGGCTTGCGCGGCGAACAGGGCCAGCACCATCGCCACGACCATGACGAGCACGACCAGGGCGGCGAACAGCAGCAGCATCGCGCCGAACACCCGGTCCCACGACGGCGGGGCGACGTAGGCGGAGATGGATGGGTCGAGGGTCTTGAAGCGGTCGGCGAGGGCTGTGGCTCGGTCACCGGGCGAGTTGCTCGGCGCGCCCTGTTCGCAGAACTGCTTCGCCAGGAGGTACAGGCCGCTGCAGTCCGGCGTGGCGGGTGCACCCTGTTGGCACAGGAGTTTGGTGGCGCCGGTGAGGCTGTCGCAGTTCCCTCCAGGCAAGGTGGCGCTGCCGTTGGCGGTGACGGAGGCCAGGTAAGTGTCGAACGCCTTGTCGCCTTGGGGGATGGGGCGGCCGAACTGCAGGAGCTGGTAGGGCTGCACGACGAAGGTGGAGGTAAGTGTCTGCTGGAGCGGGCCGGAGATCGAGGCGGGATCGACGTTCGCGGGCGGTGGTGCGCCGTGGTTGGTGGTGACGGAGGCGACCTCGAGGGAGGCCTGGCGGGCCTGGTCGAGCAGGCCTCCGGAGCCGAGGACGACGTCGGGGCGCAGCAGCCCGGCGGAGGCGACACCGACGATGGTGAGGGTGAGGGCGAGTTCGCCCAGGGCGCGGCCGGTGCGGCCGCGCAGCAGCATCACCGAGCAGACCACCACCGCCCAGGCCAGCAGCATGCCGGGCAGGCCGAGCTGGTCCACGACCCAGGTGCGGTAGCCGTCGGCGAGCTCCTGCGACTTGCCGGCCAGGGCCTTGGTGACGGGGAAGCTGTAGGCCCAGTGGATCAGCCAGCACTCCAGGCCGACGATGATCCGCACCAGGGAGAACAGCATCGCCATCAGATAGGACTGCGCCATCTGCTCGAAGTCGCCCACTCCGCCCGGATCGGACACCAACGCGTAGTGGTCCAGCGGCACACCCTCCGAGGAGGGCACGTTGAACGGCGCGAGCATGCCCCCGCCCCCGCCATCAGTTGTGGTGGCCGCGGCGGCGACCTGCGCGCCGGTGAGCAGGAACGCGAAGACCGTGCCGGTGAGGAAGCCCGCCCGTCGAACGGCGTACCAACTCGGGCGCCAGTGCTGCAGACACTTCGTCATGCTGACGCCCCGACGCTCTTGAGCAGCATCCCGCTGCCGCTGCCGCTGCCGCTGCCGCTGTCCGAGGGCGTGGTCCCGATCTGTTCCTCGATGCGAGGGACCGGGGGGATCTCGATCCGGACCCTGCCGAGGCGGCCGGCGTTGTCGCGCAGCAGACACTCGCCCTGCCGGTCGGTTGCGCCGCTGGGCGAGAAGCCCGCGACGGTGTCGAGCAGCTGGAGATCGGCGGGGTCCAGGCCGAGGAACTGAAGGGAACGGCGGATCAGTGCCGGGTCGGTGTGCCGCATCACGAGCTTGTAGCCGAGCAGGCCGCGGGTGGTCTGGTCGCCGAGCTCGTTCGGGTCGTGGGAGCCGAGGCCGACGCCGGCGTTGTGCTTGCGGCCGTCGTGGACGATCTCGTGGACCAGGTGCGCGCCCTCGGTGGAGGAGGTGAGCCAGTAGCACTCGTCCATGTCGATCCACCCGAACCGGGAGGGAGTCTTGAACGCGACCTCCCGGGCGACCGCCGCGACCAGATAGAGGACCGCGCGGCCGATCAGCGCCTCGAGCGGCTGCTGCGCCAGCAGCTTCGGATCGGCCAGCGCCTCCTTGGAGGGGAGCAGCAGGCCGGCGGTGGTGAACACCACCATGTCGCCGTCCAGGTTCTCCCACCGCAGGGCGGCGAGGGCCGGGTCGAAGACCATCTGCCCGAACCGGTCCTCGGCGACGATCCGCAGCATGTCCGCCAGCTGTGCGGCCTCCTGCGCCCGCCGGCTCGCCTGATCCTCCTCTCCCAGCGTGGTGAGGTGGTCCAGCACCGCGCGCATGCTCGGTGCGGCGGTGGCGGCGACGTGGTGGACGGCGTGACTCAGTAGCGCCCCGGCCGCCGACATGGCGCCGACGCCGAGCTGCAGGGTGAGGTAGCTCATCGCCCACCGCGCGCCGTCCGCGGGAGGGAACAGCCGCAGCGGGTCGATGCTGACGGTGGCGGTGGCTGCGTCCACGATCTGCGCCCGGCCCGAGGTGGCGGCCTGGGCGAAGGCGGCCCACTCGCGCAGGGGGGTGCGGTCGATGACGATGGCCTGCCCGCCGCGGTCGACCACGGCGATTGCCAGGGTCTTCTGCACGATGCTCTTGCCCGACCCGAGCTCCCCCACCACACCCATCGAGGCGGAGCGGTTACGTCCCGGGGCTCCGGCGAGGTCGATGAGCACAGGGAGGGCGGTGCCGCTGTCGAGGTTGAACCCGGCCAGCGCGCCGTGCTCATCACCGAGGTCGACGCTGGTCGCGGCCCCGCGCAGCGCCCAGTCCCCGGACAGTTCGTGCTGGCGGAACTCCCGCAACCTGGGCGAGGACACCGTGCCGGGCAGCGAGAGGGAGAAGAGGATCTCCTGGCTGCCGACCGGGCGCACGATCTGGTAGTTCAGCGCGGTGAACGCCCCCGCGAGCGTTCGGGCGCGTTGCTCGGCCTCCGCCGGGGTGGTCGCCCACACGGTGAGCGCGGTCACCGACTGGACCTCGACCTCGCTGGTGGTCTGCTCCAGGCGGCTGCTCTCCTCGCCCAGGTCCCCGGCCGCGTTGTAGATCGTGTCCGGAAGGCCGGAGGTCTCCGCGCCGTACTGGTCGGCCTGGTCCACCAGCTCCCGCTTCTTGCGCCGCACCGACAACTTTGCCTTCTCCGCCGGCACGACGGCGAGGTCGATGACGTAGTCCACCGGGAACGGACAGACCTCCAACTGCGCCAGCACATCCGCCGCCGACGCGGCCGCCACCGCCGGCTGCTCACCCACCACGAGCTGGGCCTGGTAGGAGGTCCCGGCTTCGCTCTCCACCTGAAGCCACCGCCGCGCGATCAGTGATGTCCCGTCCGTGCGGTGCAGCCCCCGCGCCCCGCGCCCTGGCCCCTTGGACCCTGTCTCGCCGGCGGACGACGGGCGGCCGCCTTCCGTGAGCCGCACCTGCCCCAGCTCCAGATAGGAGGGGGAGCGCAAAGTGCCGCCCACGATCCGGCCCCCGCCGGTCGGTGCCTCCTCGGCCTCCAGGAGCAGCGGCGCATCCAGGCCTCGGCAGATCGCATGCCGGCACATCCACACGATCTCCGCCGGGCGCGCCGGACGAAGCGACGGTCCGGACGCGAGCGCCGCGGCCAGGTGGCGGGCCTGCTGCCGGTAGACGTCCACTTCGCCTTCGGTCACCTGCACCGGGGCCATACCGAGCAGGTCGGCGACCTCCGTCCACGTCGCCGCGAGCTGACCGGCCCACGCGGCCTGCCGGGTGGGGGCCTTGAGCGGCACCGCGAGCCAGTGCGTGCGCCGGAACATCTCCTGGTCCGCGACGAGGTCGAAGCAGGCATCGGCGGTCTCCTCCCAGGCGGGATGCCGCTGCAGGTCGATGCCCTCGATCATGCGCGTGCCGACCTCGCCCGCGTCGATCTGCGCGGCCAGCCCGTACCAGCGCGGCGCGCCCTCGAGCTGACGGACCATCGACGTCAGCCGCGACACGAGCTCCGCGCGTACCCGGGCCGGGGAGTAGCGGTTCGACACCGGGGTCACACGGAAGAACGCCCACACGGTGCCGGTGGTCGACCACACCAGGTTGTCGACGATGTGACGGATCGGAACACGCATCAAGGTCACGCCTTCTTATTCGAGGTGCGGGCGCCAGCCTGCTCCAGCAGCAGATCCAGCGAAGAACGGGGACGGGACGGCGCGGCGACATCGGCGGGCGCGGTGCGGCTCCTGCCCACGGCTGCGGTCATCGGCCCGATGGTGCGGCCCGGGCGCGGCGTCCGCGGGGGACGCTGCGGGGGACGTGGAGGTGGGGCGGAGGAGCGGCGGGCAGCACGGGTGCTGGGCGCGGCCGCGTACCGCCTTGCCGTGGTCGTCCCAGCCGCTACGCCCTCACCGGCCGGGCCGGTTCCAGTGCCGGTCTCGGTGAGGTAGAAGCCGCCGTCGAGCCGGGTGCTGGGCGGCTGCTTGGCCGGGCGGCCGCCGATCCGGCCGGCGCGCGGCTGGGTGAGGACCAGTGCCCACCCCCACACCGCGGCCTCCGGGACGCGGCCGCCGATCCGCGCGCACCGCGCCGCCCACACCGCGACCCCGAGCACGACGATCGGCAGCGGCCCGAAGACCGGCCACCACCAGGAGATGGTCTTGCCGAGCACGAGCAGGCCGACGCCGCCGACGACGAGCTGTGGCCGCGAGTAGGGGCCGAGCCACAGCCGGATCTCGCCGAGCTTGCCCAGCACCCATGGATGCCGGCGCGCCCTCGTGTAGGAGCGCGCGACCGGTGCCTCCACAGCGGTGGTCACCGCCGCGCCTCAGCCGTGGTGGGGAGGGTCTGGATCGGGGAGTGGAGCCGGCTCATGCCGTGGGTGTCGGACTGGAGCTCGTTGGTGACTGCGGTGCCGAGCTGGTCGCGGTCGTTGTAGAGGCCCAGGCACACGATGGCGGCGAGTGCGACGCCGATCCCGGCCTTGATGCTGAACCTTTGGACGATCTTGACGACGACGACCACGCCGACGACCGCCTCCAGGGCGGGCTTGGCCCAGTCGGCGAACATGCCGATCACGTTGGTGCCCAGATTCTGCAGGGCGCCGGCCATGTAGAGGTGCTCGATCACAAAGAACTCCGCGGAGAGAGAAGCAGGAGAGGGGGGAGGAGCAAGAGGGCGAGAGGCGTGGTCAGGGTGCTGTCGCTGATGGGGCCACCGACGGCGTCGTGGTCGAGGTCGCAGCGGACTGGGCGGACAAGGCGGGGCCGGACTCGAGAGCGGCGACCTCCCAACGCCCGGCCCGGGCGCGCATCCGCAGCGCGTAGCCCAGCGGCCAACTGCTGCCGCTCTGGTCGGTCGCCGTCACCTGGACCCAGACCCCGCAGCCGGTGCCGTCCGCGGGCACCTGGCCGTCCATCCCCGGCTGCCCGACACTGACCTGACCCACCTGCACCTGCGAGTACAGCGCTGCGGCGGGTGCCGGGATGCGGGTGCCGGGGGACAGCAGTGCAGAGAGGTCGCCCTGGCCGGTCAGATAGGCGGTGGCGAAGGCGCCCACCGCGGAGGCGAGCGGTGTGCCCGCGGCAGCGCTGTCCGGGTACAGCGCCTGCGGGACGTCGGCCGCTGTCGGGGCCGCGATGGCGGCGGGCTGCGCGACGACCGCCAGCGACCCGATCCCACCGCCGGTGGGAGTCATCTGGATGGGGACGGTGAAGTACCGCAGCGCGCTCAGCCGGCCGTCGGTCTCACAGCCGACCGTCACCGACCAGTAGCCGTCGCGCACCCGGGTGCTGCGGACCGACGCGCACTGCGCAACCGACGTCGTGCCACTGTCGGGGGACTCCGGCGTGGTGCGCAGGTCGATGTTCGGGGCGAGTGCGCGCAACGCGGCCAGGTGCGCGTCGTCGGCGCTGCCGTCGGTGCGCAGCCACAGCGAGACGAACAGCTGCGCAAAGCCCGACGGGTCCTGCGCCAGGGTCGGCGCGGCTGCGGCTGCGGCTGCGGCTGCGGCGGCGGCTGCGGCGGCGACGGTGTGCGCGGGTGCGCGAGCCGGGAGGCGGGTGGAGGCGCAGGACGCGACCAGGGCCAGCGGCCCGGCCGCGAGCGCAGCCCACACAGTGACGCGGCGTAGCCGTCGCTGGCGCCAGGCCCGGCCGGGATCGACAGCAGCGACGACGCCTTCGGCGAGTTCGTCATCAAGGTGAGCGGGGGAGCGGGACATCGAGGTCTGCCTCCGGGATGCGGTCGGGTTCTTTGTCCCGACCAAACCCCCGCGAGGTCACCGCTCCGGTAACCAGATCCACCCGCCAGGCATCACGAAAACGTAACGACGGCAAGGTAACCAGTAACCAGCCCGGCTCCGGCAGCAGGTAACCAGTGCCCGCCGCCGGAGCGGGAGCCAACTGCGGAACACGGCCTTGACCTGCACTGGTGACGTTCCTGGATACCCCGGACCGGCCGGTTAACCAGCGCGCCTGGGCGCCGTTCGCCGCCTTCGGGCCCGCCCCCACTACCAGTCACCGAGGTCTCTACCAAGACCCGGATCTGCTCCCGTCGACGGCCACCAGCCTTCGCTCCGCCCCATACGGGGCGGGGACCAGCACAGCCAGATTCGGGTGTTGGTGGAGCCTCGGCGGACCGCTTGTCTTCGCCGCGTCGGAATCCCCCGGGGCGGCGCGAGCCCCCTCGGGCCGACGTGACCTGTCGTCACGATCCGTGGAGGCCAGCCATGTCCAAGAAGAAGAAGTCCCACGCGAAGAAGGCGCCCAGCCGTCCGCTGCCCCGCCCCCAGAACCGGCCCCGCTCGCGCTGGGCCGACCCCGTGCGCACCGTCGCCCTGGGCGTCATCACGACGTGCGCGTCGACCTACGCGCTGGTCCTGATTGCGCACATCGCCGGCCGGAGGTAGCGCGAACGCTCCGCTCTGCGCACGCCCAGCAGCACAGCTGCGCATGCGCACGGGAGGAGGTGCGCATGCGCAGCGCAGGAGGAGAGGAGGGTGGCCGGTGCGCAGCGCATCGGCCACCGCGCGCTCGTGCGTCAGCCGTAGAGGTGCCGACACTGCGCGTACAGGTTCCCCGGCAGCCCGCCCTCGTGGGCGAGGGCGTCACACGGAGACGGACCATGCCGACCGGTGGAGTGGGTCGCGCCACCGTGGGGGTGGGATCCGGTCGTGCCGCGTGCTGGGTGGTGATGCCGGGCCGGCGCGTCCGGCGCGGGGAGCGTGACCGCGCGCGGGGCCGGCTCGGCGGGCCTGGGCGTACCCACCGACGCGGAGAAGGCACTGCCGGAGGCAGAGGGGGAAGCCGGCTCGCTCGCCGGGTCCGCCGAACGGGAGATCCGCGGATCGGCCGGAGAGGCCGGGGCATCCAATCCCACGGGGGGTGAAGCGGTCGCGGTTGCGCTCGGGTTGGCGGCGGCCGGTGACAGGGCGGGGTTCATCCAGTGGTGGTGCGCGGCGCAGCCGCACACCGCGAACCAGGTGGCCGCGCTGAGGAGGGCCGCCGTGGCGGCGCGGAGGCCGTGACGGTTCATCCGCCGGTCCCGGTGAGCTTCACGATGCGGGAGTCGTAGCCCGGGCCGATGTCCGCGGTCAGCACCACGTCCGAGTGGCGGGTGAACGCGCTGACGGAGACATGGTGATCGTGGCCGCACACGCGCGCGACCGTGTCTCCGCCGACGTACAGACCCCAGTGGGACTCGATCAGCTTCAGCTCGACGCAGCCGCTGTCGGCCGTGACGGTGCCACGCACGCGGAATCCTCCGTGCTCACGGGTCACATCCAGCTGCGCGTGCCCGGTCACTGACGAGTCGCCAGAGGCCGCGTCCAGGGAAATCGCCTGGTACTGGCCGGTCGCTTCGGCGGTCGGCGTGCTGGCCGCGAGCGCTGCGGCCGTCATCGCGACGGCCAGCAGCCTCCCGGTGGTCATGGTGCTCATGCGCTGCACAACGCGGACCAGGTCCCACCGACACGCTTCGGGCCTTTCCCGACCGTCCGTCATGGGCCCGCACGGGACTGGTTACCTGCACCGAACCCAGGTCACCGCCCCGGTAACCAGTGCAGGTCAGGGGCCGATCCGGTTCGCGGCAGGCTGTCCTTGGGCAGAGTGGGGACCGTGTGCGCCCACCAGCGGAGCACGGGAGCAGTTACGGCATCGCAATCGGCAGCGGCGGAACTGGTGACCGTAGTGGTGACCGGTGCGGCATGGGGTGTGGGGCACACCTTGGAGGAGGACACTGTGTCCGGCATTTCGCTGCTGTTGCCCCAGCCCCCCGCGTACCTGACGGCGGCCACGCTCTACGTGATCGCCGGGATCGCCGTCTGCGCTCTGGTGAGCCTGCCGCTGCCAGTCCGCGGCGAGCACCCAGGCGACGACCGGTTCAGTATTGACCCCGTGCGCGCCGTGGGCGCTGTCCTCGCGGTGGTCGTGTGCGTGGTGCTGTGGCCGGCCGCCCCGCTCTGGACGGCCGCCAGGAACGCGCGCACGCGCGCAGCCGCCGCTCCCGCGCACCGCACGGCCGGCGTGCGCGCGCAGCGAACTTTCCAGCGCAGTGCACTGCGCACCGCACTGCGCACCGCACTGCGCACCGCACTGCGCAGTGACGGCGAGGAACAGCCGGTGTACCTGCAGCAGCCCCCCTGCGCAGCAGACACCACCGGCGGGGATGCGACGTGGGTCGATACCGCAGCCGCCCGGGTCGTCGACGCGCTGATCGAGCGCAGGCTCATGGACGCGGTCCTGGGTGCCCGCTCACTGGTGTGGGACGTGGAGGCTGCCTTCGGCCCGAACAGCAGCCAGCTCTGGCACGCCACCGAGCTCCTGGCCCATGTGTGCCACGAGATCGGCGACGACGTCCGCGCCGTGCGGCTGTACGCGCGTGCTGCCACGGGCTGGGCGCAGAACTTCGGCGCCGACCACCCCGGTGCGCGCGCCGCCTTCGACCGCGCGACCGCGCTCTGGGCGCAAGCCCACGCGGCCGGTGCGACGGACCCCGTCACTTCGCTGCTCATGGCCACGGTGAGCCGGCTGTGCGCACGCCGCGACGCCCGGCGCTGGTGAGCGCTGACTGCGGCAGAACCGCCGTCCAGCGACGTGTGACAGCGGAGCTGGACCCATGGACACCGAAGTTGGACCGAACGCAGTTTGTGACAGCGAAGGTGGATCACTGCTGTTCAGGAGCCCGAAGCAAGTCGTGCGTCGGGCTCTCGTACCGTGCTCCTCCTAATTGGACGGCCTGCCAGAAGTCGGTGCGAGGACCACCGCTGTCCCGTCTCAGCGCAGCTTAACCGCGGCGCTCCAGGCTAGAACGGCGGCTCCTCGCTGAACCCGGCCGTGGCGGCCCAGGGATCGTCCTGCTCCCGCTGCTCCGCCGCCTCTCGTTCCCGCTCCCGCTTCCGCCGTTCGGCAGCCGCGCGACTCTCGGCGATCGTGGGAATGGCGTCGAGGGCCGCGGCCGTGTGGCCGTGCCTGATCAGCATGTCGGGCAAGTCATGGTGGACCAAGTAGTGGGTGGAGGAGCGGAGCAGTGCGAGGGCTTCCTCCGTCCGTCCGTCCTGCTCCAGCAGCCGCGCCAGCGCGGTGTCCCACTCGCCCGGCTCCCGCTCGTTGAGGGCGGTGGCCTCCGAGATGCCCTCCTTGCAGCGGCCTGCCTCGCCCAGCAGCCAGAGCCGCAGGTGGCGGACCTGGTCCGGGTGCTCCTTGGCGTATTCGTCGGTTTGACCGTCCAGGAGTTCGAGTGCCCGGTCGGGGCGGCCGTCTTCGACGAGCAGCTCCAGCGCCCATTGGAGGAAGTTCCAGCAGTCGTAGTACTCGTAGGTGGGCCGGCCGGTCTCGACGGCTTCGTCGACCCTCCCCTGGCGGACGAGGAGGCGCATCAGCGCCGCCCGGTCCTTCGGGTGGTCATGGGTCGCGATCCCCTCGCGCAGCACGCGTTCCGCCTCGTCCGCCTGCCCCGTGTCCTCCAGCGCCTTCGCGTACACGTCGAGGGCTGAGCGGTGGTCTTCGGTGGCCAGGGCCCCCAGCTCGTCGATCAGGCCCTGCCGGGCGAGGAGCTCCGCGTAGTACTCCGGGAAGTTGACGGGGTGCCGTCGGCCCGAGGCCCTCTCGGCGCGCAGGACCGCGACGGCCTCCTCTGTGCGCCCGGCCCGCTCCAAGACCCGGGAGATCAGGAGCAGCACATGCCACCGGTCGGTCCGGTTCGTCCCGCAGGATCCGCCGCACCGCTCGCACGCCGCGCTTTCGGCAGCCTCCATGTGCTCGGCCTCCCGCGTGAGCACGGCCAAGACCAGGTCGTCGTGTCCCAGCCCCTCGGTGATCTCGACCAGGCGGGAGCGGAGCCAGTGCTCCCTGAGGTGGGGTGTGAGCACGTCGACGGCCTCCTCTATCCGTCCGGCCTTCGACAGCAGCTCGGCGTAGCGGGCGCACACGTGGCCGTCGCCCAGTTGGGTCGCGTCCGGGCGCACCTTCGCGAGCGCCTTGTCGCCCTCGCCCTGGTGGATCATGATCTCGGCGGTGAGCCACTCGGCAGGTCGCCAGCCGATCTCCGCGAACGGTTCCAGCAACGCCAGCGCCCGGTCGCACTCGCCAGCCGCGCACAACTCCCGGGCCGCCGCCTCCGCGCAGTTCCAGTCCCCGCGCTCCCTTGCCGCCCGGACCAGCAGTTCCACTTGCCCCAGGTCGAGGAGGGTCCGCGCCAGCCGCGGGTAGACGCCGCCGTGGTGGCGCGCCTGCCAGGAAAGATCGTCGATGTTCACCCGGGCACCTTACGAACTGCCGCTGACAGCCTCCGCCCAATGGGAGCCGGGATACCGGCAACACTCTCGTACCCGGCGCTCGAACTCCGCTGGGACAACCCGTCACCAGCCGAAGTCCACATGAGGGATCAACCGTCGGCGCGCTGTCCGGCCTCTGGCCACGGATGCACAACCCAGGCCGCACTGCTCCGACCTGGGCGCATCCAAATTCGCTGTCACAAACTGCGTTCGGTCCAACTTCGGTGGCAATCGGTCCAGCTCCGCTGTCACAGGTCACCAGGGCATCTGGTGACCCGTCAGCGCCACTGGTGACCCTGGTCGTTATCGCCTCGTGACCGTTCGTGGGTGGATCTGGTGACCGTAGCGGTGACCTCGCCCGGGTCTGCTTCCCGTGTCGGATCCCCACGATCACCACGGAAGGCGACTGTGCCTCACAACCCCAGCCTCTCATCCAATTCCGCCTGCACCGCGTTCTCCCGCGAGCGTGCCCAGTGAACGGCGCGACCACCGAACTGGTGCGACTCCTGGTCCACTGCGCCGTCTGGTTCTGGCGCGCACCCGCATGGCTCGCCGCGCATGTCCTGCTGCTCACCCTCGTCAGCCTGCCGTTGATCGCCGGAGGCTGGTACGTGCGCGAGCAGCTCACCGCCAAGATTCTCGGCCACCGGGTGCGCTACATCCTCCAGCCCGCGCGCTCCTTCGACCCCTGCACGGAGGAGATCATCCGCAGCGCGGCGGTGCTGCTGCGCGCCGCACGCTCGGGGCCGTGGTGGGCGCCGGCGTGCGCGAAGGCGGTCCGGATCCGGATGCGCGCCGACGGCACCGCGGACACCCCGCTCGACTACAGCGTCGAGGGACATGTCAGCGCCCGGCACCTGCTGTCGACCACCCCCTATAACCAGGTGACCGTCCAGCGCGGGCGGCCGGTCCGGGACCGGGACCGCAAGCACACGCTCCGGGCGGAGTTCGTGTTGCGCGGTGATCCCGCTGCGGCGCTGCGCGAGGTGCCGCTGCAGCCCGACCCGCTGCAGCCGATCGTCGATGCCGTCGCCGCGGTCCGTGCAGACCTGGGCGATCTGGCGGAGGTCGTCCTGGACCTGCAGCCGGTCCCGAACTGGCGGCTGCGGCTCAAGCGCTGGCAGCTCGCCGCGGCCGCCCGCACCCGGGCACAGGCGGAGGCCCGCAAGGCCACCCGGCGGGCGATCGCGGACACCGACGCGGCCCGGGACTCGTTCACCTACCAACTCGCCCACCTGCTCGACAGCGCCGGCCGCGGGCAGCAGCCCGGCGGCCGACGCCTCGCGATGCCGGTCCGCCCGCGCCCGGTGGACACCCGCCAGGTCTGGGGCCGCCTGGCCGACGACGTCGGCCTGGTCCGACTCCAGCTCCTGGTCCGCTGCGCCTCCGACCACAAGGGCCGCGCCGAACGCGCCCTCAAAGCCTTGACTGCGGCGATGGACGTCTACGCCGGACGCTCCCGCCTGCGCGTGGACGGCACCCGCCTGGGCCCGTGGCAGTGGAGCGCCAACCACGCCCTGCGCCGCGGCGGCTTCGACCGCCGCTGGACCACCGGCCGCTTCCACCCGCACACAGACTCCTGGCTGAACATCCACGAACTGGCCGGCCTGCTCAAGCCCCCCACCGTCCACTGCCGCCAACCGCTGACCGCCGCAGCCCTGCCCGTGTACCAGCTGGGCCAGCCGCTGATGCCGCAGGGCTGGTACCGCAGCCCGGACGGCACCACTCGGCTGATCGCCTCCCCGCTCGAGGAGACCTTGTTCTCGGTGTCCGTGGGCAAGTCGTTCTACGGCAAGACCACCCGGGCCGTGGTTCAGGCACTCGCGGTCGCGCTTGCCGGCGACGGTGTCTTCTTCGTCGACCCGCACGCCGACTCCTGGACCGCAGCCGCACCCTTCCTCGCCCACGACCAACTGCGGGATCGGGTATGGCGGATCGACCTGACCGGCCGCCACGACACCGCCCGCCTGCCCTCGTGGAACCCACTCGGCATGGACGCCGGCCAACGCGCCGACGAAGTGGTGCGCGCAACAGTGGACTCCTTCGGACTCGTCCTCGGCTGGGACGACCACACCGCACCGCGCGCCACCACCATCTTCTTCAAAGCCCTCGAGGCACTGGTCGAGATCAACCGGCTGGCCGCCCAAGCGGGGCAACCGGCCGCGCAGGCCACCGTGTTCCAGGTCCGCACCCTGCTCACCGACCCGGCGTTCCGCGAAGCCGTCCTCGCCAAGCTCCCTGCTGCGGCGAAGGCGTGGTGGACCACCACCTTCACCGGCTACGGTTACGACGCGCTCGCCCCGGTCCTCAACCCCCTGGACCGCCTCGCCGCCGACCCGGTCGCCCGCGCCCTGCTCGGCGCCCCCACCGGCAAATGGAACGCGCGTGCGGCCATGGACCGCCGCCGGATTGTGTGGCTGTGCCTGGGCGGCACCGGCCCCACTCAGCGCCTCCTGGTCAACCTCCTGCTGCGCGACGTCTTCCGCGCCGGCCTTTCCCGCGGCGACCTGCCGGAGACGAAGCGCAAGCCGTTCCACGTCTGGCTGGACGAGATGATCTCCCTCGACCAGGCCGGCGCCGGCTCCACCATCGCGGACATCACCGAGCAGCTGCGCAAGTTCGGCATCCGCCTCCATGTCCTGGTCCAGCTGCTGGAGCGCATCAACGCAGGCACCCGCGCCTCTCTCCTGCAGAACGCGTCCATGCTCTCCACCACCGCGGGCTCCCTCGACTCCGTCCGGGCCGTCACCGAGCAGTGGCACGGCGCTCTCTCGGTACGGCAGGTCGCCGAACTGCCCCGCTACCACCACGCCCTCTCCTTCACTGCCGGCGGCACACAGCGCGGCCCGCTGACCGTGCGCGGCCCCCAACCAGGAGAAGTCTTCGCCGCCCTGCGCAGCGACAAGCACCTCGGCGACCTCACCCAGGCCAGCGCCCGTGCCCTCGGTGCCCGTGCAGCGGCCACCTTGCACCGCATCGCCGACCAGCACGACCAGAAGGTCGCGGACTTCCTCCGCCGCCCTACGGCCACACCCCGCACGACTAAAACGGCCGCCCGGGTGGAGCTGGCCAAGCCCACCACGACCACGGAGTTCGAATGACCGACATCGACGTCCCGTACACGGTGCTGGCCTGCCTCTACCTGCACCGCATGGCCACCACCGCGCACCTGCACCACCTGGTGGGCATCGCGCGCCAGCAAGCCGCCACCCGCCGCCTGCTGCGCGAACTGGCAGCTGACGAGCTGGTCATCTCGGTCAACCTTCCCGGGCCGGGCCGCACCAAGCTGTGGCTGCTCACCGCCGCCGGCCGAGACCTGTGCCAGGCCATGCCCGAGGTACGCGGCCGCGAGTACCCCCTGGTCCAGGGCACCCATCTGCGCCGCCGCGCACCCCACAGCCTGGACGTCCTGCGCACCCACCTGGCCTTCCTGGCCGAGGCCCGCCAGCGCGGCGACGAGTACGGGCCACTGGACTGGGAACCCGAGGTCTACCACCGCCTGTCCGACCAGCGCGCCGACGCCGTCATTGCGGACGCGCTGATGCGCTACACCATCAACGGCCCAAGCGGCTCACGCCGACAACTGCGGGCCTTCGTCGAAGTCGACCGCGCCACCATGTCCAGCGAACGCCTCGCCTCGAAGCTGATGGCCTACGGGCGCTTCCTGGACTACACCCCACTCCCGGTCGGTGCGGCACGCCGCCGCCAGACCACGGCCGTCCAGGTCCCCGTCTGGCAGCGCTCCTACCCGGTCTATCCGCGCGTCCTGTTCGTGCTGACCGGTGCCTCGCGCACCGTGATGGAGCGTCGGGTTGCGGACCTGCAGGCGATGGCCGTCGCTAACCCGCTGGCCGCCCGCCTGGCCCAAGTCGTCCCGCTCGGCGCAGCCATCCTTGAGGACCTCCAAGAGCAGGGCCCGTCGGCACCGGTCTGGACGCCGCTGGCCGGAGACGACCTGACGAGGCGAGGGTGGTCCGAGCTGTGACCGCGCCCGCCTACGCCACCATCCGCCGCGGCCCGATGGCCGCGGACGCCTTCACCCAGATCTCCAACCGGCTCTTTCGCGACGGGCGGATCAGCTTCAAGGCCAAGGGCCTCTTCGGACTGATCTCCACCCACCGCGACGGCTACGGCATCAACCCCCGCCGCCTGGCCGCCCAGTCCACCGACGGCCTGTCCGCCATCCGCGCCGGCCTGAAGGAACTCGAGCAGTTCGGCTACCTCGTGCGCGACCAGCAGCGGCGCCCCGACGGCACCATGGGCCAGGTCGAGTACCTGATCACCGACATGCCGATCGAGCAAACCCCCAGCTCAGGACCGGTAGCCGAAAACCCGCAACCGGCCCCCACCTACGAGGACGCACAAAACCGCAGGTCGCAGCCGGTTACCGATTATCCGCACGCGGTTCATCCGCACGCGGCTCATCGCACCCCTAAGAACAACAAGAACAAGAACACCAGCCGGAAGAACACCAACCCCACCTCCCCCCTCCCGCCCCCCGAGCCGGCGCAGTCTGCTGACGCGAGCAGGAACGGAAGTGGTGGGGAGACCGGGACGAAGGCGAACCCACCGCTTCCGGCAGCACCCGGTGAAGCAACAGCCGGCCAGCAACTGCTGTGGCAGGTCTGCGACGCGGTGCCGGCCATCAACCTGCCCGCCGCCGCCATCCGCGCGCTCGGCGAAAAGGTGGACGAACTGCTCCGCCGCGGCTGGACACCCAGGCGCGTGACCACCGCGCTGACCGTCGACACCGACGGCCTCACCCACCCCCGCAGCGTGATCACCTGGCGCATCGACGACCTCCTGGCCACCCCCACACCCGCCGCGACCCCGACCGCCCACGACCCACAACACCAACGCGACCGGCCCGTCGCCCACGAATGCCCAGGAGACGACGGACTGTGCGGCCGCCCCCTGCGCACCAGCCAGACACTGTGCCGGACCTGCGCGGAACACGAAGGCACGCCATGAAGCGACCAGCCCCGGCCACCGGCGCCACTGTTCCCGGACCGGCGACGTCGGGGTGCGCCGCGGCCACGAAAATGCACGCCTGCGCGACGGCACCCACGCTACGCTCAGGCCAGACCGGAAATTGGGCCCTGCTGAGCCCGGGCGCCGGTCTGCGGCCGGGGGAGGAAGCCAACCTCCCACCCGCCCCGTTCACGGGCGCGGAACCGGCCGCTCAGCACGTCAAGGCGCGGCCTTCAGCTGCCGGCGCACCCCGTCCAGCGACGCCTTCCATTGCTGGAGCGTGCCGGCCTCCGGATCCGCGTCGAACAGCGTCCTGGCTGACACGGGAGCCCCGCCCGCGGCCTGCAACGCCGCACGGCAGGCCTCCTCTCGCCGCCTGCGCACCAGCTCCTCGCTGCGTCGCCTCGAGGCGGACTGCTCCACCCGCGCGCGTGACCACAGGCGGCTCGGCCGGCCACGTCCTGGAGCCTCTCGAACTCCCTCGGGTTCGCCGAGCTCGCCGAGGTTCCCCTGCGCGAACGCGCTGGCAAAACTCGCCGTCGACGCGTACCCGAGCAGCCGGGCTGCTTCCGCGGAGTCGACCAGGGCCTCGTGGCCCGCCGACCCAGGCTTGTTGGGCACCGGCGTGGAGTGTGGCGCCTTCGGCTTCGTGTTACCTCGTCCGGGCCGGCGCGCCGCCCAGGCCACGATGGTTTCGCGTCGCCAGAAGCGCTTCACGTAGCGCTCGGTGTGCTCGGTGGAGTCCGGTTCGGGAAAGTAGCCCGGTCTGGCCAGGTAGGCGTGAACGGACTTCACCCCTAGCAGGGCCGCCACCTGCGGCGCCCCCAGCAACTCGCCCGGATCCTCGCCGAGATCGGGCCCATCGGCGGTGGCGGCGCGCCGGGTGAACCACGCCTCGAGGTCCGCCGCGTTCCAGAGCCGCCTGCGGCCGTCGATATCCGCCACCTCAGGGAACCCGGTGGTGGCGCGGTCCCGGTGCCACTCGCTGATCCGGGAGACGCTGGCGCCGAACCGGGTGGCGGCCGCGCTCGCATCCAGGAGTGCGTCGGTGCTCATCGTGGCCTCCAGAACCAGAACTGTACTTCGATAATAGAAGCAATGTGGCCGTCGCTGCAATCCCGCGCCGACTGGTGCCGAGATGGCAGCAACGTTGCCGGCTTCCTGCAGTCCGCCCCCGCAGCGGACGCTGCTGTCCACCGATGGGCGAGCGCGCGGAGCCCCGGCGCGCCCCTCGGGGGAGGGCGCAGCCGGGGCCGGTGGACCGTCCGCAGCTGGACGGTGCTTTGAGGGTAGGTCGCTCAGCGGACGCGGACGTGGAGCAGCTGCAGCGCGCCGCCTGCGGCGGCGGCCGCGAACTGGTCGATCGAGGTGAACTGACCGGAGACGAGGAGCACCTGGTGCTGGGCGCGGGCGGCGCGGATCCAGTCGCGGGTCAGCAGCGGGTTTCCGTCGTACCAGGGCCCGGGGCCTGGGCCGGTGAGCCGACGTCCGGTCAGTGCCAGCTGCCAGTCCGGATGTACGGGCCCGGTGGCCGCCTGCGGGGAGCTGGACCAGCCCTGACCCGGGTTGAGCACCCGTATCAGGCCGGGGGGCTGCGGCACGACCAGGGCGGGACGGGAGCGCAGGAACTCCGGCCACGGCACGCCGTCGTAGCCGGTGAGTTGCGGGTCCGTGGGTGGGACGGGGCGGAGGACGGCTTCGCTCACCGCGGCCTCCAGGGGATGTGGTGGGTGGAGCCGTCGAACTCTCCGGTGAGGGGTCGCGGCTGGAGACGGTCAGCGTCACGTGGTGCTCCCAGGTGTCCTCGCGATGGCCGGGCATCTGGGCCAGGGCCATGGAGTGGATTTGCATCTGCGGGGCCTCGGCCGCCCAGTCCGCCGCCGCCTGCAGTGCGTCCGCCTGCGTGGCGCCGACGCAGATCACGGCCGTGACGGCGGAGACCGGAAGCAGGCTCGCCGAGAACGGCCCAGAACCGCAGGGCGTAGGGCAGCCCCGGTGCGCCCCACGGGGGAGGGCGCGGCCGGGGCCGCGGGGCCGCCCGGCGGGGGACCGGGCGGGGCATGAGAGAACTTCAGCGCGCGGGGACGAGCAGGACCTGCAGAGTGCCCGCCGCGGCGGCAGTGGCGAACTGGTCGATCCGCGTGAACGGTCCGCTGATCAGCAGAACCGTCCGTAGGGCGGCAGCGGCACGACGCCAGTCGCGGGTCAGCAGCGGATAGCCCTCGTACCAGGTTGCACCATCTGGCGCCGTCACGGAGATGCCCCGCCCGTGCTGCACGAGCGACCAGCCCGCTTTGGGGCTGGCGTTCGGAAGGAAAGCGGTAGTCGACCATCCCGCGGCTGGCTCGATGGGCCGTTCCGGACCCGGAACCTGCGGGACCACCAGAGCGGGCAGGTCACGCCAGAACTGCGGCCACGGTACCCCGTCGAAGCCACTGGCGAGTGCGCGCGTGCGGCCGAAGGAGGTGCTGCCCCGCATCTCGGGCTCGGTCATCGCGTCACATCCTGCGGTCGGTGTGGTGGGTGGAGCCGTCGGCCTCGCCGGTGAGCGGGTGTGGGGGGACCGCTGAGGGCAACTGGTCCTCACTCATCGGGAACCCGTCGCGCAGGCACAGTCCGGCTGCTCGCAGGCGCAAACGACGTCGACCTTCGCGCCCTCCCAGCCGTCGGGGTAGTAGCTCAGGCCGCCCGGGCAGGTGTCGTGATTCCCGGTCCGGCAGGGGTGCGTGATGTAGGGCCCGGCGAGCGGATCCCAGGCGCTATAGGTCGCGGCGCTGCTTGGGGAGGATGGGCGGCTTCGGGTCCGGGCGTTGGTCATCGGTGGTGCCCTTCAAAGTCAGACGGAGCCAGGCGACCTGTCCAGCGCTGCTGGAGTGCAGCCCGAAGGCGTCGCCGGTGTTGAGGACCGCAAGCAGAAGCGGCCAGGCGTGTCGCAGGGGGTCGGTGACATCGACCTCGATGACGAGGGAGCCGGACTCCTCGCTGACGCGTGCCTCGGTTCCGGCGAGGACGGTGAGCGCTTCTGCCGCCGAGCGCGCCGCTTCGGTCGGGCGTGTTGTGCTCACGGCGGTCACCATCCGATCAACCCGCAACTACATTGGGTAGTGCTAGTTAACTAGGTTCTAGCTAGTGGACTAGATTGTCAATCGGTCGAACTCTCCTGCAGACCAAGGGAGCAGCATGGTTGACGGCGCCTCAGCATCCGCCGATGCCCCCTACCTGCGTGTCGCAGCCGCCATGCGTCAGCGGATCACCGACGGAACTTGGCCCGTCGGGCACCGCCTCCCCGCCCGCGCGACGCTCGGCCACGAGTTCGGCGACGTGGGCGAGAACGTCATTCGCCGCGCTCAGGAACTGCTCATCGCCCAAGGCCTGCTCGAAGGCCGCGCCGGATCCGGAACCTACGTACGCGCCCCACGCCAGCGCCGCCGGATGCTGCGCAGCTGGGCCCGCGAGCAGCACGCCACCAGCCCGTTCCGCTCCGAGATGGCCTCGCTCGGAATGGCCGGCGACTGGGAGGCCAACAGCGCCGCCAAGACGCCCGCACTCGCCCACATCGCCGCCCGTCTCGGTATCGCCGAGGGCGACCTGTGCGTGCGGACCGACTATGAATTCTTCGCCGACCGCCAGCCCGTCATGCTCTCCACCAGCTGGGAACCGATGGCCATCACCTCAGGCACCGTGGTGGTCCTGCCCGAAGGCGGACCGCTGGCCGGCGCCGGAGTGGTCGCGCGCATGGCGCACATCGGCGTTACCGTCGTCCGCGCTGTCGAGGTTCCGCGACCGACGCGACTCAACAAGGACCAGGCCGAGCTGCTCGGCGTGGCGGCTGGAACCCAAGCGACCTTGATCGAGCGCATCTACTACGACGATGCGGGTTCCCCGGTCGAGACCGCCGACATTCTCGTTCCGGATGACGGATGGGAGATCGCCTACGAGATCCAGCTGAGCAGCAGCCCGGTCTTGTGACCATCGCTCCTACTGCGGGAGACCGGTGCGGAGCACGCTAACAGGGTGATCAAATGGCTGACTGGACCGTAGCCTTGGGCCCATGGCGACGCCCAGCAAACCCAAGTTCTCGGGCCTGATCCTGGACTTCTTCGGGGTCTTGACCGCCAACATGGTCGAGGTGATCTCGTTCTTCGAGGATCGGGAGAAGCTCTCCCGCGGGACCTTTCTGCGTGGCTGGGCCGATCCGCGCGGGCAAGAGCTCTTCCAGCGTCTTGAGCTCGGGTTGATCACCCAGGCGGACTGGAACAGCGGCTTCGCCGAGCTGGTCGGCATCGAGCCGGAGAACCTGATGGCCCGCTACTTGCACGACGCCTTCCCCGCCTACCCGGTCCTTGCGGTTGCCCGTCAGGCGCGGGCCGCGGGGATCCGGACCGCGGTGCTGTCGAACAGCCTCGGGCGGGAGCCGTACGACCCCTACGCGGGCTTCGACCTGGGCGGCACGTTCGACGCGGTCGTGCTCTCCTCGGAAGCCGGGGTGCGCAAGCCCGACCCGGCGATCTTCCGCCTGGCCCTTGAGCGGCTCGACGTGCCGGCCTCGGAGTGCCTGTTCGTGGACGACGGCGAGGAGAACCTCGCGGTCGCGGACGCTCTGGGCATCAAGGTGCTGCTCGGCCTGGACGAGCTGGTGGTGGCGCGGCGCCTGCGTGAGCTCCTGCGCCTATCCGACCTGTAGAAAGTCGCGGACGGCCGGGTTCGAGGTGTGTGCCGCGAGTTTCCCGCGGAGCCCCTTCAGCTCAGAGGACGACCGGGCGGAGTCCACCGACCCCAGGCACAGAGCAGCGTGGCGCGCATTGGCGACGGCCGCGTCGAGGTCGTGCATCTCCAGGTGCGCCTCGGCGGCGCGGGCCAGGTAGATGGCGTGGCTTCGCGGGTAGGCCTCGTCGCCGGGATAGGACGCCTTGATCGCGGCCTCGAAGCGGTGCACCGCTTCGGCCGGGTCGCCGAGCTGCAGGGCGCAGGACCCGGCAATCATCTCGAACTCGCCCTCTGTCACCCAGTACAGGCTCCTCGGGTCGTCGTCGCGGGACCCCTTGCCGAGGGCGGTGCGGGCGAGCGCGAGCTGGCGGGCGCAGTCCTTCCTCGCCCCCGTGCCGGTCTTGGACAGGGCGCGCGCTCTGCGCGCGGCGAGCATGGCGTGCATCAGGGGTGTCGCCTTGTCCCTGACCTCTGTACCGGCTGCTTCCAGGAGCGAGACGGCCCGGCCCGCCTGCCCGGGGGTGGAGTAGCACTGCACGGCGGCGAACGACAGCGCGATCGCCCCGCTGATCGGATCGCCGGCCTGGGCCGAGGCCCGCAGGGACCCGTCGAAGAAGCGCTGCGCGAGCGCGTGCCGGCCTTGGTCGAACGCGCTCCACGCGGCCTGGCGGGCTGCCTCGGCCGCCAGCGAGTGCAGCCGGTCCACCGCCTTCCCCCGGTAGCGGCCGGACTTGATCTGGACCACGAGGTACAGCAGCTCGTTGCGGGCGAGGCGGTGCACCTCCCCGCTGCCGACCTCGTCGTCGAGGTGACGCAGGTCGTCGAGCCGCTTGTCGACCTGGTCCAGCAGCTCCGGGTCGCCGCGCTCCGGAGCCGGCTCGTCGGGCGCGGCGTGCTGCCGCAGCGACGCGGCCCAGGTGGCGGCCGAGGCGGACAAGGCGATCCCCGCGGTCAGGAATCCTCTGCGATCCACGCTGCTCCCATCTGCCAACTCGGCGAAGACTCTCAGGTTTCCCGCCGTGTCCCAAGGCGTTGACCCGGCAGCCGCCGTGCCGGCGTCCTGGAGCGCGGCGGCGAACGCGGTGCCGAGCACACGGTCGTAGGCGGCAGCGATCTCGGGCGTGAGCCGTCGGCTGCCGTTCTCCACGTTCAGCAGATGCGACGGCGCGTACCCCGCCTCCCGGGCGAACCGCGCCCACGGAAGGCCGGACGACCTGCGCGCTTCCCGTAGATCCTCGTTCAGCTGACTCGTCATCGGGGCCGGCCTCTCCCGAATGGAATAGGGGCTGAATAGGGCTCCCTCATTGTCCCGCGATCCGTGACGGTGTGTGCTCGATCACGCACCATACGCATCCACCCATCGATCGTCTGGGGAGAGAGCGGCATGACAACATCCATTGACAGTAGGGAAGTTGAGCCTACTGCCAGCTATGAGATCGCGTACCGCGACGCCCAGGTCCGTGCCGTCTTCGACCGCACCGACCTGGCGGAACGCCTTCGTCGCGCGTTCACCGCCTACGGGGCTCTCGTCTCCCCGCCGGTGCGTCTCACAGTCCCGACGGTCGGCGTCTTCACCGCCGCCGACACTGGGGCGGTGCCCGCTCGGGACCAGCTCAAGGTGCCCCATGGCGGAGGGCGCATCGCCGTCCCCGCGGGGCTGGCGCTGCTTCACGACGGTCCGCCGCGCTCCCTGGTCACCGTGGCCCGGCCACAGGTCACCGTCGCCCAGCTCGACCCCGGTGACCCGCACCTGCCGTTCCTGCACTACCTGCTCAAGTACCCGCTGCGCCGCCAGGTCGAGGCGCAGGGATCGATCCTCGCCCACTCGTCCGCCGTGGAGTCCGCCCCTGGCCAGGCCTGCGTGTTCCTCGGACCCAGCGGGGCCGGCAAGACCACCGTCTTCGTCGAGCTGGTCAGTCGCGGCCTCAGAGCCCTGGGCAATGACGCCACCCTGCTGACCCCGGCCGGAGCCGCCGTGGAGGCCGCGACGTGGCCGCACGTCGTGCGGATCGGGGCCGGCACGGCCGGTCACAACGCTGTGATGCGCCGCCTCCCCGAGGACTGGGCGCGCCGCAACCCGGCCGACCAGAAGATCGAGGTCTTCTTCGACGAGCTGGACGCCCTGTTCGGCTGCCCGATCGCCGCACCACCCTCCCAGGTCACCACAGTCGTGGACCTCGGCATCGACACGGCCGGCGAGGGCCTGACGGTCCGCCGCCTGACCGGGCCGGAGATCCGGCGGTTCCTCCAGGAGCGGCTGATCGGAGACCGGCTGCCGACCGGCTGGCTACCCGGCTGGTCCTGGCGTCCCCGCCTGGAGTCGGTCCACGAGGTGGCCGACCGCCTCGCCTCCACCACCGCGATGTACCAGGTCCGCGCGGGTGTGGCCACGCCGCGTTGGGCCGACCAGCTCGCCGACTGGGTCCGCGACCTCACCCCCACCGCCCCGACCGGCGACGCGCCGCTCCCTCGTGCCCTCACCGTGCCCACGCCCGCCTGAACAGGAAGAAGACCGCCATGACGAACGCGCCCTTCAGCCAGACCCTCACCGCAGCCCACAGCGACCGCCACCTGCTGCGCGCGCTGGGCGCGGCCAACGCGATGGCCGCGAGCGTCGCGACCGACGCTAACTTCGACGCGCTGTGGGTGTCGGGCCTGGAAGTGTCCACCGCGCTCGGCCTGCCCGACGAGAACGTCCTGGGCCCGCGCGACCTGGCCGACGTCGTCACCGCGCTCGGCCGGGTCTGCGACCTGCCGGTGATCATCGACGTCGACAACGCCGGCGGGTCCGCCGCCACCGCCGCCCGCTTCGCCACTGACCTCGGCCGCGCCGGAGCCTCTGCACTGTGCCTGGAGGACTCCGCCTACCCGAAGATCAACAGCTTCGCGCTGCACCGCGAGCAGCAGCTCGCCGACGCGCAGCTGATGCGCGACCAGCTCAAGGCCCTGCGCGACGCCGCACCGGACCTCGTTCTGATCGCCCGCACCGAGACCCTGATCTGCGGCGGCCAGGTCACCGAGGCCCTCGAGCGCGCCGCGCTCTACATCGAGGCCGGAGCCGACGCGATCCTCATGCACTCCAAGGACAAGACCGGCCAGCAGGCCCTGGCCACCGCAGCGGGCTGGGACGAGCGAGCCCCGCTGGTCACCGTGCCCACCGCCTTCCCCCACCTGACCGGCCACCAGCTCGCCCACGCGGGGTTCAGCCTGGCCATCTACGCCAACCACCTCACCCGCGCCAGCCTCGCCGCCATGCGCGCCACGGCCCAGCACTTCACTGCCACCGGCACGTTCACCGCGCCCGGCGCCCCGCCCCTTGCCGACGTCCAGGACCTGCTCCAGATCGCCGACCGCGCCGCCAGCGCCTGCCTCTGAAAGCCGACGATGACCACCCACACCCTGGCGAAGCGCCTGCACGGCGCCGGATTCGACTGCGCGATCGGCGTCCCCGACTCCCACCTGACCGACCTCGTCGGCGAACTCGGGATCTCCATCCCCGTCCATCTCGCGCCCCGCGAGGACACCGCGGTCGCCGCCGCCGTCGGCATGACCCTCGCCGGTGCCCGCCCGCTGCTGTTCATGAAGAACGCTGGCCTGTTCACCACCTGCGACGCCCTCACCTCTCTCGCCGCCGACGCCGCCGTCCCCCTCGCCCTCCTGGTGGGCTGGGCCGGGACCGGCACCGACCACCTGCCCCACCACGTCGTCACTGGCGAGCGCACCACCGGCCTCCTCACCAGCCTCGGCGTCTCCTGGGCCACCACCGACCACACCGGCGACCTCGAAGCGTGGTTCACCGCACACCGGCAGGCCGGCGAGCACTGCGCCCTGCTGGTCCGGCCCGGAGGAGCCCACTGATGACACAGCGCCACACCATCGCCGCCGCCGTCCTCGCGGCGGCCCGCGACCACCAGCTGCCGCTGTTCGTCAGCAACGGCTTCCTGTGCCGGGAGATCATGGCGCTCACCGCTCCCGGCGAGGACCGCGTTCTGCCGCTGCAAGGCGGGATGGGCCTGGCCGCCGGCGTCGCCGCCGGGTACGCCATGGCCACTGGCCGCGCCGCCATCGTGCTCGAAGGCGACGGCAACCACCTCATGGGCTGGGGCAGCGCCCAGCTCACCGGTACCCATGCCCTTCCCCTGGTCCACGTCGTGTCCTGCAACGGGGTCTACCGGTCCACCGGCGGCCAGCCCTTGCCCAGCCAACCGAGCACGGTCCAGTCCGCTGCCGCGACCTTGTTCTACCCGCAGGCCTTCACCGCAGCGACCGAGCCCGAACTGCGCCACTGCCTGGAGCAGGCGCTCTTGGCGCCCGGCCCGAGCCTTCTCTACGCCGTCGAGGACGAGACAGGGGCGCCGCCGGACCGCTCCGACTTCCGCACCCGCGACTACGCCACCGCGCTGGCCCGCCAGGCGGCCGCCGACACGAAGGGGGAGCCGCGGTGAGACTCGAAGACCTCAACGCCCTGCAGGCGACCACGATCCGAGCGGACCTGTCCCCGTACCAGTGCCAGATCGCGGACGGCACCGGAGCCGAGGGAGACGTCATCGCGGTGCGCGTCACCGACCCGGGCGGCATCACCGCGCTGGTCGACTACCGCGAGAACCAGCACCCGGTCACCGCCGGCACCGTCCTGCTCGGCGTCCTCGCGAACCGCGACTCCACCACCCACGCCTCCGGCGGCATTCCCCGGGAAGGGCTGGCGATCGTCGCCGGCACGCAGCTGGCCTGGCTCGGCGGCCAGTCCGGCCTCATCGGCACGCTCGACTGGTCGCCGGCACCCCGGAACACGCTCGGCCAGCAAGCCGCCGGGACGGTCGAGGCGATCGGCCTCGTCCACACCCAGATCGGCACCCTCAACATCGCGCACCTCGCGCGCACACCCGGCGCCCAGACCGGCGCCGGGACCAGGCTGCTCGTGGTCGCAGGCACCGCGGCCGAGGTCGGCAAGACCACCCTCGCGGGCCGCCTCATCAGCCACCTCACCCAGACCGGGCTCCGCGTGGTGGCCGTCAAGCCGACCGGATCCGGCGGCATCACCGACTCCCTCGCCCACCGGCGCGCCGGAGCACTGGCCAGCTACGACCTGGTCGACTGCGGCCTACCCTCCTCCTACACCGACGCCACCCGCTACGAGATCCACATCCAGCGCTGCCTCGCCTACGCCGTGGAACACCGCCCGGACCTGGTCCTCGTCGAACTCGGCGGCGACCTGGTGTGGGGCAACAACGACACCTTCCTGCGCCAACCCGGCATCCGCGAGCGGATCGCCGACGTGCTCTGCGTCTGCGGAGACGCCACCGGAGCCCTCGGCACTCACACCTTCATGCACCAGGCCGGCCTCGAGGACCTGCCCGTCACCTACGCCCCCTCCTACACCCGCAACCCCGCCACCTTCACCACCCGCGTCCAGAGCCTGCTCGGCCCCCACACCCCCGTCCTCGGCGACACGACCGACGCCAGCCTCGCCCACTACCTGGACGCCCTCACCGTCCGGAACACCGCCGCCTGCGAGGGGAACTGACCCATGCTCGACACCAGCGACCGCACCCACGGCAAGCCCGGGACCGACCTGTTCGGCGACCCGATCTGCGCCCGCGAGGTCCGCGCCAACCCGACCGACGTCCTCGACCAGGTCACCGACCGCCTCGCCCTGCGCCACGCCGCGCTCGTCAAGCACTTCCCTGTGGACGACCCGCATCTCTACGTCGACTTCCTCGCCCACCTCGGTACCCCGCTCGACAACTACGGCGCGCGCTCCGACTCGCCCGCCTACGCGCTGCACCCGCAGATCAACGTGGTGCGCTGCCAGCCCGGCGGCTCCCGTGTCCAGGAGCAGGGCGGGCCTCTGACCGCCCATTCCGGCCGGGCGTTCGCCAAGCACCGCCCCGCCTACACCGCCATGCTGATGACCAAGGACGGTTGGCCCGGCGCCCCCGGCCAGGCCGGCGAGTCGATCGCCGTGCGCTGGTCCGACGCGGTCGCCCGTCACCGTCAGCTGTTCCCCGACACCGCCTCCGACGACCTGGAGCTGCTCACCGGCACGCCGATCACCATCACTGCCCAGCACGTCGACAGCGAGCTGTCGACCCTGCCCCTGCTGTACCCGCTGCCGGACGCCACCGGCGACGACGACCTCGGCGCGCGGTTCTCCCTCGTGATCCGTGATCAACTCCCCGGTATGGGCCTGGGCGAGGAGCTCACCAAGGGCTACCTCGCCGCGCTGGAGCGCTTCGCCCAGGCCGCCAACGACCCCGCCACCCGCTACGTCCACCAGCTCCAGGTGGGGCAGATGCTCATCGTGGACAACAACCGGTTCGGCCACGGCCGCCTGACGATGCCGACCACCGGCCCCGAGGGAGAGGTGACCAACCCTCGGGAGCTTTGGTCGGCCGTCATTGAGTGACCAACATCAACAGATAGGGCGGTGCGTCGTGGCTACCTCCCGCCACGGCGCAGCGCCGCGTCCGCCCTCGAACGCTCAGACCGCGACGAGGTCCTGGACGAGCTGCTGCAGGCCGACCGACAACGACGCCTTCACGATCACCAGGTCCCCTGGCCGCAGCAACGCCCCCAGCAACACGGCCGCCGCCGTCCGATCCGCGACCAGATGCGTCTCGCGCCCACCGCTGTCCGCGCCGTCGACCATGGCGGCCGCGTCATCGCTGCCGACGCCGACCACCACGTCCGTGCCGAGCGCCGCGGCCAGCTCACCGATCGCACGGTGCTCCTCTGCGGACGCGGCGCCCAGCTCCCGCATCTCCCCGAGTACCGCGACCGTCCGGCGCTCGCCGTGCATCGCCGCGAGCGCGCGCAGCGCCGCCGCCATCGAGTCCGGGTTGGCGTTGTAGGCGTCGTCGATAACCGTCACGCCGTCCGGCCGGTCGTACCGCTGCATTCGGGAACCGGTCGCCGCGACTGCCCCACTGAGGGCGGCCGCGATCTTGCCGGGTGCCATGCCGACGTGGTGGGCGACGGCCGCCACCGCCAGTGCGTTCGAGACGTGGTGCTCACCGAGCAACTGCAGCGCCACGGGGGCTTGGCCGGCGGGCGTGGTCAACAAGAAGCGTGCTCGGCCCTCAGCGTCGACCGTGACCTGCGTGGCGCGGACCTGGGCTTGCTCCGTGCGGCCGAAGAAAAGGACTGGGGCCGCCGAGCGGTCGGCCATCCCGGCCACCAGCGGGTCGTCGAGGTTGAGTACAGCCAGCCCGTCGGCCGCAAGGGAGGCGACCAGCTCGCCCTTGGCCTTCGCGGTGTCCTCCTTGCTGCCGAATTCGCCCGCGTGAGCGGCACCGACGTTCAGGACCAGGGCGATGTGCAGCGGCACCATGTCGGTCAGGTAGGTCAGATGGCCGCCGCCGCGCGCACCCATCTCCAGAACGAGGAACCTGGCGTCGGCCGGGCAGTTGGCGACCGTCATCGGCACGCCGATCTCGTTGTTCTGGGAGCCCACCGTCGCGCCGGTCGTCCCGGCCCGGGCCAGCGTCTGCGCCAGCAGATCCTTCGTAGAGGTCTTCCCGGACGAGCCGGTGATCCCGATCCGGGTCACGTCCGGCATCCTCGCGGACTGCCACCGCGTGAGCCTCGCCAGTGCCGCCATGACGTCCGGCACCAGCACAGCCGGAGCTCCGCACGGGCGCGAGGCGAGCACGCCGGCCGCGCCGGACTCCACGGCGCTGACGGCGAAGTCGTGGCCGTCCACGTGTTCCCCAGCGAAGGCCAGGAACAGGGCGCCGGGGGCGGCCTTACGGGAGTCGACCACCAGCGGGCCGGTGACGGCCACAGCCGGGTCCGGGACATGGTCGAGCCGACCGTCGACTACCTCGGCAAGCTCGCCCAAACTCATCGCCTGCATGTGCGCGACTCCATCCCTCCGTACGGACTGGTCTACCGAACCTACCGCCCGCGCACCGCGCAAACAGATGGTGTGCCTCGGCGCGCCGAGGCACACCAGCCGGAGCAGGCCGGGCCAGGCTGAACCCTAAGGACCGCGGGGAACCGCAGCCGGGCGCCAGGGCGATCTGCCGTCGGCCGCGCTTCATGGCGGGACGTCGCGTGCAGCGTAGGCGAGCAGCTCGTTCAGTCAGGCTTCGTTGGACGCCCGAGGGTGCTGCCGCTGTGAGCGCCGGAGCGTCTCGCGGGTGGTGGCGGTGACAGTGCGGGCCTGATCGGCCAGGCGTGCGGAGATCGCCTCCGCGCTGCCGTCGACGGTGCGGCCGGTGACGACGACGTCGCCGAACAGCTCGTACGGAAGGGAACGCCCGTGCCAGGCGCGGGCCAGGGTCCAGGCGGGCAGGTTCGAGCGCAGGCCTTCGCCGGCGACGTTCCTGTGGATCCAGAGCAGCGCTTCGCGGTTGTAGATCGCCCTGTCGGCGGAGCTGCCGAGGATGCGGTGGATCTCGGCGTGGTGTCCGCCGTCGTCGAGGAGCTCGACGTCGCGGGCTTCGCCGCTTCTCTTCCCTGGCTCGTGGTGCCCTCTGGGACAGGAACATCGGAGCGCGGCGAGGTCACCACTGGGGTAACCCGTACAGACTCCCGCGGTCACGGTTCGGTCGGTGCGGCGCTGGTTACCTTGGTGGCCCAGGTCACTGACCTGCACTGGTTACCTGACAGGGGGTGGTAACCAGCCCATCGTGGCGTCAGTCGATGAGGTCGGTGTGGTGTGCGTGGGCGCGTTCGGCCAGCGCCTGGTAGGCGATCGCCGCAGGAGTCGCGTCGAAACGCGCGAAGACTAGGTCGGCGAGGAGGTCTTCTCGGCTCGTTCCCGGGGCGGCTGCGATGCCTTCCGCGGCGGCGTGCTCGGCGAGCTGCTGGTCGCTCCAGCCGGCGGCCTGGGCGCGGGTGTGGGTGCGGACGTCTTCCTGGACCTGGCAGTACAGGGGGTGTCCCTGGGCGAGCAGGGCGCGTAGCCCGGTTGGGTCGGTCAGTTGCTCGGCGCGGGCGGCCAGGTCGAGCAGGGCGGTGGCGGTGTCGGCGGACATGGGGTGAATCCTCCTTGATCCCGGCCGGCGCCGGGTGCGGTTTTTCGTTGGCCGGCCCCGGGATTCCGGGGCTGGGGACGGTGTGGCGGGTGTCAGGCGAGGGCTTGGCCGATGTGCTGGATGTCGAGGGTGACGGCGACACGGGGGATGCGGTCGTCGCCGGTGTAGGGGCGGTGGGTGACGGTGCCGACGACCAGGACGTGGGAGCCGGGAGTGAGGGAGGCGGCGGCCTGGTGGGCGGCGTCGCCGCGTAGGGTGCACACCAGCACGGTCGCGGTGACCTCGCCGATGACGGGCGGGGTGTCCGGGGCCAGATGCAGCCGTGCGACGGGACCGTCCTGGCCTTCGCGCAGTGCGATCGGCTGGATGACTGCGCCGGTCAGCACCTGCGGCTCGGTCTCCACCCGTGTCGAGAGGCTGGCGCCGGTGCCGAGTGCGGGCGGCGGTGGGCTGCCGGGAGGAACGTCGTGTTCGGCCTGCAGCAGCGCGGCCGCGATTGCCGCGCGCAGCTGTGCGATGCGGTCGGCCCGCGGACCGGCGGATCGGTCGGTGCGGGCGAGGGTGCGCTGGTGCTGTTCGGCGGCGTCGAGTTCGGCTTCGGTGTGGCGCAGGACGGCACGGATGCCGTGGCGGCGGGTGATCCGGCTCCACGGGTGCTGACCCTCGTCGGTGCTCTGCTCGGTGACGGCCAGTTGGACGCCGACCCAGCCGCCGTCGCCGGCGGGGTGCAGCGCGATGTCGACGCAGATGCCCACACGCGGGTCGTGGACCGGCATGTACGGGTAGCCGCGCAACCCGGGGAAGGCGCGGGCCAGTGCGGCACGCAGGGCCGCCGGGTCGGGATCGGCCCCGGTGCGGCGCAGCTCGACCAGGTGCAGGGCGAGGACCGCGAGCACCGGGACTGCTCCATCGCCCGCGGCGTCGGGCAGTGCGACGGCCAGGTCGGCGGTGATGGCGCGGCGGTCAGTGACGCGGGCATGGATGACGAGCAGCGGCTTCAGGCGGACGGGTGCGGGGACCTCATCGGTGGCGGTCGGTGGCATCTCAGCTCCTCTATTGCAGTATCGATAATACAATGAAATGGGCGCGGGTCCAGACCGTTCCTTCGGGTGCGAGCCGCGGCAGGAGGTGGCGGAGGCGCGCATATGGCAGTGGCGCGGATCGTGCGACCTGCACCGCTGGAATCAGGTGGTTAGTCCGGGGTGGACCCTGGGTGGTCGTGGGGTGCGGGTGCGGCTGGTGTGCTCGGGGACGGGGATGCCTGGGCGTTGAGCCAGGCAACCGTCATCGCCGGGATGTCGGGCGTGGGGGGCAGGTTGGCGTCGTGGAAGAGTTGGGCCCTCGCTTCGGCGTCGGATTCGCGCCGTGGTTTTCCCCGCGTTCCTCCGCATTGAGCAACGGACCGAGTGAGGCCTTCCCTGGGAAGCCGGGCACGTTGTCCGTGTGGTCCGGTCATCCGGGCCCACCGGCCTGGATCATGCCGATTCCGTCGTCATTTGCCACCGCACTCGAGCTCTGCGGGCCGCGGTATCACCGCGCTTGACCTCGGCCGACTGTCGTCATGGCAGCACGCAGCGCACCGAATCCGGCCACGCCTGCCGCGGCAGCCTGCGGTGTGCAGGCTGCCGGTCCGCTCCGTCTGGGACGCTGCCGTCGACGTCCTGGCCGTCGGCGGGCTCGGTGTCCTGGAAGACTTCGGACGTCTGGGCGACTTGATCGCCGAGCTGGACTGCGATGGGGGCACCCGCGCCTGCGTCGTCCGCGTCGGTCTCGGGGCTTGGCCCGGCATGGCCGGGCGGACGCTGTTCCCTACCAGGTCGGCCAGCACAGGCCGGCGGGCAGTACCTGCGGGGGTGCGTCCACGCGGTGACCGCACCGGTGGGCGTACTGCTCGAAGAACCAGATCCGGCGTGCGAGCCCTTCTGGCTCGCCGCCTTCGCTCCAGTGGTACGCCTCCTTCCAGCGCTCGGCGTCGCGGATGAGCGGGAACCCCTCCAGCGCCAGATGGACCGCCAAGGTTGCCAGCGCGTCGCGTTCCGCCAGACGGCCAAGGGGCGGCTCGCCCGGCTGGAGGGCAAGGCGCAGCCAGTCGCCGTCGCGGGTGGCGGTCCACAGCAGCCGCTCCGCGTCCCCGTCACCGATCAGAAGCCGTCGCACGCGGGTTTCGTCCGTTTGGTACCGCAGCCGTGGTGCTCCGGGTCGGCGGAGCATGTGGATGGCGTGTTTCCAGTGCGTCACCTGGAAGCCCAGGTGCAGGTAGAACCTGATCGCCTGCGGTTGCAGCCAGTCCGCATCCAGCCGCAGCCCAACGGACTCCTCAGCGGCCGCCGCGTCGGACACGGTGTCGATCACTGCACGCCCGAGCCCTTGTCCTCGCCA